>CAYXVB010000007.1:0-12492 GCA_964467785.1 uncultured Bacteriovoracaceae bacterium
AACTCGCGCAGGCGCTCAATGAACTTGAAGCGGATGGAGAGCCCGTCCACCAACACCTTGGCCGCGATCAGTGCGAGCAGGTACTGCAGGAACCAGAGATGGTAGAAGGCATGGGCGGGGTAGTCGCTGAAGCCAGACAGCGACGCCAGATTGGACCAGGTCTTGGGCGAGGCTCCACCCCAAAGGGGTTGCATCACGGGATAGAGCAGGGGCGAAAAGATCAGCAGCGGCAGCCCCAGGCGTCGCGCGCGCGAATGGATGAGCTTGAGCGAGCCCTTGGTATCCAGCGTGCGCGCGGCGAAAAATCCGCTGATCAGGAAGAACAGCTGCATCCGGAAGGCATGCGAAAGCGAGGCGAAAAGGTCAAAAAACTGGGTGTTATGGAGATCGCGCACCGGCCAGTCGATCCGCTCCGAGACAAAGCTCAAGGTGATGTGGAAGAGGATTCCGAGCAGCATTGCGAAGCTGCGGAGCCCATCCAGCGCGATCCAGCTGTTTTGCGTGTTTTGGGAGGTGGGAGTCTGGTTCATATTCTATTCGCGCCTCAGCCATTCCCTGGCGTCATCATCGAGATCCAGAGCCAGAACATCGCCCCGAGAGCGAATGTCAGAAGCCAGGCGGTCGCGAAGCTCTTGTTGGGTGGAAGAACCGAGTAGTACGAACGGAACAGGTAGTTGGGATTGGCACCTTCCCACACGGCCCGAAGGCGCGTGAATAGGGTAGTTACCGTGGCCTCGAGCTCGGCGCGTCCGCGCTCTTCGGTGGCGCGGGCGGGTTCGCCCCAATAGCCGCGGGTGCTGGACGTCTTGCGCGCGAGGAAACGCGCCAGGGCTCCCGTTGCGCGATTGGCCGGCGCCAGCTGTGGAAAGCCGACGCGCACCCAGACTTCGTCGGAGCTGGATTCCCCTAGCGAGAGGGCAAGAGCGATCGAAGTATCCCGCTCTCCGCCGTGTTCGACGGGATCGGGCCAGAAGGGAGTGCGGCGCGCGTCCTCCGCGGTGGTGAGCGCCGAGGATGCGGAAACGAGCGTGGTGTAAGGCAGGGCCCGGCTTCCGGCCCAGAGCCTTCTTGCGCGCTTGAGGAGGCTCCGGCGAGAGATGATCTTGCCGGCGTCCTCGATGGCGGTCAGTGTGCGCGGCGCGAGATTTCCGCTGAAACAAGCAAAGTGGAAAAAACCGGCGCGCTCAAGTGAGCGGCAGGCATCCACGAGCCAGTCACGCAGCACGTGGGCGCGGACCCGCAGGGCCACGGCGGTGGTCACGTTTTGAACGCCGAGCGGGGCGGAGGGCATCAGCACGGCTTTCCAGCCGGGTAGGTCCTTTTCGATCCGTTCCGCGGTCATGCGGCAGAGCCTGGCGGCTTCGGCGCAGTCGAGGCCCATCGCGAGGTGAGGGCCGTGGTCTTCCGGCGCGCCTACGGGAAACAAAAACACGGTTTGAAGTCGGGGAAGCGCTTCGAGTTCGTCCGCGGTCATCCGCTCAAACTCAAGCATCCCGCGACTCCTCGTGTCCTAGCAGGCGGGCCGCGTTCTTGCCGCGGATGAGCGCGGCTTGTTCCTCCGTGATCCAATCCATGCGCACGCACTCGTCGATCCGCGAGAGTCCGACCTCGATGTTGTTTCCGACCATTGGCCAGTCTGAGCCGAAGAGCACTCGCTCCGCGCCGATCCGGCGCACGGCCTCGTGGATCGTCTCCACGGGCTGCCAAGAGGTGTCGACCAGGAGATTTGGAAATTCTTGGCAGAGATCGAGAGCGACGATGGGTTCATGGAAATTCATGTGCGCGAGCACGAAGCGCGTGTCGCCGAATTCCTCGAACCAGGGTCGGAAGTGCTCGACACGGCCAAAGTCGGGTTTTTTGAAGACGAGGGGCAGATGGAGGCAACCCGTATGAAGAATGACGGGCATGCCGAGCTCGGTAGCGGCTTTGAGAAGCGCGTTGTAGTGGAGGGAGTCGGGCGACTCGCCTTCGGCGGCGGCGTGGATCTTGAGTATTTTGGCGCCATCGGCGTGCGCCTTCCGGAGCGCATCGGCCGGGTCAGGTGTGCCCGCTGGAATGGTGACCGCGGCAATGAGGCGATGGGCCTGGATTCGGCATTGCTCAAGGACAAAGGCATTGGGGATGGTCGGCTCGTGCGCGATGAGCACCGCTTGGTCGACTCCGACCCGGTCCATGGTTTCGATGAGGTCGCCGGGTGAGGACTCGACCAGGAGGTTGGGCGCGGGAGCGAGCGCGCCGAGAGCGTCCACCGCTCTGCGTGCCGGATCGGGGAGGTGACGTGCCCAAGTCTGAGCCTGATGCAGGGTACTCGTCAGTGGGCTGAAGAGCGATCGGGCTTTGCGTCTCATTGAGCCGATCGGAAGCGGCAGCCGTGCCAAAACGGAACGATCCCAGAATGGGAACGCGTGGACGTGAAAGTCGATCACGGGCTGGGAGGGGGGATTCGGCATGTTTGTAATATCAGTTTAACGGGTGTCGTGACCCGTGTATAGATGATCTCCGTGGCAGCAATTTTCTGTGGAATCATCGGCAGCGCGCTGACCTATTGGCTCGGGATCGGGCTCAGCCTGACGGGGTTGGAGGTGTTGGTCTGTCTCGGCGCCGCCCAGCTGGCCTGCGTTATCAGTGGAATTTTGACGCTCCAAGCCGAAAGACGCCCTTGGCTCAAGGCGCGGCTCCTGCGAGGGGGCTTGCGGACTTGGACCTGCCTCGCAGCACTTTTTTTTGGAATCCTGGTTTTGCTGGCAGAGCCGCTTCGCCGCGAAGGAATCCTGATTCGCTTGGCATTTCCGCTCATTCTGGCCACGGGGTTTGCGCTTCGGTGTGCGTTCGGCCCCCTGCAGGACTGGATTGTCCGTCGGCAGCAAAGGCGCCTAGAGACTCGAGTGGGTCTGGGTTGAAAAATACAGCTTAAAAATCAGTCTGGCTTTGCTATTAAGGTGGGCTATAAGATCTGAAATTACTTTTGAGGAGTGGATTGAGCATGCAGCACCAACATTCTGCCGTTGATATGATTGATACCACTGGCGACATCAATGTCGTCGAGAAGTGGATCCAGGTCGACAAGACCCGCTGGGCCGCGGGACTCCTGGCGGGCGCTTTCGCTGGCGTGGTTGCGCTGGTCTTCGCGATGATCTTCTCTAAGGCCGTCGGTCTGGAGCTGACTTTTCCGGCCAAGTTGATGGCGACTCCGATTCTGGGCGCCGCGGCCGCCAACTACGACGCCGGATTGGGCGCGATCCTGACGGGTTTCATCTTCTTCGAATTGATCGCGGTGTTCTGGGGTATCGTTTACGCCCACTTCACTTATACCAATTCGCTTCCTGCGCTGATGGGCATGGGCTTGACCTGGGCGGCCTTCAGCTGGATTTTCATTTTCAATCTGTTCATGCAGTCCTGGGAGCCGATCTTCGCGGCCGCGATCCCGTCGGGCGCCGCATTCGCGGTCTGCCTGGTTTACGGTCTGGCGCTGACTTCGGTCGCCGCCTTTGACCGCGCCATCCGTGGCAACAAGTAAGGGCTGAGGATTCGTGACTCACGGATTCCGCGACTTTAGGGCGCTCGGCCTAGTGCTGGGCGCCCTTTTTCTTTGCTCTGGCTGTTCCCAGACGGCGCCAGATCAAGACTGGTGCAAGCTCTGAGCGGCTTGCTGCTTTGGTTCTCGGCCCGGAAATCTTGTATTAGGAATTGTTCTTCTTCATCTCGTCTTGCGAGCGGGCGTACTTCTCATGCATCTTTTCGAGGACTTCGTCTTGATTGCGGCGATAGGTCTCGATGCGGGCGCGCTCGCGTTCACGGAGTTTTTCGAATTCCTTGTCCTGCGCCTCGCTCTCCTTTTTGAGCTCGTTCTGGTGGTGCTTGTGCAGCTCCTCGACTTCCTTTTGACCCAGCTCTTTGGCGCGGGAGATCTCGACTTTGTAACCTTTTTCCAGCTCTTCAAGCTGCCGGGAGAAGTAGGCGGCCTTATTCTCGATGGCCACGCGATGCTCCTGGTCCATGGCGCTCAACTCCGCTTCCTGCTGCGCGCGCCGCTGGCGGAGCTGGGTGGCGAACCGCTCTTCGTCTGAAACATACTGCCTGGACTCGGACGACCTGACATCCATGAAGATCATTCTAAACGGCCCTTGCGGTCGATGAAATGGGCAGGGTTTACCGGGTCAGGGGGTTGGGGCGGAGCTCCGTGGGTCATTGGGCTAATGGGACTTTTGAAAAGTCCCTTTGGCCCAATGCAGGTTCGACTCCGTGTCCCGTATCCACGGTGAATGAGAGGCCGTCGATTCAGACCTATTACTGCCGTGCCTTTTCGATGATACGGGTGGTGCTGCGGCCTTCGACGAATTTCAACGAACGCACTTTGCCACCCCAACCGAGCACTTCGTGGGATCCGACGATCTGCTCGGGCTTCCAGTCGCCGCCTTTGACGAGTACGTCGGGGTGGAGCTTGAGGATGGTCTTGAGCGGCGTGTCCTCGCCGAAGGAAACGACGAAGTCCACGCACTCCAGCGCTGCCATGACATCCATGCGGTCGCGGAGCACATTGATCGGGCGGTCCGGACCCTTGAGGCGCGAAACCGAGGCGTCGGAGTTGAGCGCGACCACGAGCACGTCGCCGAGTCGACGGGCGCGGTCGAGATACGAGACATGCCCTTTGTGAAGTATGTCAAAGCAGCCGTTGGTGAAGACTATTTTGTGGCCCTTGCGCTGGAGCTTGCGCAGCGCCGTGGCGACGGTCGAGGTCGGGCGGATCTTGGTGTTGGATTTTCGCGGCGCTAACGTCTTGGGCATTGTGGGCTTCCGGTCAGCTCAGAGCCGGGCGATCTCAATGGGTTGCAGATCGACGATCGAATCATGCCAGCAGCGGCGCTTCTTGTTGAAGAGGCCCCAGAGCAGGCCGAGGCCGCCAAAAGCGACGCTCGGGAAAAAGAAGAAAGAGCGCAGGAAGATCGCGGAAGTCGAGCCGTCGAGCGCGAGGCGGAACATCCTTTTGCCGAAGCTCGTGCCGAAGGCGATTTCCTGGGACGTCAGGATCGCCCAGTGGAAGACGACGAAGAACAGCGTCGAAACCAAAAGCACGCTGGGATTGACCAGCAGCTCGGGATTGAGATCCTGCTTCCAGAGCGCGAGGCTCAGCGCGCCGATGCACAGGCTGAAGTTAACGACGGTGTCGACCGCGTAAGCCAGCACGCGCTTGATCAGATAGAAAAATCCGTACTCGGGAGCGGCGAAACGCTGGGCTTCGGCCTGCTGCGCGACCTTGGCCGCAACGGCGGCTGCAACGGCAGCGGCAGCGGCAGAAGCCGGAGTCTGCATCGCGGGCTGGGCGCGGGTGATCGCGGCAGGCGAGGCGACTGTGCCGGATTGGACGACGGGAACGGAAACACGCGGGGTCAGCACGGGCTTCTCGGCCCGCGGAGTCGGATAAGAAAACTTGGGCGTGCCGGCCGAGACGGCGCCCGCTCCTTGGGAAATCGCCGCAGCGGTCGCGGCGGTCCTGGAGGTTCCCGGCGCTTGCGAAAGCGGAGCGTAAGGCATGCCGTCGGAGAAGGGATGAAAACCCAGTCCTTCGGTGATCGGCTTGAATTTCAGCTCGGAACTCTTATCGGTTTCCATAGTCTCAACTTCTCAATTTCAAAGAGGAAAGTCAAAATAGAAGTTTACCTGTGTGCAAGCCCGCGAAAGTGGGCACAGGAAAGCCCTATGGCAAAGAGCGCGGCCGTTTCGGCCCGTAGCACCCACGGTCCCAGGCCAACGCGAACCATTCCAGGCTCGCGCAAGAGCAGGTCGCGCTCGGCGGCGCTCCATCCCCCTTCGGGTCCGATCAACAGCCGGATTTCTCCAAGGTCCTTTGGCGCGGTGTTGAGCCAGTGAAGCAGCTCGGGAGCGCGCTCGCGCTGCGTTTCGTCGCAAAAGAGCCGGACCTTGCAAATGCCGTCCACGGACGTCGCGGTCAAGTGGTCCTCGAGGTCGATCGGGAGCCGGACCGTCAGGCGCTCCAGTCGGCCGCATTGCTTGAGAGCCTGGTCGGCGATCTTTTGCCAGCGCGCCTGGAAGGCGTCGGGGCCTTTCTGCTTGATCTGGACCACGGTGTGCGCGGTGACGAGCGGCACTAGTTCACGTGCGCCGAGCTCGACGGCTTTTTCGACGGCCCATTCCATCGCGTCGCCTTTGAGGATCGAAAGTTCGAGCACGACCGGAGCCGGGGCGCTCCAACCTTGCTGGACCCCTTCGATCGCGCGGGAGGTGGAGGAGGCGTCCGATATGAATTCCAGCCGGGCGCCGCCACCGCCGGTGACCCGGATGCGGGCCTGGGCCGCATGGCCGCGGCCATCCATGGCGATCACTTCGTCGCCATCGCGGAGTCGGAGGACTTTGAGCGCATGGTCCGCTTCGGTGGGCGGCAGTTGGACGGGGTGCTGCGAGGTCGGGATCGAAGGGCAGAGCAAGCGTTTCACCGTGTGGATCTCCTGAGGCGCGTGAGCGGCTCGAGGCCGCCGCTGAGCGAAAGCTCGGACGCCTCGATGCCGGTAATCGATTTTTTCAATACCAGCGCGTTGCTCCAGTACCACAGGGGGAAATACGGCAGGTCTTCCATCATTTTTTCCTGTGCCCGGAAAATCAACGGGGCGCGCCCCTCGAGCAGAGGCTCAGCGTTCGCGCTATCGAGGAGGCGATCCATTTCGGGGTTGGAGTAATGGGCGCGGTTCTGATGCTGGCCGGTGCGAAGCGTGGTGTTGAGAATGGATCCGTCGCCGATGCCCACCCAACGCGAGGTGTAGATCTGATAGGCCCCTTTGCGCACGGAAGCCAGGAAGACCGCGGGCTCGACGACGTTGATTTTTAGCTCGACGTCGATGGCCTTGAACATTTCCTGGAGCATGAGCGCCGTTTCGATGCCCTCGCGGGCCGGCGTGCTCTTGAAGTGAAGCGTCAGTCGGGGCGCGCCTTTTCGCTTGGGAAAGCCCGCCCGGTCAAGCAGCTTGCCGGCAAGCGCTGGATCGAAGTCGAAAGGAATCTGGCGGCTCTCCGGAAGCCGGGGCGAGAGCAAGCTGCCCGCCACCGTGCCAAAGCCAAAGAGCTTGTTTCGGACGATGCTTTCGCGGTCGATCGCGAGCGAAAGCGCCTGCCGGATCTCTTTGCGCGCGAGCAGGGGGTCGTTGAGGTTGAAAGAAAGATAGCTGACGGCGACGCCTTCGCGCTCGAGGATGCGGAAGCGTTCCGGATACTCGCGCTGGATCCAGCGCGTCTTGGCCAGAGAGATGCCGTTCTGGATCGCGTCCACCTCTCCGCGCACGAGCTTGAGCGCGCGGGCATTATCGTCGGGCACGAAGAGAATCTCCAAGCGCGCTCGGCCCGGTTCCATCGGCTCAAGGCGGATCGCGCCTTCGGGAGCGATGCTCCAGGGTTGGGCGCGGTAGATGCCGCTTCCGATGATCGGGACTTGGCGCGGATCGGGCTCCGTGCAGGGCGTTTCCGCGCCAGGGGTCCTGAAGTAGCGAAGCACGCTCACTTCGCGCGGGGCATAGGGCTGAGGCCGATCGAGGATCAGGGTCACCGTGCGCGCGTGTTCGTCGTGGTCGGTGCGGATCCAGCTTGCGAAGGCGCCTTTCAGCGGCGAGGCCGGCTTACCCATGCGGTAGTTCTCGAGACAAGCCGCCATGCGGGCGGCATCGATGGGTTCGCCACCGTGGTCCTTGAGTTCCGAGCGGAGAGTGAACTTCCAGGCTCGACCGTGATCAGAGGCCTGCCATTTCGCGGCGAGGTCGGGCTGCGGGTCGAGGTTTGAGTCGATGCGGGTCAGTCCTCGATGCAGGAGGGCGTTGATCCGCTGCCCGGTCGCGTCCAAGGTGGAGCGCGGGTTGAGAGTGGCCGGCGGCGGATCCATGAGAAGCCGGATCGGAGCGTCAGGCGAGTCGTCAGATCCCTGACACGCCGAGAGCGCAATCGCGGCGCTCGCCGCGACGAAGATCGATCTGGCTTTACCGCGATGGTCCGCGCACTTAACATGGGAGGACACCATGCCGGGACTCGCACGCAGCTTCGTCGCTCTGACCCTGATCGCCGCCGCTTCCGCATTTCCGGGCATGATTCCCGACGTGCAGGCTTCGCCCGTTGAGACGTCGGATGCCAGGGCTGCCACGTGTACGGGGATTTCCGCCGGGAGCGATGCGCGCCATGTGTATACCGTCATGCCGCCCCTCCAGTTCGCCGTGGACCAGCGCCTGCGGAAGAACGTCGACTTCTGGATCGACATTTACTCAAAATACACCAGCAGGCAGGGGTTGATCCACGACGCAAAATATATTGATCACGTTTATGAGGTGATCGACCTGGATCGGGCTTCGCGCGGCACCCGGGACGCCAAGAGCCACTGGAAGAAGGTCCTCCTCTCGCTCCACCGAAAGCAGAAGGATCCCCAGGCCCTGGCCACTCTCACCGAAGAAGAGCGCAAGGTCTACGAGCTGTTTCAAGACGTGAACGAGCCCAACAAGTTTCTCAATGCCGCGCACCGCAAGCGGTTGCGGTTTCAACTTGGCCAAAAAGACGTCTTTCTGGATGGACTCAAGCAATCGGGCCGCTACCTGGGCGAGATGGAACGCATCTTTGCCGAACAAGGAATGCCGGTCGAGTTGACGCGCCTGCCTTTTGTCGAGAGCAGTTTTAACGTGCGGGCGCGCTCGAAGGTCGGGGCAAGCGGGATCTGGCAGTTTATGCGCTCGACGGGCCGGCTTTACCTCAAGATCAACGACGCGGTCGACGAGCGCAATGACCCCATCCGCGCCACCGAGGCCGCAGCCAAGCTGCTGCGAGGCAATTACGAGTCGCTTGGACGATGGCCGCTCGCTGTAACCGCCTATAATCACGGCCGCAAGGGGATGATGCGGGCCGTGCGCCAGGTGGGCTCCGAGGAGATCGAGGACCTGGTGGGCAACTACCGTGGCCGGACCTTTGGCTTTGCCTCGAGCAATTTCTTCATGGAGCTGCTGGCGGCGATCGAAGTCGAGCGCGACGCGGAGAAGTACTTCGGTAAGGTGGAACGGCACAGGCCTATTGCCTCGATTGAGGCTCCCCTCCCGCATTCTATCTCGCTCCCACAGCTAGTCCGGCTGATGAAGCTGGATTTCGCCAAGCTGAGAGTTTTGAATCCAGCCCTGAGCGACGGGGCATATACGGGTAAGTCTTTGATTCCAGCGGGATATCGACTTCGGCTTCCTTATGATGGGAAAATCCACAAGGAGGCGGCGCTCAAGGTGTTCTTCGCTGGTTATGAGGAAATTCCGGCGAGGTACAAACTCCAGGGAAACCAGCAAGGACAACGCATCCGAAAGTATGCTAAGAGAGCCCGCAAATAAATAAGGAGAAGTAGGCGATGTTTGTCGTCGGGATCGCGGGCGGGTCGGGCTCTGGCAAGACCACGTTCGCTAAGAAAGTGATGCAGAGGGTGAATGACCCCTCCGTTGTCCTGATCCATCAGGACTCCTATTACCTTCCGTCGCTGCCAAGCCATTTGCGCGTGCACGGCGAGCCCAACTTCGACCATCCCGAAGCCTTTGACTGGCCGTTGCTCATGGACAATCTCCGCCGCCTCAAGAACGGCGAGCAAGTGCCGGTACCAATCTACGACTTCCGCAACAGCCGGCGCTCGGCGCAGACCGAGCTCGTCGGGCCCTGCAAGGCGGTCATCCTCGAGGGAATTTTTGCCCTCTGGGATCCGGAGATCCGCGATCTCTGCGATCTCAAGACCTATCTGCATGTTGAGGCGGACATTCGATTCATTCGTCGTCTTCATCGCGACGTCCGCGAGCGCGGCCGCAGCCTCGATAGCATCATCCGGCAGTACTATGATACCGTGAGACCGATGTTCCACGAGCACCTCGAGCCCACCAAAGCCTACGCCGATCTCATCGTCGGTGAGGAGACCGACATTGCTTCCGACACACTGGCGGCACGGGTGCTGCAAGTTCTCTCCACACATCCTGGCCATGTCCGAGCCGGGTCTCAATCTACCCCTTTGCAGGAGCCCGTCGCTTGAGCGAAAACCCATTGCGTATCATTCCGCTGGGAGGTCTCGGCGAAATCGGCATGAACTGCATGATCCTCGAATACGCCGACGAGATCATCGTCGTCGACTGCGGGGTCATCTTCTCGGATCTTGACCACTTTGGCGTTGAGTTCGGAATTCCGGACTTCACGTACCTCAAGGAGCGCAAGGATAAGATCAAGGCGCTCGTCATGACCCACGGCCATGAAGATCACATCGGCGCCCTGCCGTTCGCGATCCGGGCGGGGATCGACGCGCCAGTTTACGCCTCCCCATTCACTTCGCTGCTGATCCGCGAGAAGCTCAAGGAGCACGGTCTGCTGGACCAGACCGAGATCCGCACTTTCAAGATGGGTGAGAGCTTCGGCTTCAAGCATTTCAAGGTGACCACCGAGTCGGTCAATCACTCGATCGTCGATTCGGCCGCGTTGCTCATCGACACGCCCGCCGGCAAGGTGATCCATACCGGGGACTTCAAGATGGACCCAACGCCGTACTTCGGCGAGCCGGTCAATCTCAAGGTCTTCGGCAAGGCAGGAGACGAAGGCGTGCTCTTGCTGATGTCGGACTCGACTAATGTCGAGCGCCATGAGCACGCGATGAGCGAGAGCCTGATCCTTCGCAAGTTCGAGCAGCTCTTCGCCGCGGCCGAGGGGTTGACCATCGTCTCGATGTTCGCCTCGAACGTGGCGCGCATGAGCCAGGTCATCGACCTGGCCAAGAAGATGAACAAGAAGGTCGCCCTCGCGGGCCGTTCGATGGATCAGAACGTCCGCCTCGGCACTGAGGCCGGCTACATCCAGGGGATCGAGCAGGTGCTGATCTCGCTCGATCAGATCCATCAATACCCGCGGAACGAGGTCATCGTCCTCTCCACGGGCAGCCAGGGCGAATACCGGGCCGCGCTCCTCCGCGTCGCCAACGGCGAGCACTCGCAGATCAAGCTCCAGCAGGGCGATCTCGTGCTGATGAGCTCGAAGTTCATCCCCGGCAACGAGAAAGCCATCGGCCGTATGATCAACCAGCTCTTCAAGCAGGGAGCAGAGGTTCTTTACGAGTCGATCCACGACATCCACACCTCCGGTCATGCGACCCGACCCGAACTCAAGACGATGCTCGAGACGGTGCGTCCAAAGTACTTCATCCCGATCCACGGCGAATACCGCCACCTCGTGCATCACTCCAAGCTCGCTATGGAAGTGGGTCTCCCCGAGGAAAGCGTCCTGATCGCAACCGACGGCGACGTGATCGAGCTCGCAGCGGACACCGCTCCCCATGTGGTCGAAAAACTCGAGGAGACGCGCGTCCTCGTCGAGGGCCGCGAGGGGGGCGACATCACGCGTCTGGTGCTCAAGGAGCGCCGCCAGATGGGCGAAAAGGGCATCGTCTTCGTGCTCATGGTGCGTAACGCCGAGACTCGCCGGATCATGGCTGGACCCGAGGTGATCGCCAAAGGCCTGGTGTCCGAAGAGCAGGAAATCCGCCTTATCGAGGAATCCCGCGACGTCGCTCGCCGGCTGATCATCCGCTACGAGGATCAACTTCAGCGCGGGCAGGTCGAGATGGACTTGCAAGAAGAAGTTCGAATTGGATTGCGCCGATATTATAATGAAACGATTGGCAAGAAGCCGATCGTGATGCCGATGATCCTGGATCTGTAAATTCGGATCTTTGATGCAGGACTTTTGAAGGGGGAGCCCATGGAAATTCTGACGGTGCCAGGAAGTCGCGGTTCGGCCTGGATCAAGGAGGCCTACGCGATCTTCAAGCGCGCTCCTTGGATCTGGATCGGGATCATGGTCGTGATGTTCGTGCTCTTTGGAGTGGCGATGGCGATCCCCTTGGTTGGTAACGTTGCGATCAGCTTGTTTCAGCCGGTGTTTGCAGCGGGCCTGATGGTGGCGTGCCGCGATTCGGACGAGGGCCGGCCGGTCACGATCGAGCATCTCTTCGCCGGTTTCAAGGATAGCCTGGGCCCGCTCCTTACCCTGGGCGTGCTCAATCTCTTGATGTCGGCCATCGTCATCGGAGTCACGTTTTTACTGGGTGCGGCCGGGCTTTGGAGCAAATGGGATGCGATCCAGAAAGGCACGCTCGCGCAGAATCCCACGGAAATGGTGACCGCGCTCGCTACTTTGAGCGTAGTCGTCACCGTCGCGGCGGTCGGTATTACGTTCGTGACCTTGGCCACCTGGTTTGCCCCTGCGCTCATCATCCTCAAGGGGCTCAACGCGGTCGAGTCCATCAAGGCGAGTTTGCTCGGATGTATCCGGAATCTTTGGCCGCTCACGGTGTTCTCGCTCTGGATTCTCCTCTGGGCGATCCTCGCGACGATTCCCATCGGGTTGGGCTGGATCGTGCTTTTACCGGTACTGATCCTTTCTGGTTACACTGGCTATCGGGATATTTATCCGAGCGCGCATAAGGAACTGATCTAGTTCTTTACAAATCGA
>CAYXVB010000007.1:12502-40386 GCA_964467785.1 uncultured Bacteriovoracaceae bacterium
ATCATTGAATCTGGGGCGGCGATTGGATGATCTAATAACGAATGCAATTAACGCACAGAGTCATTTTTGATATTAGGCGCTCTCTTAAGTTGAATAGCTACTACAGCATAACGAGCTTGTAGGGCTGAAAGCGCAAAGCGATAGGGAGCACATATGAAGTTTCAAAAGGCTACGTTGTTGACAGGACTGCTGGTGAACTGCATCGGGCTCCAGGCCCATGCACTCGTGACCCAAGAAGAACTGGATGCAGCACCGATGGTTTCCTGCCGCTTGGATCGCGCCGGGATTCCCAAACCACAGATCTCAACTCAGACGACGCAGTCTGATCGCAATGCCGGCCTGGAAGTTGCTGAATTCCGCCCCACGATGTTTGATTTTAGCAATGCAAACGGCATTCTATCCTCTCTTCGCGTTGCCTACATGGCTGAGACGCATTCGTTCCAAATCGACACGGTTTCCGCGGATTCGCGGACCAGTCAGCACCTCGTCTGTGGCGCGATTCCTAGCCGCCTTGACTTGAGTTCATCCAAGTTCTTTGATGGTTTCAATCTTCGGATCAATACGAAGCGCGATTCGCTCTCGATCACCTGTATTGCGGACATGAAAGAGCAAAAGTAGTCGCGACGAACTCATCTAAATGAGAAGTGATTCGGCAAATCAATAGGACGCAATCTATTGAAGGGTATGGCTAATTCGCATTACCTGACTAATTAACTAAAGTTTTACTCCCCCTGGACCGAATCGTGTCTGTGAATGAGGACAGCTACCAACAGGGGGTACTGAACATGTCCAAGGGAACCGCAGAAGCTAAGAAACCGGAACAGCAACACCAGGCCGCCGCCGCCAATAAGCCCGCCGCGCCCGCTCCCGCCAAAGGAAAGAAACACGAAGCCGTCGCAGGCCACTGCGCCGCTCAAGGCTGCAAGAAGGAAGACAAGCGCTTCTCGTTTTGCGACGAACATTACGAATGGTTCAAGTTCGGTCTCGTGAAGAAGTCGGGCGAAATGGTGCCGGACTTCGACAAAAAGTATGAGCACTTCCTTGCGTTCCAGCGCAAGCAGGGCGCTCGCAAAGTTGCGTAACCCAACCTAGGTTACGCGCCAGAGCTGTACCCACCACACCTCCTCAGGGAAAGCCCCAGAGCCATCCAGGTTCTCGGGGCTTTCTTTCCTTTTGCGGATCGGGGTAAAGGAATCCGATGCCACGTTTCAATAAATACGGTTTTTATGAGCGTTCGGTGCAGACGCCGGAAGCGCATGTCGAGATGTTCGTCGAGTTCTACAAAGATCTCAACGGCGGCAAGTACGCGCGCAAGCTGCGGGAGGATTTCTGCGGGACTTTCAAAATGTCCTGCGAATGGGTCAAGCGCAACCGCCGCAATTCGGCGATCGCCCTGGATCTCGATCCTGAACCGGTGGCCTACGGCAAGCGCCATCATCTCGCCGAGCTGAATGCGGAGCAAAGGTCGCGGATCCAGCCGCTGCTCATGGACGTGCGCACCATCACCAAGCCGCTCTCGGACGTGATCATCGCGGGCAATTTCTCGTTCAACATTTTCAAGAAGCGCGAGGAGCTACGCGAGTATTTTCGGTTCTGTCGCCGGTCGCTGGCCGCGGGGGGCATCCTGGTGCTGGAAGTCGCCGGGGGCCCTGGGATGATCGAGCCCGTCAAGGAGCGCAAGCCCGTTTACGGCAAGAACCGAAAACGCGAGTTCACTTATATCTGGGATCAAAAGGAATTCGATCCGATCACCGGTGACGCGCTTTACGCGATCCATTTTGAGATGGCTGACGGGAAGACGTACAAAAACGTCTTTACCTATGACTGGCGCCTCTGGAGTCTGCCGGAGCTCCAAGAAATCATGCGCGAGGCTGGCTTCAAAAACGCGCATATATTCTGGGAAACGAGCCACCGCGGACGCGGCACAGGCGAATATGCCCGGACCAAGAAGGCAGACAACGCCTACGCCTGGATCGCCTACGCAGTGGGCGTCAAATAAGATCCTGATAATCGTTCTCAATAATCGAAGCTGAAATCGGACATTGCGCATCGGAATAAGCGCGTGATGAGCAGCACTTTTTTCAGATGAAATCCTTCACACGCGATAGCAAAATGGTAAGACCTGCCCAAGCAATCCGAAGTCAAAAAAACTTTCCATAGGAGAGGTTTTCAACATGAAGAGAAGAACATTCATCAAGACCCTGTTCGGCGCCGTCGTCGCGCTGCCCCTTATGAAGCTCCCGCGTGCGTTCGCGGCCGATAAGGCTGCCTGCGGCCCGAGCGATCCGGTCGCCTCGGCGATTGGCTATGTCGCTGACGGCAAGAAAGCCGATACCGCGAAGTATCCGCAGGCCAAAGGCAAGGCCGGCATTTCGCAGACTTGTGACAATTGCGCGCTGATGCCCAAACCCGCGGTTAATGGAATGGGCGATTGCCAGATGCTCTCCAATTGCAAAGTCGCGGCCAAGGGCTGGTGCGGATCCTGGAGCAAGAAGGCTTAATACCTTTTGTTCAGGTCCTGGAATTTTGAAGCCGGACTTCCGCAAGGGAGTCCGGCTTTTTTAATTTCCGAATCCACTCACTTCGAAAGCGCTGGGCAAGCCTGGAGCTGGAGCGCGCGGATTTTTTCGCACGCGGCTTGCGCGCCCTGGGTCATGGCCGTGAGCTCGGCAAAGGAGAAAGCCTGTTTTTCGGCAGTGCCCTGGACTTCGACGAAACGTCCCTGACCCGTGATGACAAAGTTCATGTCCACATCGCAAGTGGAGTCTTCGGCGTAGTCGAGGTCGACGAGCACTCGGCCGCCTTTGATGCCCACGCTGATGGCCGAGACGGTGCCCTGGAGCGGATTCTTTGCGAGTTTTCCATCGGTGATGAGCTTTTGCACGGCGAGGCCGAGGGCCACGCAAGAGCCTGTAATCGAGGCGGTGCGGGTGCCGCCGTCCGCTTGCAGGACGTCGCAGTCGATGAGGATCGAGCGCTCGCCCAGGGCATTGAGGTCGATCA
The DNA here is from genome assembly GCA_964467785.1 of uncultured Bacteriovoracaceae bacterium. Lineage (GTDB taxonomy): Bacteria > Bdellovibrionota > UBA1018 > UBA1018 > UBA1018 > CAYXVB01. The sequence continues at coordinate 15,506 of CAYXVB010000007.1, forward strand.
TGGCGCGGAGTGCGCGGCCGATGAGTCGCTGGATTTCCTGGGTGCGGCCGGAGACTTTTTCGCGATCGCGCTTGCCGCGGGTATGGGTGGCGCGGGGGAGCATCGAGTATTCGGCGGTGACCCAACCCTGTCCTTTGCCTTTGAGCCAGCCAGGGACGCTCTCCTCGATGGAGGCGGTGCAGAGTACGTGGGTGTTGCCGGCTTTGATCAGGACGGAGCCTTCGGCGTAAAGGTTGACGGCGGTCTCGATCGTGAGGGGACGGATCTCGCTTTCCTTGCGGCCTTCAGGCGTCCTGGCGATAGCGGCTTCGTTCATTTCAATCCCCCGGTTTTTCCAGTCTTGTGCTTGAAAATCAAACAGTTTAGAAGTCAGGCATGTACCATGAATTCGTGCCCGTATGGAAGGACTTGCTCACCCTCGGACTCGAGGACGACGGCTGGCCGTGGGATTGGACTTCTATGGGAACTTCCGGGGGGACATCCGGAGGCGGTCGTGGCGGCAAGTCGCAGCTGATGCGCGCGAAGATCGTGGCCAAGGAACCCGGAATCTGGGCCGCAGGCGCCGGCCTTGAGGCGGTTTCCACGCATGCTGACGCGGTCGAAGGAGGTCGTTTCGTGATCGACGCGCGGGCCCGCTTCGTCGACGGCGCGCGGATCAAGAAGGGGGATGTGGTCGCCGAATGGAAGGGGCCGGCGCGCCTGGTGCTCGCGTTTGAGCGGCCGTTTCTTAATCTGGCGCAGTATGTCTGCGGCGTCGCCACTCGCACGGCGGAGATGGTCGCGATCGTCGAAGGCGTTTGCCCCAAGAACACTCCGCGCGTGGTCTCCACGCGCAAAACACTGCCCGGATACCGTGATCTCGCGGTGAGCGGCGTGATCGCGGGCGGCGGAAAGCCCCACCGGATCTCGCTCGGCGGCGGCATTCTCATCAAGGAAAACCACATTGCCGCGGCCGGCGGGATCGCTCGCGCGATCGAGGGCGTGCGAGCGGTTTCGCCGCACTTGCTCAAGGTCGAGATCGAAGTCCGCAACGAGTCGGAGCTCGCCCAGGCGCTCAAGGCGCGCGCCGAGGTGATCATGCTCGACAACTTCAGCCCGGACGAAGTGAAGCGCGCCCTCAAGAAGGTCGATGCTGCCGGTTTTCGTCCGTGCATCGAGGTTTCGGGTGGTATCAACTCGCAGACCATTGCTTCGTACGCGATGCCAGGGGTCGATGTGATCTCGGTAGGTTCGCTTACCCATTCGGTCAAGGCGCTCGACCTCTCGATGATCGCCGAAGGCGTGAAGTGAGTCGCCCGGAGGCGGTCGCCAATCAGGTGATCGAACGCTGTCGCTCGACCAATGACCTCGCCCGCGAGTTGGGCGAAAAAGGCGCACCCCATGGAACTTGGATCTCGGCGCGCGCGCAGGACGCGGGTCGTGGGAGACTGGGCCGAGTCTGGGATTCGCGCGAGGGCAATCTTTTCATTTCCTGGGTGCTTCGGCCTGCGGACAAGTCTCGCTGGACTTGGATCCCGTTGACGATCGCCGTCGCCGTCGCGCGGGCGATCGGCGCGCGAGGCGTCCCGCTGAAGGTGAAGTGGCCAAACGATCTTTTGTCTGAGGCGGGCGCCAAGGTCGGCGGCATTTTGTGCGAAGCGGTGGGCGCGAGCCACGGCTCGTTCATCGTCGCGGGCCTGGGTCTCAACTGCGCGCATGCGCCGGAGGCACTAGATCAGGCCACCTCGTGCCTGACGGACCTGGCGGCCGGGCGAGGGGATGCCTTTGGCACTGGTCCCATCACTGCTGATGACGTGCGAGCCGCGATTCACGAAGAGCTGATCCAGCTCATTGAAAGAATGGTGGTCGAGGGACCAGCCTCCGTGCGCGCGGAGTATGAGACGCTGGCGGCTTTTCCGAGGGGCACGTCCGTGAGCTGGATTTCAGCCGGCACGGAGCACTTCGGCGTGGTGGATCGCCTCGGGGACTTGGGAGAGCTCCTGGTCGACGAAGGCGCCTGCGGCCCCACGCGGCTTTATGCCGAGGACGTCAAGATACGCAGACGATGAAGGGGCAGAGGCCCCTCAGAACGGGGTCTGTTTTGCACAGCTGCTGTTTGCGCTCGCCACATCATAATAGTGATTAAATTAAATTTAATTAAAATCCGATACTTCAGATGTGAGGACCGGGTCTTTAAATTGGTGGTGGCGAAGCGGAGCAAACAAAAGAGCTCAAGGGATGGGGCTGGCTCTTCTATATTTGCTCTCAGTAAATGGGGCGAGCGCTGGTGATTTTCAAGAAATGCTGTCCTCCGTCAGTGTTCCGAAATGTGATTACAAATGGTTCTCCTCCAGGAGCAAGGACGAGAAGCCTGCGACAAGGAGTAAGACAGCGGCAGGAACGCCGAATTGCTTTGATAGTCCGGCCGTGATTTCGAATTCCGCGCAGATCACGGATCCAGCGCGCGCCGCAGCGCTGGTGGTCATTGATGAATACTTTGATGAGCTGATCAGCCAGTATCCTGAGTCCACGCGAACGCTGCTTCGAGAGATCTATTACGATCAGAAACACATCTCTGTTTCCGAGACCGACCTGGGCTTCGAAAGTGACGCGACCGGAAGCGTTATGAAGTATGCGAACTGGCAGATGGACAAAACGCACGATCAGCCGGCGAGATGGACTGTGACGGTTGATGCCGACGTTCGTCGATCTCCGATCCTTTTTCGACTGAATCTGATCCATGAAGTCGCGATCCATTTGGGGCAAGCGCATCAGCGAGCCCAAAAAGTGGGGCTAGTGGAGTTCGCAAAAGAGGGGGGAGGCGCCTTTAGAAAAGTGACCGAACTCTCCGCGGCAGTGGCTGAAAACCAGCTTTTACAGTGGCTCCCGTTTGAAGTCTTCGCTGCCGACGTAAAAGCCGCTGTTCGCGACAAAGTGAAGTCCGACTTTATTCTCGCCGATTATTACGCGCGACGAGAACGCAAATTGGATCAGGTTTTGACTCTCAGTCATCGAGGAAATGACGACGGGATCATCAAGAGCAACATGTCTCTTTTTAAGCAGCGCTGTAAATAGCCCAGCTCAGGGCTGTTCGGAAAGCATCTGCCGGATCTGTTCCTTGATGAGGCGCTCGGCGATCTCGGGCAAAAGCTTTTGGATCGATTTGGTGAGCACTTCCTCGACCTGGCGCGCGACCAACTTCTCGATCAGTTGAGGATCGGGCGCCGGTGCAGGCGCTTGCGGTTGGATCTGAGGCTGGGCTTGGACCTGGACTGGTACGCGGATGCTCGTGTTGGTCTTTTCAACGGGGGGCTGCGGCGTCGCGGTGGGCATCGGCTGCAGATCGAGGTTGTAGGCCGGAGGGTCGATCGAAGACGCCGGATGCGGCAGTCGCTTTTCGATGCCGAATGACTCGGTTGGATCTTGGGACAGCGGGGATAGCGGAGTGATCGGAGAGGTGTGGCTCGTCTCCTGGACCGGCATGGGGTCCTTGAAGAACCGGAGCGCCGAATTGGAGAGCTCGCTGGTATCCGTCATGGAACGCGGAGGCTTGAGGCTCGGCTCCTGGACGCTCCATTCGAAGTCGTTGAGGCCGCTCATCCGGATGGTAGTTTCCGTGAGCTCGCGGATATCAGCGTCCCTGTCCTCCCCCGCATTTGCATCCGCGGGAAGTGGAGGAATGGACAATGGTAGGTCCGGAGGACTCGAGTTGGTTGGCGGCGCGCTGAACGGCGGGATCGATGCGGCGGCCGGCGGTGGCTCCGTTGCGGCTGGCATTTGCGGAACTGGCGGCGGCGTCAGCCCCGGGATTCCCGCAAAGGGGGAGTTTCCAAAGGCCGGATTTCCACCGATGATGCCGGGGATCGGAGGAGGGGTCGGTTGGTTGGAGCTGATCGGAAGCTCGTCTTCCGGGGCATCGAGCGGAGAATCGAGTGGAGAATCCAGCGCGGGCGAGAGCAGACTGCTCAAGGGATCGCTCGTCACGGATGCCGGTTTGGCTTGTCCTGGGCGCGGTGGCAGGATCTGCGCGCCGGCGGCCCGCGGTCCGGTCGGATGCTGCGCGAAGACTTGCTGCAACACTTCGCGCAGATGGCCCGGATCAAAGGGCTTGGTCAGTCGTCCGTGAAAGACGACTTCGGAGGCTTGGGCCTCGTCCACGCGCTCGAACGCGCTCGACATCAGCACGAAGCGGGTGTTGGCGAGATCCGACTCCTGGTTGACGGCGCGCTTGACTTCAAAAGCCGTCTTGCCTGGAAGCGAAACATCGATCAGCACCAGATCCGGCTGAAAGAGCGAGATGTGCTGTACGGCGTCGTTTCCATCCGAAATGGCCTGGATTTCATAACCTTCGTTTGCCAATGCAAGACGAATCACCTTTTGGATGGTGAGGCTGTCGTCGGCCACTAGGAGTTTTTTGGATCCCATACGATACTGTCAAGTGTGTCATTGATATTTGGGCCTGTAAAGCGGAGGAGTCGGGTTAGCTGCGAGCGGCCCGGAGAAATTCCACGATATTTCGTGCGCCCGGCTGCGTGAATCTTCCCCCGTGACGAAGGAATGAGGTATAGTGGTCTTGCAGGGGCCGAAGAAAATATAAATTGGACCCTACAGTCAATAGAACCCGGGAGCTGTCCCTGACCGTGGTGTGCATGCCTGGCCTGCCAGGAAGCCTAAAGCGGTTAAACGGTGCCCACTTCAGATTCATGGGTTCCAATTGACTTCTTCGGTTCCTGCCTTTTTGTTTCGACGGGCGGCCTTCCTGGGCCGAGGTCAGACGGCAACGCCAAGTTGACAATACCGGTCAGGCCCACATACACTTTTCCCTGTGCAAGCGGAGCCCGGAGCGCATCTTTTGTGCATCCATGTAGATGAAGCAAGCGCCTGGGTGGGGGGATTTTGACGATGGGCACCTACAAAGACATCATGCCGACGCAACAAGGGTGGATCCATGAACTGGCCCGGGCCGAGGTCCATCCGGACGCCGAACGCCTGCTTCAGCTGGGCCGCAGCTATGATCCCCAGCAATTGGTCGAGGAGAGCACCATCGAGTTCTTGACCGAGTTGCGCGAGCACCTGACCGAGCACGCCAAGGTTTTTAACGCATTCGCGGAAAACGGCACCAAGTACCAGGAAGTCAAAGTCTATTCGATCGCCCAGACGGCGGCGGATTTCATGCTCTTTCGCAATCAGGTCAAGCTCGTGTTCTCCAACACCGCCCATGGCTTGATCCAGATCTCTTTTACCCAGCACGTGCGCGGCACGATGTCAGTGGATGGGCAGGTTGCCGGTGGAGCGAACCAGGGCCAGGTGCACGAGCTAATCGCGCAGATCGGCCCTTTCCGTGACGTCGCATGGACTTATCAGGGCGAGAAGGTCAAGGCCGAGCAGGTGGCCAAGTTTTACTTCACCGAGTTCGTCCGTCTGACCCGGGACGCCCGCAAATCACGAGCGGGCAATCAAGTTCTTCTCGATCAGATCAAAGCTCTCCTCCAGGAGAAGGGGCTGGACCTTTAAGCTTTCAGCCGCAAAAGTCGAATTGAGCGAGAAATCGAGGAACTCCGGCGCATTCAGCCCGATGGGTTTGTAGCTCACTTTGCGGGGGATGATGAGATCAGGGTCGAAGCCGAAGCGCTTGGCGAAGCGTCGTCCCAGATCAAAGGTGGTCAGTTTGGTCAGGCCGCCGAAGTGGACGATCTTGTTGCGGAGCCCGCTTTCGGCGAGGCGTTCAATGACTTCGACCAGGCTGTCGATCGCGACGAAGGAGTGGATTTCGTCGTCGGGCAACTCGACGCGCTGCTTGCGGTCGAGCTGCATTCGCAGCCGGTCGACGAATGAGAAATGCAGCCCATTGCCGCAGCCGAGCACGGGGCTCGAGCGCAGCAAGATATGGTTTAGGGAGCGGGTGCGGACGAGGTTTTCGCCGCCCAGCTTTGCTTTGCCCAGGGCGGTTCCCGGCAGGACCGTGTCGGTCTCCCGGTAGTTGCCCCGGTTTCCGTCGAACGTGTAGCAGCTCGACAGGTAGATGAACCTCGGTTGGAAGATGTCCGCCATTTGCGCCGCGTTGCCCGCGCCGCTGGTGTGGATCTCCTCGAACATGTGGTGGTCTTTTTCGGCCAGGTCGACGTCGCTCGATCCTGCCGCGAAGATGACCACGTTGGGCCGGATCAGGTAGACGATCCGTTTGAGCCAGTCGCGTTTATTGAGGTTCGCGGGCAGGAACGTGACCCCCGGGAGTCGCATCATGTTCTCTTGCGCGGTGGCGAAGACCTTGTAGGTCGCTTTCAGCCGCAGCGCCAGATGGGTTCCGATGAACCCGCTTCCCCCGATGATCAGAACCGCCTTCGTCGATGCTTGCACTCGAGTTCCAGTGTAACCCCAACCCGTGGGAGTCGGCCAGTCCCGTTATTCCCACGGGTCGGGCTACGATTGGTTCAATTCGCAAGTCTCGCGTGACCATTTCCATCGGTCTCATTTTTGCGGTTCCTCATGTTCGCCATCCGTGGCGGTTGCCTGTCCTCGATCGTCATCCGAAGCGACCGCTCCTGATTAGCCCAGTAGCTTGAGCGCCGCCTGGTTGGTCGAATTGGCCTGGCCGAGAACCGAGATGCCGGATTGCATCAGGATGTTGCTCTTGGTCATCTCGGAAACTTCTTCGGCCATGTCCGTGTCGCGGATTCGCGAGTTGGCGGCGGAGAGGTTTTCGTCGCTGATGGCCAGGTTGTTGATCGTGGACTGTAACCGGTTCTGCATGGCGCCCAGATCGGCGCGGATGCTGTTGACCCGGATCAGGGCGTCGTCGATCACCGATAGGGTGAGCTGCGCGCCTTGCTTGGTCGCCACGCTTTCGCCGCCCAGCTTGAGGGCGTCGAGAGTCGCGTCCGAGCGCTCGCCGTTGTAGACCACGCGGTCGAGGATCGGGTTGTTGTGCGTGCCGACCTGGATCTCGAAGATGCCGGCCTTACCGTTCAACAGGGGAGTCCCGTTGAAGTTCGTCGAGTTGGCGATCCGGTCCACTTCTTCCTTGAGCGACTGGAATTCGCGGTCAGCGAACTGTCTTTCGGTGTCCCCGATCGTGTCCGAAGCGGCCTGGATTCCCAGTTCACGCAGACGGATCAGGATGTTCGAGATCTCGTTCAGACCGCCTTCGGACACCTGGATCAGCGAGACGCCGTCGAGCCCGTTTCGCTTGGCCTGGCGGATGCCTCGGATCTGCGCCCTCAGGTTTTCCGAGATCGCAAGCCCGGCAGCGTCGTCGCCGGCGTGGTTAATCCTGCTGCCGCTGGCCAGTCGTTCGAGCGATTTATCGAGGTTCCCTCGCGTGATCGCCATCTGACGTTGAGCGTTCAGTGCCGTGGTATTAGTAGCAATTCGAAGTCCCATACTTAGCCTCCATTCATAAGTGCCATCCTCCGTGTTGCCACGCGCCTTTCCCTAGGCGCGTCGAGCTTCCGTGCTCGGTTTTGTACGTTCCGGTCCTGCGGCCCTTTCCTTGGGATCCGCTTCACCGGTTTGACTTCCCCGGGCCGGGACCATCCCGGCCGGGGAAAACTCAGTCATCTCATCCCTGCAGCAGCTTGAGCGCAGAGGAGTTCAGATTGTTCGCATGTCCGAGGACCGAGATCCCCGACTGCATCAGGATATTGTTCTTGGTCATCTCCGACACTTCTTCCGCCATGTCCGTGTCGCGGATGCGGGAGTTGGCGGCAGAGAGGTTTTCGTCGCTGATCGAAAGGTTGTTGATCGTCGACTGCAACCGGTTTTGCATCGCGCCCAGGTCCGCTCGGATGCTGTTGGTGCGCACGAGCGCATCATCGATCACCGAGAGGCTGAGCTGGGCTCCTTGCTTGGTGGCCACGCTCTCGCCGCCAAGCTTCAGGGCGTCCACCGAGGCGTCGGCGCGGTCCCCGTTGTACACGATCCGGTCGAGGATCGGGTTGTTGTGGGTACCCACCTGGATCTCGAAGATGCCGGCCTTGCCGTTTAGCAGCGGGATGCCGTTGAACTGCGTGACGTTGGCGATGCGGTCCATTTCCTGCTTCATCGACTGGAACTCGCGGTCGGCGAACTGACGTTCGGTGTCACCGATCGTGTCCGATGCGGCCTGGATCGCCAGTTCGCGCAGACGGATCAGCATGTTCGACAGTTCGTTCAGGCCGCCTTCTGACACCTGGATCAGCGAGACGCCGTCGAGGCCGTTCCTCTTCGCCTGCCGGATCCCCCGGATCTGCGCTCTCAGGTTTTCCGAGATCGCAAGCCCGGCGGCGTCGTCGCCGGCATGGTTGATTCGGCTGCCGCTTGCAAGACGTTCGAGCGACTTATCCAGTCCCTGACGGGTCATCGCCATCTGACGTTGAGCGTTGACCGCAGTAACGTTCGTCGCGATTCTTAAACCCATATTAGCCTCCGTTCATAAGCCGCTCTCCTCCATGTGATCCGCGGTTATCCTTAACCGCGGCGGGCATCCTGCCCGTTTGTCAAGCTGCGCTCCCGTCAGGGCAGGGGACCATTCCCGTGCTCCACCCGGATCGCGCCGAAACCGTTTTCCAAGAACCGTGCGCACGCTTTCGGCGGTTGCGCTCACGGCCCGTTTGCCTGGGTGTGCTCTTGGACTCGCGGGCGGGGGAGGTCCCTCCACCATCTTGGGGAGGGAGCGCTCCGCCCGTTCCGCCATCCAGGAAACAAGCACAGGCAACAGCCTTTGCTCTTGGTTCAAACTCGTGTCTTCATAGCGTCCTTCTTCTCATTCATGCGGTCCTCCTCGGCTCGCTCATCCCATGCCTCCCTGCCCGAGCAGGCTCAGGGCGGCTTTGATGGACGAGTTGGCCTGCGTGAGCACGCTCACGCCGGACTGGGCCAGGATCTGCGACTTCGTGAGCTCCGACGTCTCTTCCGCCAGGTCCGCGTCGCGGATGCGGGAGTTGGCTGCGGCGAGGTTTTCGCGGCTCACGGAGATGTTGTTGATGACCGATTGGAGCCGGTTCTGCATGGCTCCGAAGTTGGCCCGGATCGATGTCACCGAGCTGAGCGCGGAGTCGATCGCTTCGAGCGAATTCTGCGCGTTTTGCTTGCTGCCGACACTGACCAGGTTAAGTCCGAGCGCCACGACATTGAGGTCGGTGGCGCGCGTGTCGAACAGCCGGATGCGGTCGACCATCGGATTGTTGCGGGTGCCGACCTGAATCTCGAAGGCGTCCGCCTTGCCATTGAGCAGGGGCACGCGGTTGAATTCGGTGCTGTTGGAGATCCGGTCGATCTCCTCAACGAGCTGCTGGAACTCGACGTCCATGTACTTGCGTTCCTGCGGACCGATCGTGTCGGACGCGGCCTGCACGCCGAGCTCGCGCATGCGGATGAGGATGTTGGAGATCTCGCCCATGGCGCTTTCGGCCACCTGCACGAGGGAGACGCCGTCTTGGGCGTTGCGCTCGGCCTGGGCGAGGCCACGAAGCTGTGCTCTGAGGGATTCGGAGATCGCGAGGCCCGCGGCGTCGTCGCCCGCGTGGTTGATACGCGACCCCGAGGAGAGTCTTTCGAGGGTGCGGTCCAGTGACGTGCGGTTGGTGCGCAAATTACGCTGCGCAACCAAGGCAGGCACGTTTGTGTTAATCCGCAGTCCCATGACACCTTCCTCCTGAAGGTTTGTTCGCCCATCCTGGGCTGATCTAGGGTCCGGTCGCTTCGTCCTTTTTTCGGGGCCTCCTGCCATCCTAGGCGGGATTCCCTGTGTGACTCAGCTTCCAAGATACGAATCGGTGTCCGGGGAAATCTCTTTAATCTTTTTTTAAAAAAAAAGAGGGGACCGGCGTCGCTTCCGCGGCGCGGTCCCCGATCGATGCTGAAATTATAGGTTTTTGGCGCCGAAATTAAGCGGCTTCGACGTAGTCGTCGGCGTGCCAGAGGTCATAAAGGCTCTGGTTTTTTTCCGTGCGGAGCCATTTCGAAGCGTGATCCGGCGGATCAGTGCCCAGGCAGCGCTGCGCGAAAGCGTGCACCGTCAGGGTCTCCTTGCCATCGATCACCTTATACTCGCCGTTCGGCTGTTTCTGGACCTTGCAGGTCTTCTTGGGATCGCTTACGAAAAACAGGGTCTGCCCCTCCTTGAGGGAGCCGGACGTGACGAGCCAGGTGAGATCGAACTTGTTCTTCTTTTTGGACACAGTAAGTCCTCCGTAAATGACCTATCGGCAGGAATTACCGGGACCATGAGTGCCTAGTTCGAGGATATTCCGAAGGTAAGGTCATAATTCCATGTGTAAAAGCGGACACGCCGCTCTGTCGGATCGAATTCTGGTCGATTTTCATTGCTCCGGGGTAGAATCGCAGTGATGGAGCTTTTCAAGGATTCTGCCTCCGCTATTCGACTGGATTCGATCTCTGGCCAAAGTGCTCTCCGAAAGTTCGGGGCGCTTTTGGATCATTGCTTTGATGTCCCTGCGGGTTCCTCTTATCTGGAAGATTTTCCGGTCTGGGCGGCGGAACCAGGTAGTCTGCTCCGGATCGGCGCTTACGACGGAGATCGCTTGACGGCCTGCGCAGCGGCGCGGGTCGCCCGCCTCAAGACGCCGTCGGGCACGCTGCCGATTGGGCTGATCGGCGCCGTTGCGACGGATCCAGATTATCGAGGTAGGGGCTTGGCCTCTCAGGCGGTGCGGCTTCTGAACAACTGGCTTGAAAGGCAGGGCGCCGCCATGGCGGTGCTTTGGGGCTCCGAAGCGGAGCTCTACGGCCGACTGGGTTTTGAAGTCTGTGGCATCCAGCTCGTCATTCCATTGGCGTCCTTCGATCTTTCTCACGATTCTTCTCAAAGGAGGGCCGGAAATCTTTCGATCCAGGAAGGTTGGACGCCCGCTCTCTTTGCCCGGCTGCAGGCTAGGTCAGGGGGACTGGAATATCGCGACGAAGATCGCGGCTGGGTTTCCGCTCATCCCCATGTTCAATGGTTCTGGACCGGTACCGCTTCGAATCCGCGCGCCTATGTCGCTTTTGGAAAGGGCATTGACCTGCAGCTTTGCGTGCACGAGTGGGGAGGGCCGGCCGACGAGTTGGCCGCGATCCTCGCCCTGATCCGCTCGCGCCAACCGGGCGCCGCGCTGCTGGCGTCGCCGCACATTTTGGAGCAGGCGGGACTCGCGGAGCGGCTCATCGGAGACGCCGCTGTGCAACCTTTGTGCATGGCCCGGCTCTTGGACGCTCGCCGCGTCCTCCAGTCTTACCATGGTGGGATGGAGCCTCCGTCGGAAGAGTTCCTGCTGGCTCGGTTGTTTTTCGGGGCGGGGGGGGCGGATTCCGGGGACGCATCGGGCGCCTCAGAACGCTTTCCGTTGCCGCTCTGGTTCTGGGGCCTGGATGGCGCTTGAGATTCGGGTGATTTCCGTTGAATTCATTTCCTGATTTGCCGATGAATTAATTGTGAAGCGATTCAGATCAAATACCCTCAAGACAGTCGCTCTTCTCTACATGGCGTTCCCGATCGTCTACTTATTCGTGGCGGCGCTGCTGTTCGATATTCCCGGGCATTACCTGGTGCGGATCATTCTCGCTCCCTCGTTTTACATCGCGAGCGCGCTCGCGGTGACGGCGGGCTACGCGCTTTGGGAAGTCTATCATTGGGGCTGGTACGCGTTCGTGGTCGCGAACGTGTTCATGATCTACATCAACGCGCTCTATCTCAATGATTTCGGCGGAACGAGCCATAAGGCCGCCGCGTTCAGCGCGTCGATCTTCTTTCTCGTGTTGATGATGTACCGGGTCGCGCGCGAGATCCGCGTGCCGTATTTCTTTCCCAAGATCCGCTGGTGGGAGAGCAATCCGCGCTACAAGCTCGCTGTGCCGGTGCGGATCCTTCGCAACGGAAAGGATCCGATCGAAGGACAGATCCTCGATCTGTCGATGGGAGGCTGCTTTGTCAAGCTGCGCCAGGACGTGGATCTTTATGAGCAGGTCGCGCTGGAGTTCACCGCGTTCCGTTTCCGCGTCCAGTGCAGCGGTGTCGCGGTATGGCGCACCCACAGCACGGTCACGCATCCCAAGGGAATGGGCATCAAGTTCAGTCCCCTGAGCAAGCTGCAGAAGCGCCCGCTTCGCCAGATCACGATCCGTCTCAAAAAGATCGCGATCCTTTATCGCAAGAGCCGCTACCTCCTGAACGAGGAGGAGTTCCTCCGCAAGCTCGAAAGGATCGAAACGGCGACTTCGTCGAGCACCCGCTTCAAGCTCGTTCGTGGCGGAAAACAGGCCACGCGCGTGGGGAGCGCTTCGGCGGTCGCCACGGGCACCTCGGGCGGCCAAACCGGCCCACGCGGCGATGACCGGTCCTAAACACGACGCCGCAATGCAGGAGGCCCTTGCGCTCGCCCGAAAGGCGGAGGAGCAGGGCGAAGTTCCGGTGGGCGCAGTCGTGATCGCACCTGACGGGCGCGTGATCGGGCGCGGCTATAATCGGCGCGAGACGGACAACGATCCGTTGGCGCATGCCGAGGTGATGGCGATCCGCGAAGCGACGCGTGAGCTGGGGAGTTGGCGTCTTAATGACTGCACTCTCGTCGTAACGCTCGAGCCCTGTCCCATGTGCCTGGCGGCCTGCCAACAGTCGAGGCTGGCGCAGGTCGTTTACGGCGCTCGGGATCCCAAGGGCGGCGCGATCAGTCTTGAGTACGCTTTGCATCAGGATAAGCGTCTCAATCATCGCTTTGAGGCCGTTTACAGTGAAACGCCAGAGTGTGGCGGTATATTGACGCGGTTCTTTCGACGCAAGCGGGATGGATCTGGAGCGGCCAAGCCGGAGCAAAAAGGGTAGCGCTCCGAACGATTCCCTGCTTAAATGCGGGGCATGAGCATCAAAGTCCAGTTTGCAAGCCTGTCCCTCAGCGCTTCCGTCGATCAGCAGACCGGCAGCCTGTCCGTCTTTGACGTCCTCGAGGAGATCCGGACCCCGCAGCTGCCGATCCAGATCCAGTCGCTTGTGATCGCTGTCGCGCTCGAAAAGACCGAGCCCCAATCCTTTAACGGCAAAGTGATGATCCACCTGCTCACTCCGGACGGAAAGCAGCAAATGATCGGCAACGGGGAGATGCAGATCCCGGCCGAGCAAAGACGCATGAAGGCCGTATTCCGCTATGGCGGATTCCCAGTCGGCGCCTATGGTCGTCACCGTTTCGTGCTCTCCTGGCTCGAACAAGGCAACAAAAAGGTTGGCGAAGCGGTGCTCGACTTCGACGCCATTCAGGCCCAGCAGGGTAGCGAAGGCTCCGCGCCCGTCGCTCACTGATTCCGATCCGGTTTTTTACATAGCCGTTAATTCAGGATCCCGGTCAAGCATCCGGCGCAGGAGCTGGGATCTGGACGCGCATGAACAGCTTGGGCGTCTCGCCCTGAAGCTCGAACGTCGCCCGGTTCTCGAGCGCCGAGTCGATGTGCGCAAAGGCGTCTTCGCCCAGTCCGAGTGCCTTGGCGATCTCACGCGAGGCGTTAGGAAGCACGGGAGCGATGATCGCGCCCAGGGCCTGGATCATGCGCATGCTCACGCCCATGACGATCTGCAAGCGCGCGACCTGCGCTGGATCCTTGGCTAGAGCCCAGGGCTTCATCTCGTTGATGTAGAGGTCGCACGCGGTCACCAGCTCAGACCAGGCCTTCAAGGCGTTCTGGTACTTGAGGTCCGCAAAGCTCGCATCCCAGGCTTCGAGCGTGGGCTTGCGCTTGGCGAGAATCGCCCGGTCGGAATCCGTGAGCTGCGACTCGTCGATCGTCAGCGCGCCGAGGTTCTTTTTTGCGATCGTGTAGACGCGCGAGACGAAGTTGCCAATGCCATTGGCGAGGTAGGCGTTGATGCAGTTGACGTAGCTCTCGAGCGTGAAGGTGGCGTCAATTCCGTAGCTCATCTCGCGAAGCAGATAAAAGCGCAGGGTGTCCTTGCCGAACTTCTCCTCAACCTCGAGCGGGCGGATGACATTGCCCAGGGACTTGGACATCTTGGTTCCGTCGACGAGCCAATAGCCGGAAAGATGCAGCTCCTTGGCCGGGGCGACTTCAAGGGCCATCAGCATCGTGGTCCAGTAGATCGCATGAGCTTTGAGGATGTCTTTGGCGGTGAAGTGATTGACCGTCTCCCAGAGGGCGCGGTTCCAATTCGGTCCCGGCCAGCCGGTGGCGACCAGATAGTTGAGGAGAGCGTCAAACCAGACGTAAGTGACAAAACGGTTGTCAAAGGGCAGCTCGATACCCCAGGTCAGCCGCTCCTTGGGGCGCGAGATACAAAGATCGCCGAGCGGCTGCTTGAGGAACGACAGCATTTCCTGGCGGAAGTGGTCCGGACGGATGGAGTTGGGATTTTTTTCAAGGTGATCGATGAGTGGCTTCTGGTATTTGCTCATCAGGAAGAAGTAGTTGGCTTCCTTGCGCGGCTCGGGCTTGCGCAGGTGATCCGGGCAGTTGCCTTCGGGCGTGAGCTCGGTGTCCGTGAGGAAGCGTTCGCAGCCGACGCAGTACTTGCCTTCGTATTCGCGGAAGACGATCTCGCCTTTGTCCTTGAGAGTCCGGAGCGCGTGCTGCACGGCATGGACGTGGTTGGCATCGGTCGTTCGATAGAAGATATCGAAGTCGATGCCCATTCTTTCCCATGTGGTGCGGAAGTCGGTGGCGACTTCGTCTACGAAACCGCGGACCTCGCGGTTCTGGGTCTTCGCCATCTGCTCGATCTTCTCGCCGTGCTCGTCAGTGCCGGTGAGGAACGTGACCTCCGTCCCGCGCTGCTCACGGTGGCGCTTGACCACGTCGGCCAGGATCGTGGTGTACGAATGCCCGAGATGCGGGCGAGCGTTGACGTAGTAGAGGGGCGTGGTGATGTAGGACTTTGGGGCGCTCATAATGGGTAGGGGTGCCATTTCGTGGACGAATTGTCAAAGTCGACGCATCGCGCAATCGAAAGGAAGTCCCACGTGGCGACATGGGCGACTCCGGATGATTTTACTCAGCGGATGAACGCGATTCGGGATTATCCTATTACTTATGTCACAAGCCCCCGTTCCTCACCTGGCCTCGACGCTGTCGTCGGTGATCGGCGCTCGGCCACTTCTCCTGCTCGCCGGAGGGCTGTCGGGAATCGGGCTTGCCGCGGCGTCTCGTCTCATTGGGCGGTATGACCTTGTATTGATCGGAAGAAGGGATCTTCCCGGACGGGCTGCGGCGGTTCTTCAGCAATTGGGCTCGGTTACTGACGGTTGCACAATTGAGGTCTGCGATCTCGCCGATCCCGACCAAGTCGAGGGTTTGCGCCAGCGACTCAAGCACAACGGCGCACTGGAGCGCCTGCGCGGGATTCTGCATTCGGCCGGAGTCGGATCCGCCGCGCCATTCTTGCTGGAGCGGCGGAATGCCTTTGAGCGCTGCATGCGTGACAACTATTTATCCGCGGTGAATCTGTTCTCAAGCTTCGTCCCGGAGCTGGTTCAAAGGCCACCCGGAAAGGTGGTCGTCATCGGCAGCCATTCCGTGAATTTCTGCTTGGGAAAGTCCGCTTATGCTTGTTCCAAAGCGGCTTTGGAATCACTGGCCCTCACGCTTTCCAGCGAGCTGGTCCCGGCGGGAGTCTCCGTCAATATTGTACGGCCTGGGCTGACCCGCACGGAAATGACGCGGGAGTTGATCGAAACCGTGGAACAAAGGGGTCTTGCGCGCCGGATGAACAGCCCGCTGGGCCGGGCGATCGAACCCGATGAAGTGGCCGGCGTGATCGACTTTCTCTTTTCGGATGGCGCTTCGAATATCAATGGGGCGGTCATTGGCGCGGACGGCGGAAGCGCGATACCAAAAGCCGCGTTTTCGGTGCTCGAATTGGAAAGGGGCTGATTCTTTTGCGAGCTATTTTGCCAAGACGGATTGGCGTGTTTCCGCTTCTCGTCGTGATCCTGCTCACGGGGATCGGGCTTCGCACGGGCGCGCTCCCCCGGGCTGATTCGGATCCCTTTGATCTATCGAATAAAGGGAAGGGCACTGCCTGGACCCCGGATACGCGTTTTCAAAACCGATCCGATTTGCTCGGCGCTCCGGTTCTCACGCCCTCCCGTATTCCGGGAGTGATCTCAACCGTGATCGTTGGCGATACCGATAGCGATGGTTACGATGACCTTTTGCTTTCTTACAAGGGAGGAAAAGGGGAAACCCGTCGCATCCGCCACCTGCGCAACCGTCGCGGTCTCGGCTTTGACGACGTGACTTCAGCGACCGGTCTCGGCGGTATCGCCTCGGACGACTGGCTTTCCGGCCTCGCGCTTGCGGATCTGGACAATGACGGCTATCCGGATCTCCTCGTCTTGCGCCACCTGCGTGCTCCGTACTTTTTTCGCAATGTTCGCGGCAAATTCGTCCAGGAGGCGGGCGTCCTTCCTGAGCTGCCCCCGATGGAGGGCATGGCGGTCGCGCTTCTCGATCATGATCGGGACGGGTTCGTCGACCTCTTGATCTACAACCATGTGAATCCGTTGGCGCCGTCACTGTACCCGTCGCAGGCCGATCCTGGTTTTGCGTGGTCGGCGCCGTGGAACCCGGTCCGGAACGAGAAGGATGGCGGCCCCCGCGTCCTTTTGAGAAACGTGGGCGGAAATAGGCTTGAAATCGTGCCCGAAGCAGGAGGGACGGCCGGCAGCCAGATGACCTTTTCGGTGGCGGTCGGTGACTTCAGGGAGAACGGCGGATCGGATGTCGCGTACCTCAACGACCTGGGGATCGATCAATATTATCGACGCGAGGCGGGAGGATACGTCAGGGACGACTCCGCCTTCGGCCCGCTGCGCTCGTCGTTTTCGATGTCACCCGCGATGGGGGACTTCGATAATGACGGCAAGTTGGATCTGTACGCGAGCAACATGAACGTGCCGGGGATCACCAGGGGTTTTTCACGACTTTGGCTCAATCGATCCGAGGGCGGACGGCCTCGGTTCGAGAACGCGGCCGCGCGCCTGGGGATCGACAAATGCGGCTGGGCCTGGGGCTCGGTCGCCCTGGATGCGAACAAGGACGGATGGCTGGACGTAGCCCAGGTCAACGGCTTTACCGGCGCGCCCGAGGACCGTAACTTCTGGTTCTGGAACCAGCACGTGCGAGCCCTCACATTCGCGGGCCTGAAAAAATTCTTGCCCGCGGACTATCGGGGAATATTGGATGGCACCCGGTACGGGAGCGGCCAAAAGAGCTGCTTCTTTCTCAACCGCGAAGGTGCTGGCTTCCAGGACGTGGGTCTGGACATGGGGATTGACGACGAACTCAACGGTCGCGCGTTGGCTTGGATGGATTTCAATCATGACGGCCAGGAGGATCTGGTCGTCGGCAACGCCGGCGCGGGCAACCTCTTCTACGTGGGGACGCGCCACAACTCCAACCACTGGGTGGGCTTCCGTCTGATCGGCACGACCAGCAACCGGATGGCCATTGGCGCGCGGATCGTGATCAAAACCTCGAAGCTGACTCAGCTTCGCGAGATTCAGCCTTCCGGGATGTACGCGCAGAACTCGACGACGGCGCTCTTCGGGATTCCCGCGGGCGATGAGATCCGGAAGGTCGAAATCCGCTGGCCGTCGGGCAAAGTCCAGGAGCTGCGGCCGCCCACTTTGGACATGTACCATGAGGTGCGAGAAGAGGCGGTACTGAAATGAGAGTCCGATTGTTCGGGGACTTCAGGGCCGGGGTGTTGATTCATTTCTTCGCCCAATGCTCTTACCTGGTCGCGGCCGGTCAATATTTCGTGCAGCAGCGCGCACCCTACGTATGGCCTTTAGTGGCCTTCGGCGTGGCCGCGCTGTATGGTCTTTTCGCGTTTTGGCGTGCGCGGCAGCGTGAGACTTACGTGCTCTTCCCCACCGTCGGACTCGCCATCGGCAACTCGGTGCTGTTGAATTACGAAGCAACCTATATTGGATTCTATTTTCTCGCCGCTTTGCTCGGAATCCTCTCGATCGCGGTCTTTCGGCGCAAGGGTGACCCGGCTTGGGACCATCCGTTCAATCCGTCGATCATTGGCGGCTTCGTCCTGACGATGCTTTTGCCATCGAACTTCTCGGTAGGGAACTGGGCCCATGACGGCAACCTCCTGCTGCTGATCCTGGTGTCGGGCCTCGCCTGCGCCATTATGAATCGAAAGCTGGTCGCGTCCCTTTCGTACTTCGGAGGTTTTGCCCTCGCGTCGGTCGTCGCGTATTTTTGTTGGTTCCGTTTTCAAGAGGGGCGCGAAAGTCTGCTCAACCCCTTTGTCTTGAGCGGGGTGCTGGTCTCGGCGAGAGCCCTGATCTTCGCGTTCCACGTCATCACCGATCCGCGCACTTCACCGGCAAGCTGGCGCGGGCAGATGGCGTTCGGTCTGTCGATCGGCGGTGTCGACCTGCTCTGCCGCTGTTTCAATCTGCTTTACTCGGATCAGATCGCCTACTTGTTCATCCAGGGGATTTACTGGTGGCAGTTTCGGACACCGGCTCTGCAGGCGGCGGTCGCCACGCCTGTGGTCCGGATCAATGAACTCAGGGAGACCGCGCCGATGACAATTCAGGCGGAACGGGTTTAGCCAGATGTGCTTCAAGCAAAGTCGCCGCGAACTCGTGGCCCCCGGCGTTCCAGTGCCGGTCTCTCGAATAGTAGAGAGAAAGGCCTTTGGACTGGAGTTGACGCTCGGCCTCCCGGAATTCGTTTAGGGTTTTCACCACCTCGAGCCGGCTTGTGTCCGTGGTGATCCTCTCTAGATCCCGTGCGATCCGGGTCTGGCTCATCAGGCCAGGATGCTTTCCATAATAGCGCATAAAATGCGCGAATCGACGGTCGTTGATTTCCAGGATTGATGGCACATGAAAGATGAGAAAGCGTGCGTCTGATTTGTGGCTGAAGTCCCTGGCGGCAATGAGCAGCCGTCGGGTCACCTCCCATTCGCGAGCGACCGATGGAGGGGGAGACTCCATGTAGACTTCAAACTCCTCGGGAAGAGCGGGATGTACGCCTATCGCCGGTAACGCCTGGTCAATGAGGGCGTATAGGTTGGAGTACAGAAACGAATGGGACATCAACCATCGCGCGAGGGCGCGCCCCAAGGGGGGAGCGTTGTCTGGCACTGGGATTCCGGTGAGAGCGAGCTTTTCGTCGATCAGCTCGAAGCGGGGCTTTCGGCCACGGCCCAGCGGAAGGTACTCGTCGACTGCGTTATAATGCATGTCGTTCTGAAAGAGAAAGAGGACGACGAGATCCGGATGGTACTTGTGGCCTTCGGTGGTGAGAAAGAGGTATTCCTGATCGGTGCTGTAACCGCCTGTCCCGCCATTGATGATTTCGAGCTTTTTCTTGCCTACTTTTCCGCCGAGTTTCTGTATGAGCTTCGTGGAAATGAGCTGGTCATCGTTGACGCTGTATCCTTCGATGAAGGAATCGCCGAGGAGCAGGATGCGATAGGTGTCTTTGGGCTTCTCATAGGCCAGCTCGGGTCCACGAAGTCCCTTGGAGTTGATGCGCTCCTCGACCCGGTACTCTGGCGTGACCCGCAGCGTATGGGAGTTTGGGATTTTGGCCCAGCCGAGAGCCGGATCATGTTGAACTAGTAATTTGACCTCGCTGCGTCGCTCCGGAAGAGCGAACCAAGTCGTCACATCCACTAGCGCCCAGCTGAAGAGCAGGGACACGAGTGGCACCACGAGGCCGAAGATCGCGGATTTCTTCATTGCGTGTCCGGGTAAGTGAACTGAAGAACCTTGAAGGGTTCGCTTCCCGTGACCACGCCATGGACGATGAAGTGCGGGTGAAAGCCGAACTGCTGCACGCCCTTGAAGGCGAAGACCTTTTTGCGGTCGACGTAAAGGGAGGTCTCGGCGTCCTGCCCGGAGAGGATGAGAGTGTGCGCCCAGTTCCAGCGCGAGGGGAGCTTGTCTAGATGGGGAGGCAATTCCTTGTGGGGCTCCATGTAGACTCCGTGGATGCCCTGCAGCCGGGTGATGCCCAGCGAGCGAGCGCAGTCCTTCATGAAGGCCCGTTCATCGGGTGTCATTCCCCAAAAACCGAAAAAGCGGCCGATCAATCCACCGCTCTCATCGCAGATCTCCGAGCATTGCCTGCCGTCCACCTGTTCCGGGTTGCCGGGCTCGTCGATCCGCTCGTTTTCGTGCCACCAGTTCTCACCGCGCCGGTACCTCAGGCGTATCAGCTGCGCACGATTTGCCTCCGTGAAAGAGTCCGAGTAAATCCGTTCCCAGATCTGCAGAGCGCGTCCCAGGTCGATCATGTGAAAATCGAACCATAGATTCCGGGGCGATCAAAGCGCAAAAGGAGCGCGACCAGGTCTTACAGCTCGAAGGCCGCGCTGCCCGCCACGATGGGCAGCACTTTGCTTTGCGCTGCCTCGGGATAGAAATGGAATCCCAGTCTCAGACCGCGCCAATAATGGGTGAGTCCCAGTCCGTAAAGCCGGTAGTCGAAATCATAAGTCCCGCCCAGCGCCAGTACGTTGCCGAGGGATTTCTTGCCGGAGTTGTAGGCCCAACTCAGATCCAGACCACACGTTGTGCCATGAGCATAGCTAGTGGCCGAGGTCCCGCTCAGCGTGGCCGTCGTGGAGTTGTAGTAGCCGCCGACAAACGCGGCGACCCGCGAGTCGAGCGCGAAAGCGACCGTCGCGCCCGGCTGCCAGGATGTGATCGTCATGTCGGGGTTGGTCGCGACCAGGTTGCGCGGATTGTAGCTCTGATAGCCGGCGCTCAGCGCCGCGGCTACTTCGGAGGTGGAGAAGAGTCGGACCTTGGCCGACGCGTTATAGACTTGGTAAAGATCGGATACGACATTGGTGCCGATTTCCGCGAAGTCGGTCAGCCCGATCGCCGCGCTTGAGCCCACGACGATGCGACCTGCGGGCAAAGTGAGAGGGCTGCCTTGCATGTGCGGATGGCCGAAAAGAGGATTGCCCGCGGACGCCCAGGCGCAGGCGTTCGTCGCGAGCAAGACGAGAGTCGCGCTTGTCATCAACGAGGCGGAATTTCGAAGTCTCATATTGGAATTCTAGCGGTGAACGCTGGATTCACAACCGTCAAAGTCCTGGACAGTCCGCTTTCGTAGGCGGCAGCGATTTTCCTGGCTTTTTCGGCCCCGCTCCATGCTGTTGGGTGGGTATGGTTGCTGCAACTCATCGCCGTGATCGACGGAGGGTCGCATGCCGAAATCCAAGCCCACTCAAAGTTATCTGATCGCTTTCTTGGCGGCCGGTTTCACGGCGGTGGCACTGAATTCGAATGCTTTCACTCTCGGGCGGGCTCAGTGCGATCTAAAGGTGAGAGGCGGCGCTTCGATCACTCTTAGCTCGCGTTTGATCCGCGAGCCCTCAATGTCGAACAGGCAGGTAGAACCGATCGACGCCAACGGGCAGCTAAAACCAGGCTTCTTCCGCTATCGCGATCGTGCGATGGCGATCGAGTACGGTTACAAGGCATGCACCGCGCAGGAGTCCGCGCTGGCCGCGGACCCGGGCTTCGTCCCTGGATCGGTCAGATGCGAAGTGAAGATTCTGTCCCTTTCCCCCGAGGGGTCGCAGGGAATCCTGGAGTCGATGCTTCCTGACACTTTCGGGGATCAGGATGAGATCATCACCTATTCGGCGGCGATTCATTTTTCGTCTCGCCATCCGGCATTGACGCGTGTGGAACTGGCGCAAGCCCGCCTCGCAAAGCTCAATACCTGTCTCTCCAATGAGAGAGACACCTACCAGTTTCAACGTCTCACCGAGCAAAAATATGAGCTTGAGCGGGAGCTTGAGCTCGCTGCTTCGAGCGGCGAGTGATGTCGGGACCGAAACGACTTCAACCCACGATCGAAACGTTGCTCAACAGCGCGTGGGTCGGGCCGAAGTAACCTTCGCCCGTGCCTCCGGAGCTGCTGAAGTGCGCCCGCTTGATCCGCTCCTTGCAGAAGCGCACGCCGCGGAAGTCCTCCTTGAACGAGCCCGAAAGCGAGCCGCCTTTGATGTAGGTGACTTTGCCGGTGGCGTTGTCGTAAAGCTTGGCCAGGCGGATCTCGCTCGAGTAGGTGCCCGTATTGGGGTCGGCGAAGAGGCCTGAGAATTGGAGGATTTCCAGCACGAGGGAACTCGCCTTCGTCAGTTCGCCGTAGGAGAGCTTGCCCGGGTCCACGACGATGTTGCCGCGCGTGGTGGTGGGTGGAGTGCCCAGGTAATCGGAGTACCGCTTGTCCGTCGAGGTTGCTACCACGCGGTTGCGGTCCACGAGCTTGAGGATGCCCTGCGCGATGCCCTGTTCGGAAACGGCCACGGTATCGCCGCCAAATTCCATGAGCGGATCGAGCGTGATGTTGATCGCGTCCCCGCCCGCTTCGGTATTGCCGGGGACGAGCTCGTCGCCCGGCTTGATGAAGGGTAGACCGTGATAGGAGTTGTTCGAGGAGAGCTGGCCAAGCTGGTTGTGGAAGAGCATGGCGAGCACTTCGGCGTCGACGATCACGGAGTAGCGGCCGGTTTGCGGCTTGACGGTATCGAGCGAATGTCGCGCGCGGAGCGAAGTCTCGTCAAAAAGCTTCTCCACCGGCATGTCGTCCATCGAGACGGACCAGAGCGTGGTCATGTACTCGTCGGACTGCGTCCCGCCTTGGGCCCCATTGCGCGCGTAGGAATAGGCCGCCTCGGAGTAGATGCGG
The DNA here is from genome assembly GCA_964467785.1 of uncultured Bacteriovoracaceae bacterium. Classification (GTDB taxonomy): domain Bacteria; phylum Bdellovibrionota; class UBA1018; order UBA1018; family UBA1018; genus CAYXVB01. Next base: position 38,144 of record CAYXVB010000007.1, read on the forward strand.
CTTTGCGACGAGCGGTGCACGAGCCCGTTGCTGAGGTGCGCTTCCGTGTGATGCACGGACATGAAGAGCTCGGCTGAGTTGAAAGCCGTGTCGCGCGGCTGCACCACGGACCTCTCAATCTTGCGCGTGATCTCGCCTACGCAGCCCTCGAGATCCTCGGCCATCCGCGGATCGGCGGTCTTGAGTTGCGGCAGGTCCGAAGGAACCGAGGCGGGGAGCTCCCAGGCCTGGTGGTCGGTCTGCAGCGCGGACTCGATCGCCGAGTCGATCTGCGGCGCGAGCGGCATGGCCGGAAAGAGCTTTTTGGCGATCTCGCCCTGGCGACCCGGCTTGCCCGGGAGCGTGACCATGATTCGCGCGTGGATGTTCTGCGCATGGACCTCGCGGTCCTGGTCGATGACCATCGCGCGGCCGTCCATCATGAAGTAGCGTTCGCGGCGCTGCACGTTCTCGCGGGTGAGGATCCAACCCTTGACCGAGGAACGGCCCTTGAGTTCTTGTTTGAGCTGATCGAGTGTCCAATTGAGTTTTGACATGATTATCCCAGAATGACTTGGTCGAGGAGCATGTACGGCCCGCCACAGCCGGCGTAGACGAACTCCTTGTGGTACTTGCCGCAGCCGCCGGCGTCGTTGAACGGGTGGCGCGCGGTATCGGGTTTGGAGTCCTCGGCCTGGATCTTCGATTTGGCGAGGATGGAGTTGAGGACGTCCGGCGTGTAGCCGGTGAGCTGGATGTCGCCGCCCGCCGGACCCTTGAACACGCGGCCGGTGAGCTTTCCGCCTTTGACTTCCTGAAGGAAGGAGATGCCCACCTGGATACCCATGCCCTTGGGATCTTCCATCCCGCCCGCGGGATGGAGCGCGACGAAGCCGTCCTCGATCTGCGCCATGAGCTCGCCCACGGTGTGCTTGCCCGGGCTGAAGTAGGTGTTGGTCTGACGCGTGTAAACGCCATTGGCCCAGCTTTCGCGCTTGCCGTTGGCGGTGCGCGGGACGCCGAGCCGGATGGCCGAAGTGAGGTTGGTCATCGGTGATTTGAGGACGCCCTGGTCGAGCAGGATCTGCTCGCTCGCGAGCCAACCTTCCTCATCGAAGAAGTAGCTTCCCCACGCGGCGTAAGGTTCGCCCGCGGTCTCGAAGATGGCGGGGTTGTTGAGGATGGTCGCTTCGTTGTTGCCGACCTTCTCGCCAGTCTTGTGAAGCTCCCAGGCCTTGCTGCGGCCACGCGCGCAGGTATCGCCCTCCTGCGCGTGTCCGAACGCCTCGTGCGCGAGCACGCCGCTGAGCACGGGTCCGAAGAGGACCTTGTATCGGCCGGGATGGAGCCGCTCGGCGCTCTTGAGCGCCTTGAGGTCTGTGATGAGCGTCGCGATTTCGGCGTCCTTGGGTTCGATGATCTCCAGTCCGCCCAGTCCGCCGAGGCGTAGAAAGGTGCGGTCCGCGCCAGACATGGTGATGAGCGTGAGCGCGAGACGGTAGAGCGACTGCGACATGTCGGCCTCGCGGTCGACAAAGATGGAATCTTCGCGCGCGAACGACTGGCGAGCGGTGATGAAGGTGAGGTCTTCTTCCTTCATGCCGTGCTTGGGCGCTTCCTTCTGAATTCGCGAAATGAGCGCCTTGAGGTTGCCGAGGGTGTCGGCCGCGGTCAAGGTCAGAGGATCGCGGACGTAGCGGATGCCGAAGTGCACGGACGTCGCGCTGTTGGCTCCCGCAGGGACCTGCTGGAGAATCTCGGTGTCCAGACGGCTAGTCGCGAGGCGATCTTTCCAAGTGGCCGGACGATACGGGCGGCAGGGCGCGCCTTCGGGCTTGGGATTGGCGGCAGCGCGGCTTGCGAGCTGCGCGGCGATGCGTTTGAGCGCCTCGGCGTCGAGATCATCAGTGGCTTGCTCAAAGAGAGTGTAGCCGTCGTAGATCCGCAGCACTGCGCCCATCGACACGTTGTCGGTGACCTGGGTCTGCTTGAGGTTGGCGGCAAAGGTCTGGCTGGCCTTTCGCTCGAAGAAGATGGATCCGTACCATTCCGGTTTCTGCTCGAGCGCCGGAATCAGTGCCTTGAACTGGCGGCGAAGGTCCTGAAGCTCGGCAGGAAAAGGGGCGCGTTTCGAGTTTGCCGGGGTAGTCGTCGTCTTGGAATTCATACGCCAACTACATATCAGAAGTTTGGAGGTATCCGCTTCCTTTTTGATGCACGCTGCGTCAAAAAAATGCGTAACGCGGTGTGCATCAAAAAGGAAG
>CAYXVB010000007.1:40396-41606 GCA_964467785.1 uncultured Bacteriovoracaceae bacterium
GAAGCGGATACCTTTTCCCGTGTGTTACTCTTTTGCACACTATGCCTCAACCCGCAGGAACGCAGTCCTCCAGCTCGAATCAGAAAAAAAAGCACGTGATTCTGCAGGCATTGGCAAATCCGCGTACAGCCGCGGTGCTCCTTTTGGGATTCTCCTCGGGGATTCCACTGGCGCTGACGGGCTCGACCCTCCAGGCCTGGATGAAAACCGAGGGCCTCAATATTGAGCAGATCGGGCTCTTTTCTCTCGTGGGCATCCCATACGGTTTCAAGTTCCTGTGGTCGCCGCTCATGGACCGATTTGTCCCGCCGCTCCTGGGGCGTCGTCGCGGCTGGATGTTGCTCAGTCAGCTTGCGCTCGCCGTTTCCATCGCGCTTCTCGGAATGACGAGCCCCACCAACACACTCTGGCTGACTACCGCGATCGCAGTGTCGGTCGCGTTCTTCAGCGCGAGCCAGGACATCGTCATCGACGCGTACCGCACCGACGTGCTTCACGAAAACGAGCGCGGCCCGGGGGCCGCGGGCTATATCCTGGGTTATCGCATCGCGATGCTTGTCTCGGGCGCTTTGGCACTCGTGCTCGCGGACCAGATGCCCTGGCGCAGCGTCTACCTCGTCATGGCCGGCACCATGGCCGTCGGCGTTCTCACGTCGTTCTTCGCGCCGGCCGTACCGGACGAAAACGCGCTCGCACCGCACTCCTTGAGCGAGGCCGTGTTCAAGCCCTTCGTCGAGTTCTTCAGACGCAAGGGCGCTTTCGAAGTCCTTCTCTTCATCCTCATCTACAAGCTCGACGTGATCATGGCCACCGCTCTCACCACGCCGTTCATGATGGAGATCGGATTCACCAAGACCGACATCGGCGTCGTGACCAAGGGCTTTGGCCTTGCCGCAACCATCGCTGGCACCGTCACGGGCGGGGCGCTCATGATCAAGCTCGGCATGAAGCGCTCGCTCCTTGCTTTCGGCCTTTTGCAGGCGATTTCGGGCGCCTCGTTCATGTTGCTCGCCCATCTGGGGCATAGCTATCCCGCTATGGTCGCCGCAATCGCCGCCGAGAACTTCTGCTCCGGTCTCGGCACCACGGCGTTCTCCGCGTTCATGATGAGCATTTGTGACAAGCGCTACACCGCAACCCAGTTTGCGCTGTTGACCAGCCTGATGGCGCAGGCGCGCGTGCAGGAGGGCGTGCGCCTGCTGGGTGAGGC
>CAYXVB010000008.1:0-31541 GCA_964467785.1 uncultured Bacteriovoracaceae bacterium
TGCATACGACAGCTTTCTCGACTTCGTCAAACCGGATGGTCCACTCTGGAAACTCTACAAGAAAAGCCAGGTCATTCCGTATTGGACTACGACCGAAGGCACATCGTTCCTAAGCTTTCACTCGGGCAACTTGACGCGCGGAAACTTCGGCGTCGTTCCGGGCACGAGCCGTCGCTACTTTGACATGGCCCAATTAAGAGACCTTCCCCATTCCGAGGCCAGCGCGCTCGCCAAGCAGTCCATGAGGGAATGGACCCGAGATTATAACGGCTACATCAATGCCCAGCTCGATGAGGTCCGGGCGAACTGGATCCGACTCAAAGGCCCTGATGGTAAGAAGGCCGTGCGGAAATCAGCCGAAGCCAGCGCTATCGCGGATAGCTTGTATAGGAATCGACTCGCCTCGCTCAGCGATGCTGGCTGGGACCCCATCACCAAAAAGTTGAACATCGAAGCGAATAGTCTCGTCTATCCCGACTCTCGCGTCGTAAAGGGCAGCTCGATTCCAGGCCTACCCGAAAAGGACATCATCGACGCGCTCGGACTTGCAGAAGTGGACTATGTTGTCTCAGGCCACCAGCCGGTCGGGGATGGGATGATCCATCGTACTGGCGTTCCGGGGCGTGGAAGGCCCGTTCAGTTCCTATTGAGCGATACTTCTTTCTCGCCGGTCGAGCAGGAAGACCGAGTCCGAGTCTCCGATCAAGGTGCGATTCATTTCGAAACGAAGACCCGTGATGGAAAGAATATCTTGATCGATCGTCCGGGACACAAAGAGCTTGATGAGTGGACCAAGAGTGTCGCGGAATTCGAAGCCTTGGGGGCCGAAGGACAAGCTAAGTTGCCTGCGGAGCAGCTTGCCAAGCTCAAAGAGCTGCAAAAAAAGCTCGGAGCTGTCAATAAGCTCGGCATGATGGCTAATGGCTGGCTCATTATCGGTTTTGAAGGAAAGCCCGACTCAGTCACAGGCAAGCTCGTCCCTGACTACGACCGCTTCGTCCTTTTTCAGAAGCAAGGCCGGAACATGGTTTATAAGACGGCTGATATTTGGGGCATTTCCGCCGCCAAGCTCGAGCCAGCCGTCGCGGATCTCGACGAATTGGCCAGAGTCGCTCGAGCCGATAAGGTGACCGAACTCAAAGCCCATGGTCAAAATCGGGTTGCTGCCGGCGGTCAGGATATTCAAATACTCAGTACTAAGGACGTGCTCAGAGGCTTAAAGGGCAAGAATGTCATGCTCACTTCCGGGCCAGCGCTCAATTCGCTCGAAAAGGCCAAGAAAAATCCGGCCGCGGCGGCCATGCTGACTGCGCATCTCGACGAATTCGAGAGCTGGCTCAGAACGATCCCATCCAATGAGGAATGGCTCTTCGCCGGAGGAGGCACCCAGGGCTTCGAACAGCTCCGCAACGAACGGGTCGCCAAGGTCAATGCTGAGCGAGTCAAAGCCGGCGCCAAGCCGTTCGAAATCTTTGGCTTTGTCACTGGCGTCACGGGAGGCAGCGAACTCGATCCCAACGTGAAAAAATACTACACACTCAACGCATTCTATTGGGATGACTATCTTTCTGAAACCCTAAAGCTGATCGACAATTCCTCGAATCGTCCCAAACGTCTCGTATTCGATTACGCGGGCGGAGGCGCAATCGTGACGGATCAGCTCAGACAAACGGGAAAATTCATCAGCGGCGGCAATCCTGCCGAAATTCGACTGATCGAAGGACTGACTCCCTATTCCCCTGAAGGCGTTCCGACTCCGGATGAATTGAAGAAGATGGCAGCGACTGATTCGTTCGTTTTCTCTGAGGATGGCAAGACGCTGATCGCGGAAGGAAAGGCCCGCGTAGTTCGAAGCGGTGAATACGCTCGCACAGCCTCGAATGTGGACTTTAAACGCGTTGGCAGACGCACGAGGACGGTTTTCGCCGGTTGTGAGAGCGGCTACGCAGCCCTTCAGCACTGATATTTTCCGAATTAACCGACTAGTCTAAAAATAGAGATAGACGCCGGCGGGATGGAGCCGCTCTATTCGGGCTTCACCAAGGTCGGGTGGTTCTCGAACCAGACGGGTAGGTTTTGAAAGGTCCTTCGGACCTCATCCACGGAGGAGTGAGTTCCATCAAGGTATGACGGAAAAAGCTCGAGATAGCTTTCATTCTGCTCCGGAAGTCCTGCGATGGGGTAGATGTCCCTGCTTTGTATGGGATACGGATTGCCATTGAGCATCTTATTGAATGTCAGGATCGAAGAAAATTTTCGATAGGAGTTTGAAGCGATGGCTTTGGCCGTGGGCTTTCCAGTGCCAGCTTCGAACGCATCCAATAAGCACTGATTGCAGTTGTTCCAGAGAAAAGCGAAGGTAGCGGGTGGATTGGCTTGGTAGTTTTCAATCCATGAGAGGATTTCTTGCACGTCTCTCTTGGGCATCTTCATCGTGACGCCGACTGAGTAGGGCGGCATGCCGGTTTCCTTGAGTCGCATGTACTGGGCATGAAAGAACGGATTGTTCATCAGGAAAGCCCGTGGCGAATCCTTCGAATCGCCGTGTATACGCCAACCCCCGCGCGTGTATTCAAAGAGGCGGTTTCCCACCCGGATCGCCGAGTGCCCCCAGGGCACATAATACGGAAAGTAATGCCACTCGAGAGGAACGAGATCGTCCAAATTGGCGGCTTCAAACTGCGCCTGTTCCTCCCGAAATCTCCGATCGGCCGCGCTTCGGCCGGTGATTCTGAATTGGATCGGCCCCTTTGAACTCTGAACCGTGATTTGCTCCGCTTTCGCTGCACCGGACGGGACCCATGCCCGGGGTCCTTCGGACCTCTCAATTTTCCATGTGCTTCCGCTTTCTAGCCAAGGATCGGCCTGGGAACGCATCGGGTAGGTTTTGACTTGGCTCTCGGCATCGATTCTGAAGTTTTTGCCGTTCAATGAGATCAGGTGGACGATCTTGCTCGCTCCTGTCTCCGTCGCTCGCGCAGTCGCGATAAACGGACTCAGCCCGGCTTCGTTCATCAACAGATGAATGCCGACCTGAAGTTGTCCAGGATCCATTGGCTTGAGTTTCCCAGTCGTAGCTGTAACCGCCGCGCTGAGCAGCTCGAGCTGGCGTTCGGCATTGGGAGCGCCCTTGATTTCTTCACGCAATCTTGCCCCGGCTTCGGAAAAGGACTTCCATGGCTCTTCGTTACTACGAAGGCGAATACGGGAAAGCTTATCCGGTATTTCGATCAGTGCTCCGTCCTTCAGGCGAACCGGGCCATCGGAGACCTGGTAAGCCAAGCGTTCCAAAGGCTCCGGTTTGGGCTTGGGGTGTAAGGAGGAAAACGGCCGTCCGATAAACCTGGCGAACGCACTTGGGCACTCGGAATAGGTAAGGTTGTCGGCCCCAAGCGCTAGCGTATTGCCTAGGCAAAGGATCGCTATCCAGGAGCGAATCAGCTGCACGCCTACCGAGGACCTTTTCACCTAGAAGCTACCTCTCAGAGAAGATGCTGTCTAAAGTTCGCTTTGCGCCATGACTTGCGAGGTAGTTCTTGACGATGTATTGGTCCGGAAATTTATTGATCAGGATTTCAATCGATCTTTCAAGGATTTCCGGAGGCAGCCCTTGTTCGCTCATTTGGCTGTAAGTGATAGGAATCCCGGTTTTCGCGAACGATGTCCTCAGCGAGTCGTAGATCTTCACGTCCCCGGTCAAGTTTCCGAAAATCTTGGCGACAGCCAAGCTCGCGATCGCGGTGATTGTTCCGTGTGGCGGGCCGGTGAAACGCAGTTTGGGATCGAGTTCCAGGATCGTCTTGTAGATTGCGTGTTCGCTCCCAATGCGGTGAGAATTGCTCCCGGATTGAATATCTCCGATGGACGCGTTGTGGAGTCGACCGGCCAGATTCTCGATGAACTGACGATCGTACAAGTCCGCGCCCGACTTCTTTTGATTATTGACCCATTGGACCGAGCTCCAGGTTTTCGGATCGTGGGAAATCACATCCGCGAATCGGGCCATCGCGCCTTTTGCCTCAAGCTCCTGCTCCATCGCGGCGCTGAGCTCAGCGACGTGGTCACCATATCCGGCGCGGGTCCATTTTGCCTTTTCGGCGGGTGGAAGCCGCAAGATGTCCGGCATATTGATAATCACTTCACGAGGGGTCCCGGCGGCGTAGGAAAACGAGTTTATGCCGTTCCCCAGGACAGTTCTGTTGTTGCTGATGCAATTGGTCGAAAGCAGGGAGTGGAAAAGATAAAGATCTCGATCAACTCCGACCGCCTTCGCGATGTCGGTAGCGACCCCGCCGCCAACTCCGATGACTGTCGTGATCTTGTTTTCCTGCATCAATTTCTGGATTCTTGCGACTTCCTCGATCGTTGGGTTTTCGACAAGCGTGACTTTGGCGTTCTTGGCGAGTCGCTTCGCATCAGCATCGAAGTGGGGGCTCGTGATGATCAGTACCCCTTTTTTATCGAATCTTCCGATCAGCTCGTCCATCGCGTTCTGCTCGCTGAGCACTAGTTTTGGGAGAAAACCTTCGTACTTTCCTTCTTTAAGGAAAGGGAACTGAGCAAAGTAGTGGTCGCAGAGCCTGGTCTTTGCGGGCTTTTCGTCGGCTTGGACAATTTGAGGACCGAAGACTGAGAGTTTGCTTAGGGATATGAGTAATACCAGGAGAAGCTTCGGATTCATGGTTTGGCTCCGGTCCTTTCGATTTGTGCGGCTCCATTTCGGATATAGGCATTGAAGGACTCTTCGTCCATGAAATGCCTCATCTCTCGTGGAGGTATTTTCCAAAGGTCTATGATCAAGGCGCAGTCAACGGAATTGAATTTGGGGTCGAAATTGAACGAAGCGACTTTTCCGCCTAGGTGTAAGTATTGCTTCACCAGCGGAGGAACTCCGATTTTGCCGTCTTCCATTCGCATGATTTCGGTATTAAGAGTTGCCAGGTTAGTCACTTTTTCCAGTAGATTTGCCCTAGTTTCTGCTTCGACATGGGCTATTTGATCAGTGGAAATTGAAGGCCGTACGAGTTTGCTCAGTTGCGGATCCAAGAAATTGGCAGATAGGTAGTCCAGCATGAGTCGCGTCGACTCGGGCTTGTAAACATTAGGTATGGATAGCGGCCCGATCATAATGTGATATCGAGGATTTTGGGCAATATAAGTCATGATGCCCTTCCAGAGCAGAGGAAGGCCTTGCTTCGACCCTTGGTATTCGGGTCGAATAAATGCCCGGCCCGCTTCCATCATGCTTTCTGGTTGGGAAAAAAATGCTCGGTCATATTTGAAGAATTGAGAGGAGTAGATTCCATCGATTCCCTTCTTCTTGAGCAGTTCGTCTATCTTGCCTATGCGGTAGGCCCCTACGATTTCTGATTTCTCACGATTCCAGACAAAGATATGTTGATAGGTCTGGTCGAACGAATCAAGGTCGAGTGCTTTACCGGTGCCTTCGCCCACGGCTCTGAAGGTGATCTCCCTGAGTCTTCCGAGTTCCTTCATGGCGCTTGGGATTTCACCATAACTCGCGCTGATGACTTCGTAAGGGCCGTATTGAGCGAGTATCGCCGAGGGGCGGTCCGAGACGAGGGCATCGATTTCATTCTTGAGTAGACTGGGGGGAACCGGGGCGCCCAAAGGGGCGAACTTGCGTTCCTGCGCCGAGCGTTCGGAGAGGTTCGCGAACTTTGAGACGCAGTTGGAGTCTGATTCAGAGCGAACTGCGGCAAGGGAGTCGAAAGGTGCGACCCCTGAAAATATTAAGCTAATGAGGATAGAGCTGTAAAATCTAGCGCGTCGCATCGCTATAGTTTGATCGACTATTTCTCTTGGTATCTTAAATGATTATGCTGCCAAAGTTGCGATACTTGCAGGTCGATGCGGGTTGGGGTGAGTCCCCGGTGACACACAAGCCGGTCGAAAGCGGGCTGAATTGCAGGGTAGGGCTGCGGACGAAAAAAAACCAGGCCTGGCGGTGCTTCCGTCAGGCCTGGCAATCATTTCGAATGGTCGACTCATCAGTATGGCCGACTTAGTGTTCCCGTATGGAGGTCAGGCCCTGAGGCCTTAGGGGATGTCTCCCGACATGCCGTCCCCCGCGGGGATTATAATGAATCTATTTTTTGTGGGATTGCTGTCGCTCACCCCTCTGGCCGGAGGAGCCTCGACAGTCCGTGAGCACCGTAGACGTCTAAAGCGACGGTTTCGCTCACGCTATTGCAACTTCGGGGGGCCAGTTTCGTGGCCTTCAATCTTGAGACGCGATCTTTGAGTTGCGAGCCATTTGGCGTTCGCTTTGCTCATTTTGTCGTACCTCCGTTGTGTACAAAATCAGGTTAGAACGGGCCTGATTTTGGCGCAATGTGTCACTAGTGACAAATTTAAAAACTTAATAAATACGATAACTTAAAATAGAAAAAAGTGGACTCGTTGAATGATGGGGGCGTGAAGTTCCGCCGGCGTGCGCTCGGGCTCGAAATGAATTCCTTTTTGAAATCCATGCGATGGACGATACTCTTCTTGTGGGACGCGTGGTCGGAGCCGCGCCACTGGGTTGATCCGGGTGATTCGCGTCCTGCGGGAGATGAGCTGATTCGTGACGATGATCGGTGAGCGCGGCCGCGCGCTGCTCTTACTCAGTCTGGCAATGCTGGCGCCCTTGACGCTATTGGGTACGAAACTTTCGATTTTGCCCGAAAAATTGCCCAGAATCGTCCAGTCCATCGCCCTTTCGCCAGGGCCCAGCATGTTGGCCGACGCTCGCTACAACAACCGTCTTGAAGCCGTGGCCCGCTGGAATGATGGGAGCGAAGCGAGACTGGCGTCCATTGCCGGTCCGCAGGCGGGAATGAACGGGCGGGCGAGGATTCACTTCCGGCATTTGATCAAGGAAGCTCGGAGGCTGTCGGACGCGCAACTGACCGAGGCGTTCCTCTATTTTTTTTGTCGGCGCACTGACTTCTGGGGATGGAAGGAAACGCCGGTCCGGGTCGAGGTCCGGCTCTTTGCCGTCAGATCGGAATACGAGCGAAGGTTGGAGGTTTCGTGCAACGCTTCGCCCTAAACGTTCCCATCGAGAAGAGCGCGGCGCTTCGATGGAGCATCAGTCTATACCTGCTTTATTGTTGGGTGGATCTCGTCCGCAATTATGGGGTGCGCTGGTTTACGCCAGGCTTTCCGCGTGGATTCGCCCTGCTACCCGAGTGGGCCCTGCTGTCGCCCTGGATCGAGGTCTGGCAGTTCACGGGAATTCTGGGGCCGGCGTTGCTGCTTTCCAGGCGATTTGCTCGTTGGGGGGCGTTGTTTTCGTGGCTTTGGCTCTTTCATCTCGCGGCCGGCACTCACTTGTTTTACGAGATCCATTTTGACTATCTGGGGTGGATGCTGATTGGATTCGTTCTGCTCCCGGATCTCGCGCGACTCGAACGCCTCGCGCTTTGGGTGATCGGGATCTCGTACACCACCGGCGGAGCGATCAAGTTGACGAGCGCAGCCTGGTTGCAGGGGGACGCCCTTCAGGCATTGCTTCCGGCCGGGCGACTTGGCGGCTTGGGACTTCCCTTGCAGCTGGTGACGTTCGCGGTGGCTATACTGCAATTGGCGGGACTTCCTTTGGTCGCGTTCCCGCGTTCGGCCCCCTGGGGTTGGCTCCTGCTTACCCTCCTGCAGGTATCGCTTTTGACGCTTTTCAAGATCGAGTGGATCACGATCCCGATGCTGCTCTTTCACGCGCTCGCGTTCCAGCGCGCGTGGATGGCAAAGTCCCGCTGGAAGGCGGTTTGATGCGATGAGAATCAGCCTGTCGTCAAAAAAGCGGCTCCTCCTCATTCTGGCTTTGATGGGGCCACTCGCACTCGTCGGCGCGCGCCTTGGGCTGGTGCCCCGCGGGGTGATTGCGGTCATTCAGTCCTTTGCCACGTCGCCCGGTCCGGGGATGCTGGCGGATGAGCGTTATCTTTTGCGCTTCGAGGCGCGGGTTGAATTGGAAGACGGCTCGATTCAATCCGTCACGTATCACGATCTGTTGGAAGGGCGTCTCCGGACGCATGTGCTTTTGGAAGTGCACATGCGGCATTTTCTCAAGGAGACGAAACGGCACGGCGATGCGCAGCTCAAGGAAGGGGTCCGTTACTTTTTCTGCGGCCGGCAGGACTCCTGGGGATGGCCGGCGCGAATCCGCAAGGTCCGGATCCGGATCTTCTCGATCAAAGGGGATTTCGTCAGATTCGCGGAGGTCTCATGCGCCGAATGAGCGAGCTCAAGCCGAAGCTGCTTTGCGCCCTGTTGGGCGGCTACCTGCTTTTTTGCTGGCAGGATGTCGTGCGCACTTACGGGTGGCGTTGGTTCAGCGGCGATCTGCCGCGCGGTTTGTCGATTTTGCCTGAGTGGGTTCTTCATTCCGTCTTTCTCGATGCTTTTCAGGGGGCGGGACTCGCGGGTGCCATGTTGTTGATGAGCGCGCCTGTTTTGTCGCGTCGTGTTTCGCGCCTGGGCGCGCTCTTGGGTTGGCTTTGGCTCGTCCACCTTTCAGCGGGCAATCGCTACTTTTACGAAATCCATTTTGACTACCTCGGATGGATGTTGCTCGGGTTTTGCATCCTCGACCCCTTGAATCGGGAAAAACGGATCTTCCGCGAGTTCGAACGGCTCGCATTGCTCGTGATCGGCATCTCCTACACGGCGGCCGGTCTGGTCAAGCTCACGAGTCCCGTCTGGATGGGCGGCGATGCGATGCGTGCGCTGATGCCCGCGGTCCGGATCGCCGGCCTGGATTTTTCAAACCCGTTGTTCACCGCGATTGTGGCGCTCACACAGGCCGTAGCGCTCCCGTTGATCCTCTTCCGTCGGTCGGCCCCGTGGGGCTGGCTATTTGTCACGTTGTTGCAGCTCAGCCTCTTTGCGCTCTTTCGCATCGAGAGAATTACGTTTCCGGTGCTCCTCTTTCATGGGTTGGCCTGGCAACCGGGTTGGCGGCTCGCCGCTGCCTGGGTCGGACGAGGCGTGCGCGGGTCCGGCGGCGCCGAATCACGGGCGTGACTGCAATCGCCTGGGTCCGAGAGTGTAGCCGGTCTTGAGGTCCGTCACTTTGGAGCCGGCGTGCCCGACGGCGGAGATGACGGGAGCTTGAGGGCAATCGATCTCGAACTTACGAACGAAGGGGGCCAGAAACGCGTAATTCGCGATGTTCATGCCGAAATCGCGTTCGCCGAGCGCCATATCGAACCCGATCGAATCGGCGATGGAGAGGCGTTGCGTGCGGCCTTCGCAAGTGGTTTCGATATAGGGCTCCTGCCAGGCTTGGGTCCAGGCGGCGCTGAGCCATTCGGAAGGTTGAGAAAGGCTCTCGCCCAGGACTTCGGCTTCGACGGCCCAACGAGTAGGTGCGACCTGTCGTCGCGTCACCTGCACTCCGGCCGCAAAAAGCGGATTTCGCGAAGGGTGATCATTCCAATAATACAGCTTGGAGTCCGGGCCGGTGGCCACAATGCCTTCCGCTTCCCTTAGTTTGTCAAAATACTGGCCTTTGTAAGCGGGCTCGTAGGGATAGCCGATGTTGTGGAAATAGGGGGGCATCCGTTGCAGGTCCATGACGCGGTAGGAGGCGACCGTCGCGCCGCTGATTTGCCGAATCCGAAGGATCCGGAGTGCGTCGCTGCGAAGTCCTTCCTTAAGTGGCCGGGGCACGGGCAGCTCCTCGATCCGTCGAACGAAGGCGCCGGTACCGGCGATCGGACCGCTGGCAATGATGACGATGTAGCCGTCAGGGCGTTCGCCTGGATTTTGAATGGGAGAGCCGAGGCGCTCGCTGCCGGCAGGATAGGTCAACCGGAAACCTTGTTCCTTGTGGTGATTGACGAAGTAAACGCGGTGGCGCGCTTCCTCGAGTTTCCACCCGGTTTCGGATGCGATGAGGCGGCCGATGGCCCCGAGTTGCTGAATCGTCGGGGCGCGAAAGGCGCTCCCCGAAGTATTGAGGCCCGTGGCTGCCAGCGAGAGAATCAAAGAGGCCGCAGCGAGCAGCTTGGTGCCAGGCCCAGCCATGACGGACTTCTTGAGCTGGAGTGACACTGCGATCACAAGTACGATGGCGAAGGGCGAAAGCGTCCAACGCAGCAGCGAGATGCCAGGCAATTTCCAGAGCAGGAGACTCGATAGAGCGATTACCGCGGAAGAGATCGCGATGTTGAGCCATGCATATGCCTTTATGCTCCGAGTGGATCGGAGTAGATCGCCCGCGAGGGTCGCGGTGAGGATTGAGCATCCGGCGGCAAACGGCAGTCCATAACGCACCCCGATCGGGACGAGCAGGAAGTAGAGCGCGGGGACCGCGGAGAGCGCGGTGATCGCGCAGACGACCCTGAACCAGGATTCGCTCCAGCGCCGCTCGAGCAGCGCGCGGAGTTCGGCTCCATGTGCCTTGATTCCGACGAGCGGCAACAGGACGCTCGCACCGAGCGCCAAGGGAATGAAATAGCTGAGCTTGTTGACCAAGATCCGGATCCACTCCATCGCGGAGGTGTGCTCGAGGTTGTCCTTGAGCTGCCATCCGAGAGACGGAAGCGATCCGTCGATCGTGCCGACCGCGGAGCTCGGCTGCACTCCAAAAGGATGCCCGGCCCAAATGGCGGCCTTCCAAAGCAGATAGGGCAAAATGGGCAGCAGGAAGAAGACGAGAAAAGCGAGCAGCTCGGAACGTCCGGGAATTTGAAGTCGTAGTTTCCGGGCGAAAAGGGCGAGAATCGCCGCGATCCCCGCAAGCATGATGATCGAGTAATGAAACTGGATACCCATCGCGATCGACGCGCCGGCGAGAGCGAAACCGCGACGCCGGGTCTTTTCCTGATCCGCGGAAAAGGCGTCGGTCAAACCCCGGATCGCCAGTAGGCAGAAGAGCGGCAGAAACGAGACGTTGAGAAACGTCATGATCGTGCTCTTGTTGAATCGGGCCTCGAACAGGAACAGCGCGGCCAGTAGCGCGACGAAGCGGTCGGCGATCCTGGCGAGATAGGTGTAAGCGAGCGCGAGCGTGAGAGAGAACGCGGCGACGATCAGGATCCAGGCGCTCTCCAGACCCGGACGGACGAGTTGACCGATGGCCATGATCCAATAGAAAAGGCCGCCCGGGAGGTTGCCTCCGCCAGTGGACTCGGGACCGAACAGGATGAGACTGCCCTGAGCCACAGCTTGGCTCCGGAGGAGGTCGCGTTCCATGAACAGATAGAGCCTCGCGGTCTGGTGCTGCGGAGCGAGGAGCAGAAAATAAAAGAGCGCGATCAGCGCTGCTTCGATCGAGGTGCGGTTCCTTCGGGCGCCGTGGCGGAGGCTTTCCCAGAATTCCTGCAGATTGGACGCGCGCATGCCAAGGATCATAGTGGAAACGAAGTCCTGACTCTAGATCAAACCGGAGCGAAATGTTAAGGGTCCGCCAAGGCAGGTTGGTTTTATGAAAAGCACGAAAAAGGCTGCGAGCGAACTCAATCTGCTGGTCTGTACTGCGGGGCTCGGGCTCGGCAACGCGACTCGGCTGGGCGCAATCATTGAAGCGCTTGCGAAAAGGGCCGAATCGAAGGGAGTCCGCTTCCAGTGCACCGTTTTTTCGTGGGGCCGGGCCGTATCCTACTTTGCCAAGCTGGGTGAATCCCTTCCCGTGGAATGCATCAGGCTTGCCGGTTATGAAAGCGGCCGGAAGCGGGACAAGTTCAGTGGCTTGGGTGAGCTGCGCGCGCTCCCTTTGTATCTTGGGCGCTATATCGGAAACACCGCTCAGATCCGGCGCTGGATCTCGAGTCATCGTCCGGACCTCATCCTCCTCGATTCGGATTATCATCTCGCGGGTCCGCGTCCCGGTCGGATGCCGATCGTTTTTTTGGGGCAAGCCCATGAGGTGATCCGATATTCGCGATCCCAAGACATCCGCGCCAGAGGCCTACAGGAAAAATTCTCGAAGGTGATCTTTGAGAGGCTCGACGCCTGGCTTCAAAGGCGCATCGCCGATCGAGTGCTCGTGCCCTGCCTGAAGCCGACCGCGGCAGCGTCTTCCCGGCGACTTTTGCGGGTGGAACCCATTGTCCGTTCGGCGTTTAGGGACGGGATTGGAGCGCCCTCCTTGCCAGGCGAAACGGCGGGGAAGGTGGCGGTGATGACCGGTGGTTCGGGGATTGGAAGCGACGCTCTCCTCCACTGGGCGCACGCCCGCGGCTATGCTGTTTTTTCAGGACAGGACGCCGATTGCCTGGAAGGCTCCGGGAGATCACTCAAGGCCCGGCTCAGTGAGTTTGGCGTGTTGGTGGTGCAAGGTGGGCTTAGCTCCATCTCGGAAGGGGTCGCGTTGGGGCGGCCTTTGATGGTGGTTCCGATCCCTGATCGCTTCGAGCAGAAATGCAATGCCTTGCAGGTCGAGCACCTCGGGCTTGGCTTGGTCTGCGTCGATCCTGAAAAGAACGGGGACGCGGTGCTGGAAAAATTGCTTGGTATGCCTCCCGTGCCCCGGATTCCCTGTGGAGGCGCCATGGAGGTCGCGGAGTTTTTATTCGAGCAGGGGTTGGATCAGTCGCGTCCCAGGACGAGGATCCGTCCCGGATCCAGATAGCCACCGCGAAAGGTCTTGGCCGGAGTCCAGCCATGCGACGCCAGGAGCGTCTCTATCTCGTGCTTTGCGTAACAGCGCGGAAATTCGCGCGGGGTCTTTCGTGGTCTTAGCCATTGATAGAGGCGGTAAAAGGGAATGCTGAGCCCCGCATCGGTCTCGGTATAGGAAAGCACGAGCGCGCGACTGGAGATCCTTTTCAGCAGTCCGTCCAACTCACCGGCTTTGAGCCAGTCCGTCAATCCGAAGAGAAAGACCAAGTCCGCTTCGAGTCGCGAGCCGTCGATGCGGAGGTCGGCTACCTCGAAACGGCAGCGCGCGCCCCCTGGGTGCCGCGCGAGGCGGCGTTGAGCGACACCGACCGCTAGGGCCGAGCTGTCATAGCCCTTGTAGCTCGAGAACTGTAGCCGCAGGAGCCTCCGGGCGAGTATTCCGCTTCCGCAGCCCAACTCAAGCAAAGTATCTCCGGGCCTGACCAGTCCCGACAAAGCGTGAATCGCTAGCGTGGCCCTTTTCCGCACTGTCCAGGCAAATGGATTGAGCGCCGCCGGGATCGAGTAGCGCGCTTTCTCCCAACGCAGGATTCTGTGATTCCATTCTTCAGCGACGTCTTTTTCCATCCGCGCGTGAGTGTATCGCAACCCCCTCTGAAATCGACGACAATCAGGATCGAACGGAGTTGGAGCCGGAGCGACGCTTTTCCTCTGCAAGTGCCTGATCGAGGACGCCGTTGGCGTAGGCCCAGATGAGGTTGGTGTCTTTCTTTCCGAATCGCATGGTCTTCCAGAGTGGCGGGTTCATCGAGGTGGCACGCAGGAGCGTGAAAGTCGGGGATGCGCGAAACGCCGCGGCCAGGGAGGAGAAGCGGTACGCCACGGCGATCGCGTCCGAAAGGTTTTCGACATGGTGCCACCAGTGGGGAGGGACGTAGAGGATGTCCCCGGGCTCGAGCGTTACCTCGTAACCGTCGAGGTACCGGAACAGCGGATGCTTTGTCAGATCCGGATTATCGATGTCGATCGGGCTGTCGAAGTAACCGGTCGTCGAGACCCGCGGGTCCACGATCGCGGAGTTTTCGGGGGGGTAGAGCCTCCATTTTTTCCGGCCGCAGATTTGGACGTAAAGATTGCAGGGCTGGTCGTTGTGCAGAAGCGTCTTGGTCCCTTTGCCTCCGATGAACATGTAATATGTCGTCCCGAAGGATCGGGGATCACGGTATCTCCCGAACCAGTCCAGATCGATGTCTTTTTCCAAAACCGGCAACTGCTGCAGGAGCGGACTGAAGCGGAGGTACTTGTCCCCGCCCGCGCGGATGTTTTCAATGAGCTCGCGCAGGGTGAGGTACTCGTAGCCTCGCCGGGTATCGCGCCCGCTTAGCCCTTCGGCGTCCACAAGAAGGACATCTTTGGTGCCATGCTCGACCGCAAGGCTTTCGAAGCTCCAGCTCTTTCGGCATGGCCAGTCGATTGCCGCGCCCGCGAAAACCACGGGGCGACTCTTCAGATAGAATTCCGATCGAAAATCCTCCGGGCTGAGATGGGTGCGGCGCTCGAGCGGCACCAGGCGCCCGTCACGGCTTTCTCTCAGGTCTTCGAGCATCGACTTTTGCAGACGCCTCTTTGCACCGCCGAAAGTCGCATTGAAAAGCCGGGCTCCCAGAAAGTGCTCCAGGATCAGGAAACGGTTGAAGCGTCTTTGGGTCGCGCTGCTGATTTTTGTCATAATGCGGTGAAGCTTCCAGTATAACTGGTTTTGGCGGCAATGAAGGTACTATTCGTCAATCCTCAGCAGGAAATGGGCGGCATCCAGTGCCTGTCGGCTTTTCTCAGACAGGCCGGCCATACGACCGCGCTCGTCAACGACTCGCGGCTTTTCGACAATCCGTGGATTCAGTTCAAGGGGCTGGCTCGTTTGCTTGACGAGACCGAAGAAGGACTGCGCGCCATCGAACGGCACAATCCCGATCTCATCGCGCTCTCTGCCGTCACGGACGATTACCCTTGGGCGCTCCGATGGGCGCGGCGGATCAAGGAGCGCTTTGACATTCCGATTGTGATGGGTAACGCCCATCCTACTTTTCATCCCGAAGAAGCGCTCCGAAATCCCGAAATCGATTTCATCGTCAGGGGAGAAGGAGAGCTCACGCTGCTGGAGCTGGTCGAGGCGCTGGAGCGCGGCAAGGGATTTGATCAGGTGCTCGGACTCGGCTACAAGGAGCTGGGCGGCAGGATCCGGATCAATCCCATGCGTCCGTTGATCGAGGATCTCGATACTCTTCCGTTTCCGGATAAGGATCTTTACTACGATCTTTTGCCCTATCTCGATCATGGTTACACCACGATGACCGGCCGTGGCTGTCCGTATCGTTGTACTTTCTGCGACAACAATTCTTCGGCCCGCCTCTACAAGGCATCGGGCGTCCGGCAGAAGTGGACGCGCCGGCAGAGTCCGGAGCGCGTCGTCCAAGAAATTCTTTGGGCCCGCGATCGCTATGGGATCAAGCATGTGCGGTTCAACGACGAGGATTTCAGTTACGACAGGAGATGGATCCGGGAGTTCGCGCCGCTTTACAAAGAAAAGGTGGGTATTCCCTACTTTGCCTGGGTTTATCCGAATACCATCGACCGGGACATCGCCCGGCTGCTCGCGGACAGCGGGTGCGACGCGGTGGAGATGGGTATTCAATCCGGCTCGGAGCAGTTGCGTTTGGACATCATGCATCGCAACACCAAGGACGAAAAGGTCGTGCAAGCTATGAAGGCGCTGCGCGAAGCCGGGATCCGAACCACGGTGGACATCATCATCGGACTGCCGTCCGAGACGCGGCAGGATCTCGATAATACGGTGAGACTGCTCGCGGAGGGCAATCCCTGGCACCTTTACGCGTTTTGGCTGCGCTATTATCCCTCGACCGAAATTCTTCAGATCGCCAAGGAACGAAAGCTCCTGAGCGCCGCGCAGATCGAATACTTGGAAAAGGACCGCCACACGCGAGGCCATATCGCGGGCGGGACTGAGCTTGAAAAGGACGCGCTATCGCGCCGCTATCACGCTTTCATCGTCTTGCTGCCGCTGTTGCCCCGGGCTCTCGTGCGGTTCTGTGTGGAGCGCGGACTGATTCGCTTCTTTCCGGCCTGGCTCAATCCGTTCCTTCTGGTCAATCTCACTAAGATGATCAAGCGCGACAAATACAATGAGTTTCGCGTGCGAGGGGCGCATATGATCTGGGTCGAGGGCCTCAAGGCACTCACAAGGCTGTCGCGCCGCCTCTTGCGGAGAGACTCCGAACGTACGGATCAGAGCCCGATCAGGCTCCGCATGTAGGTCAGATAGTCCGCCCAGGTCGTCTCGGAGTGGGCGGTGGCGACGAACGCGGTATAGACCAACGCCCAGCCCACTAGGTAAACGCTGGTTCGCGCCACTTGCAGCGTGAAGGAATCCCGTGCGAACTTCTTGCGCCTACTGAAGACGGAAGCGCCCACGAGCATCGTGATGATCAGGAAGTACGGGATCGTATTGGCGTAGTAGTTCACGCCGGCAAGGAGTCCCTGGTCGGAGATCTTGCGGAAGTCGCGCACGAAATGGATCAGGAACCCGCCGAGGAAAAGTGAGCCCACGAGGGCGAAGTAAACCTGCAGCTGGCGCGAGCGGATGAATTGCAGGCGGGACTTGAGCGGGCGGTAAAAGAGCCCGATCAGCATGCGGTTATAATAGAAGAGCATACGCCCGTAGAACTGGGCCATGGTCTTGGCCTTCCAGGGGCTGTCAAACATGGGGGGAAGATCCAGCCCAGCGAGGCGGGCCATGCCCACCGGAAACGCGCAGTAGTACGCCATTTCCATGTAGGCCTGTACGAAGTGCGCGATCACGCAAACCCATTTGAGCCAAAGCGTCACATGACTGGCGTAAGCGTCACCAAAACCGGCGCTGAAAGGGAGCAGGCTCGCGGTCGGAAGCGCTTTGATGAATGGCATGGCATTGCCAGCCGAGAACAAGCTCCAGTTGATCGTGTCCCGGATGGCAAGCGCCACCCATCCTAAAAGGATGATCCGGATGCCGGCCAGCTGGCGATCCCGGAGCTGTTTGCGGCTGATTGGCTCCCGATCCATGAGCGGTCCAAGTCCCGGCATCGGCAGGGTGTGCACTTTGACGCTCCAGAACGGCACGAGGATGAAGGGGATATCCTTCAGGGTAAAAGGCTTTTCTTTCCAACTTGCGAGCGCCAGTCCCAGATACCAGATCAGGAAACCGAATCTACTGAGCGCAAAATAGACCTCTCGCGCGATCGGGTTCGTGGGTGCCGCGTTCCAACCCAGCAGCGCGAGCGCGGCCAGGAACGCGGTCAGCAAACCGAGCGGAGTGATCCGCTGGCGGAAGCGAATGACGATCGCGAGGATGGTCGACCAGGTCGCGAGAGTCCCGGCCATCAGGATCGGGTCCTTTGCCGCCGGCCCCGGAACGTTTCTTATCCAGAGGAAGTAGAAAGTCCCAAAGCTCGCCGCGCCCAGCACTTGCTCGCGCCGCGCGGGACTGATTAGGATCAAGCCCAGGACCACGGCGGAAAACGCGGTAGCCTCGGGTCCGAGGATCGGCAGGCTGAGCACGAGGCCGAGGCAGGCGAGAGCGCCTCCGGCGAGGATCTCGACTGCGTTTTTGGCCGAGTCGATGTCAGTCCGAGTCTTTGTTTCGATCGATTTTAGCTCGCTCATTGCGTTCAAGTATCCTTCGCATGCGTTTGATCACGGGCGGGCCCACCATTTCGTTATGGTAGGAGTACACAGAATTGTCCCGTTCCAGGCGGACCAGCTCTTCCGCCTTGGCCAGTAGATCCGGAGTAGGAGAGAACGCTTCCTTGATCAGTCGAATCTGCGCGGAGCTTACCGCGAACGTGCCGCTGAATCCGAGGTCACGCGAGAACTCGCAAAGAGCGCGGAACTGCGAGAGACCTTCCTTGTCGAATCGCCGGAAGTTGCCGACGACTCCGAGCGCTGGAAGCTGATAAGCCGCGGCGGAGCAGAGGAAGTGCTGGGCGGCGTAAAGCAGCGCCTCGGGCGAGGGCTCGACTCCGAGCTCGGCGGCAAAGTCTTCCGCGCCGAAAATGGTGGCCCGGACGGACGGATGGGCAAGGATCGATTCCGCTCGGAGGATTCCGCGGGGCGTCTCGATCGTGGGTACAATGTAGGTGGATGGAAAGCGGGCCGTGATCATCGCAAAGGCGTCCGGGCTCTCCACTTTCGTGGGACTGATCGCGTCGATGGGGAGGCCTTGGATCGCGTCGAGATCGTTTGCGAGCTCCTCGGGCTCGGAGTTGACCCGAACCCAGATGCAGGAGGTGAGCGGCCGAAAGACACGCACGACGTCCCGGAGAAGGGCGCGTCCTGATTCCTTCTTAGGATAGGCGAGCGAGTCCTCGAGATCCACTACGATGGCGTCAGCACGTTGGACGGCGCGGTGGATCGGCATCGCGGATACTACTCGCGCGTCATGGAGGGGAATGCAGAAAAGGCACCGGACTTTCCAGAATGGGTTCATAACTTTTTTAAAAAAATGCCCACAAAAAAGGTTCGATACAGTGGCTTATTGGATTTGTCCTTGATTGTAGCATGTGGTTTTGCCGGGGCTACAAGGAGAAATGGGATGGGATCATCGGTCCAAAGATGAGTGGTCCAAAGATGAGTGGCCGAGAATCAGTTCGGCGACCTTCAGGTTGAACTTCCGGCTGGCCTCGCGATTGAGGTGGAAGATGTCAATAAAGTTTCGGTCGTCCTCGAACTCGCGCGTGAGGTCGGCAACCTTGACTCCTGGTATTCGCGCCAGGCGGGCGAGCAGGTCGTCGACTCGAGCTTGGCCCATCGCTGTGCGCCGGAGTGCGTAGGTGCGGGGCAGGGGAGAGTGGACGAAGATCACCTGTCGGGCCATGCTGGCCGCCTCGCGGAGGAGCGCCTCGAGCCGGTCGACCATCAGGGGATCAAGCTTGACCTCGGAGATGTCCAGCGTGCGTTCGAGGACAGGGTAATGGTGATCGTTGATGCGCCACCAGGATTCGTCCTGCGGAATGTCGGGATAGCGGGAGAGATACGGGGTTCCGCCGCGGAGGGCCGGATCCCAATATAGCTCGGTGTCGCCGGGGGTTCGCTTCCAGAGGCCAAAAACCATCCGGGTCGTGCCAGATCCGGAAATTTGCTCGAGCGTGGCCTGGTCGATGGCCATGATGGAAGCCGTACGAATGAGCGACAGTCCGGCGGCATCGATCCATTGATGCGCGTTGCGCAGCATCAGAGGTAATAACGAGCTGGTCATCGTATACGCACCGAAGCTTCGTTCGAACGCATAAGTCAACATGGCCGGGCTCAATTCGATTACAAGGGTGTCCGGAGAGCCCACTCCCTTCATCGCGCTTTTGACCTCGCGTAAGAGCAGCTGAAGGTGATCGAGATAAGCAAAGCGCACGCCCAGATTGTATGACTCGAACCGATTCGAGGCAGTCTCGTCGGCGTTGAGCGCGCGGTCGAGAAACTCCGGATCGATCGAGGCTTCGAATCTCGACTGTCCCAGCGCCAGCACAACCCGTCGTCCCTCGCGCGTCGCGCGGGCGATCACGCCGGAGTGGTCGGCGAAATCCGCCATCCTGCGGGCTTGTTGGTAATAGGTTCCTGGAATCTCCGGCATTCGGTTCAAGAAGTTTCCGGCCGCGGCTGCCAGCGCATAGGCTCCGACCAGGGTGATCGCGAAAGGGTTGAGTATTTGTTTAGTAGCGCGAATAAACAAAATTGACTCCAGGTATGTAGATCAGCAGGCTGCCCGTCATCCAGGCGACGAGCGCCAGCTGGAGCGCCAACGGCTTGCTTCGACCGGGATAAGTCTCGGCGCCCAAGATCCGCGAGTCGATCCAGTGAGGCAGCGCCAGCGCCAGCAGAAGGGGCGCGGCCTTGAGATAAAATTCCGGCGAGGCGACGGACTCGGGCGCCCTAGCCGCCATGGCTCCGAGGAAGTTCCAGGCCGACGAGAGATCCGGGCACCAGAATACGAGTTGGTAGAGAAAGATGGAGCCCAGCACCGCGAGCTGCGCGATTGGCCGTGGCGCGCGATGGAAGGGCAGGGATGCGATCGCGCCGGTGGCGAGGCCCAGCGAGAGGAATTTCACGGTGAGCCCGTGCCAGAGATTGATCGCAAGCAGCGTGAGGATCAGCGTGAGATAAGGAATCAGGGCGACCCGCAAGCGGTGTGAGCGGATCAGGCGCGGCAGATGGACCAGGAACAGCGGGTTGTAGAGATAATCCCGCAGCCAATCGCCGAGCGAGATGTGCCAGCGTTGCCAGAAGGCGGCGAACGAACGCGCCAGGTAGGGAAGTCGGAAGTTAGGGGAGATGCGGATTCCAAGAAATAGCGCCACTCCGCGAGCCATGTCCGAGTAGCCCGAGAAATCGGCGTAATAGAACGCCGGCAGACTCAGGATGGCCAGGAGCGGGTAGGCGTGGTCCATTGGCGTCGCCTGTCCGAGATTGGAGTAGATGAAAAGGAGGTTCGCGATCGCTTTCTTGAAGAAACCGTTTACGAAGAGCAGGGCGGCTTCGCGATCCGTGTCCGGTGTGATCGGCTCGGGGCTGCGCATGCGCGCGCGGAGATCGCGAAAGCCCGCGAACGGTCCTGCCACCAGCAGCGGCGCAAAGGTCGCAGCGCAGAGAAATTCGGCCACTGTGATGCGCTCGCCATCAAACCGGTGTCTAATCCGGTCGATCAGGGCTCCCGTGCAAAGGAACAACACGAATGAGATGCCGACGGGAAAGCTCGAACCCGGCGCCATGCGCTTGACCAATACGAAATAAAGCAGTTCCGCCACGAGCGCCAGGCGTGCCGCGGTTGCCGCGAATCGAGGTAGAAAGGCCGGGACCAGCACCGCGCCCGCGAGGGCGAAGCCGATGGGCGGCAGGAAGTAGACGACGGATCTGTAAAAGTAGACCCCGATCAGGATTAGGTTGAGTCCGAGCAATAGGACGATCGGGTGGCGCCCACGAAGGCTCGGAGCCAGGCGCAACACCAGGCCTGACAGAAGCAAGAGGGCGTAGAAAAAGACGTTGAAGTACATGGTGGTCAGCGGTCCTTGAGCGCGCGGCGCTTTTTGAGTCGCCGGCCCATCAGGGGCTCTTCGCTGATTTCGATTTCCGAAGGCGCTTCGTAGGGTTTGAGGCGTTCACTGCAAAAGCCGCGCACGCGAAGGCGGAATTCCCGCGGGTCGGTTTTGACGCCCTCCGCGAGCTGGAAAACCGCTCGTACGGACTGGCCCAGCAAGGGATTGGGTACCGCGCTCACGATCACGTGCGCCACTCCGGGAATCTGTTGGAGGACTTCTTCGACGGCCTCGGGAGAGACCTTGCGTCCGCCGACTGAGATCACCTGCGAAGAGCGGCCGATCACGCGAAACCACTCGCCATCTTCCTCCGCGAGATCTCCCGTCTCGTACCAGCCGTCGGGAGTCAGCGCATGCGGGGCGTTGAGGTATCCCAACATGGTCAGTTCTGATTTGACTTGGAGCTTGCCGTCGACGACGCGGATCCGGGCCATCGGATCTGCGATCTTGAGCCAGGTGGAGTCGTTGGAGCGGGACCGGGAGCGCAGCAGGCAGACTTCGGTCAGACCGTAGTTTTGGTGCAGGGTCACGCCGGGAAGCTCGCCGGCCAATTGGCGCACGGTGTGCTCGGAGGGACGCTCCGAGCCATAGACGATGACCTTGAGGCTTGAAAGGTCATGGCGAAGCCAGGGCTTTTGCAGCGCTAGGAGGTTCATGTAGCTTGCCGACATCGGAAAAAACTCGATTCGATGCCGCTCGATCAGCGCGCCGATGACGTCCGGGTCTCGTTTACGGCTGAAAAAGAGCGTTCCCTGATTGAAGAGGCTGGAAAAGAGGTTGTAGATCCCACCGACGTGGTCGAACTGCATGAATGCCAGGCCCTTGGAGGGACGGGGCGGTAAATTGAAGCGCGTGAGAAAAGTCTCGAAGTCGTGCACCACTGCTTTTGGAGTCTTTTCCGATCCCGAACTGAACATCACGACTCCCGCATGGCCTCGGGAGAGGAGCACCGCATGCAGCGGTTGGACGTGAGGGCTGCTTTGACGGAGCGTGAGCTCCGGGCGGCCTTGTGGATCGATGCGCAGCACGAAGCGCGGCTCGATGATTTGGAGATAGGGCTCCTGCAGGTCCGCATCGATATCCGGCACCAGAGAAATGAACGCGTTTCTCTTCAGCAGTGCGATGAGCGCGGCCACGGAGCGGCCATGGAAGTCGGCAATGAGCGAGACTGAATCGCCCGGGCGCACGTCCCTTTCGTCGAAGATCCGGAGAAGCTCGTCGGTCAAATGCAGAAGCTGCCGGTAGGTCCAGGCGGCCTCGTCCGTGACGAGGGCTTCGCGATCGGCGGCGGCTTCCATCCTGGAAAGCAGCTCACCGGAGATCATCCAAAGCCCCCGAGATAGAGGACTTGTCCCGTGAACTGCCCAGATCGCGGTGATAGGAAAAAATCGGTGGCGGCGATGACGTCCTCGAATCCGGCAGGTGCCTTGATCGCCTGCGCCTCGAGGATGCCGCGGACTACGTGATCGGGCAGCCGGGAGATCAGGTCGGTCTGGATGACCGTCGGCCCGACGCAATTGACGGTGATGCCGAAGGGGCCGAACTCCCGGGCCAATATCCGCGTCAATGTTTCGAGTGCCGCCTTGGACGACGCATAGGCCGATAGGGTCTGGACCGCGAGCGGCACGGCGACGGTGGAGAAGTTGACGATGCGGCCAAAGCGCTGTCTTTGCATCAGCCGGAGCGCCTCCTGACTCAGGACATAGGGAGCGGTGAAGTTGACCGCCAGGAGTTTCTCGACTGTCGCCGCCTCGGTGAAAGCCGCGAGGTTAAAGCTCGAGAGCGCCGCATTGTTGATGAGGTGGCTGAGCCGGCCCCAGCGCTGACCGATGTCCTGGAACATATCGCGGATCGCTTCGACGGAAGCGAGATCGATCGAGTAGTGGTGGTAATCCGGATCCTGGATCGTCGCTTCGCTCCTGCTGCAACCGATCACCTCATGGCCGGCCGAGAGGTAATAGCGCGCCAGCTCCTTGCCGATGCCGCGGCTCGTACCGGTGATCAAGGTGACCGGCTTTGACTCAGTTTGCGTTGTCATGAATCAGGCTCTCGATGAATTGGGCGAGGCGGGAGGCGGTCTGAAATGGACTCTTGGTCTGGGAGAGCGCTTTGTCCGAAAGGATGACGACTTTCCTGCCGGTGCGCTCACGGAGGGCTTGTTCGAGCTCGAACACAAAGGACAGAAGCTCCACGGAATCCAGGCAGCCCTCCGGGCCGAAGAGCGGCGTTTCGGCCTCTGCGCGGCTCAGGTCGCTTCGGGTTTGCGGCAGGCTTTTCAGGATCTCAAGTACCAGCTGAAGGATTTGCTCTTGTTTCATCGTCGGAGCGGCTCTGTGTCAAAAGTAACACAGCTTTAAACATGGAAACTCAACAAAATCGGGCTCGGTGGCGAACTAGCCACCGAGCCCGACAAGTTTTCTCAACCCTGGGGTGAATCGCTCAGCGATTCAGGGGACCGCCTCCTGACAGTCCCTGCTCCCGCAGGTGATGGTCTCCGCCCGACAACTGAGCTGTCGCTCACCCCTCTGGCCGGAAGGGCCTCGACAGTCCGTGAGCACCGCAGACGTCTTATGCCGCGGCCTTGCCCACGCTATTGCTGCTTCGGAGGGCCTGTCTCCTGAGGTGCATGGAATTCGCGCACATGATAGCGCGCGCTTTGAGTCACAGCATACGCTCCACAGATCATGTCTGACCTCCTGGTGTTGGTGATGAACTCAGTCTAAGTAAGTCCAGATAAGGAAGCAATGCGTCAACTCTGACATTTTTGAAAATTTAAAAGTCTCTTCGGCTTACAGAAGCGAAGAGCGGCTTTGGTTTGACGCGTTATGTTAAAAACCCTAAAATGGAATTCAGGTGAACGCTGCGAAGACTCGAAAAGTCATCTAGAGGTACGTTGCTTGTCGCTTTTATTTCAATTCCCTAAATGTGCGGGTGGAACCCGCCCCAAATCGGCACAAGCCAGGCTTCGCTTAGGGGGCCTTGTCGCGTCATTTTTCGTGTTGCCTGCCTGTTCCGTCGGACTTTTTATTCCACCCGAAGCTCGCATCCAACAGATCGAGACACCCGGAGGAGTTCCCATCTCTTCTACGCGGAAGGTACTCTTCCTTGGGCAGAGCGCGATTTGGACGGCGAGTTTCAGCGCTCCGGTCACGGTCACCGGAAATCCTCGGCTTGCCCTCACCGTAGGAGGGGGGGCCACTTACGCCCACTATCTCTCCGGGTCCGGAACTTCGGCGCTGCAGTTCAAGTACACTCCCGCTCCCGGCGAGCTCGAAGCGACGAATATCGTTACCGGCGCGATCGACCTCAACGGCGGCACGATTGTCGCGGGCGGCGCCGATGTCAGTGCCTCTGCTCAGATTCTTCCACCGGCCAGCACGCTTCTGGTGGATGCCATTCCGCATAGTCTGTCCTTTCAGGCTAGCCGCTATTCGGAAGAAGCCGGAGAAAACGGCGGCAACCGGGCCGTGACGGTTTCGATCACGCCCGCGGCGCTTGCTCCATTGGATGTGCCGATCGTCGTCTCAGGAGACGCGGTTGTGGGCGTGGATCATGACTTCAATTTGCCCTTTGTGACGATTCCGGCTGGCGCGACCTCGATGAGTGCGGGCTTCAGTCTGATCAATAATTTAACCGTTCAAGGAGATCGTCGGATCTTGCTATCTCTGGATCGGCCCGTTGGCAGCGAGAACGTCCTTCTCTCCACGCGCGATCAAGCGATGCTGATGATCCGCGACGACGAGAGCAATGGCTTAAACTTCAGTCTAATTTCGCTCGGGGCCGCGCATTCTTGTGGGCTTCAAGTTGGGACGGGCAGTCTTTATTGCTGGGGCATGAATTTCTCGGGACAGGTCGGTAACGGAACCTTCGTCGACGCGATAACCCCAGTACAGATCGATCCGGCGAGCGCTTATACCAAGGTATCCGCAGGTTCGGATCATACCTGTGCGATCTTAGCGGGTTCGAATACCCTCAAGTGCTGGGGCGCCAATAGCATGGGGCAATTGGGCATTGACTCGTTTACGAACCAAATATTGCCGACCTTAACGTATGGGGCCCTTACTTTTTCCGAAATCTCGGCGGGTAACGGCTTTACTTGCGGCATCCGGACAACGGGCGAGCTCAATTGCTGGGGTAGCAATTCCAGTGGGCAGGTGGGTGACGGTAGGGGCATACTGAGGACCACGCCAACCACTGTGGACGCGGGCACGATCTACACCAGGATTGTTGCCGGTCGGAACCACGCTTGTGGAATCACCGCCGCAGGGGCGCTCAAATGCTGGGGGCAGAACGCATACGGCCAGTTGGGTGACGGCACCACGACTAATCGTTTCTTTCCAACTGTCATTGCGTCCGGCACGTCCTTTAGCGAAGTCGCGGCGGCAGGACTCCATACCTGCGCGATCGTTTCGGGGACCCTGGGTATGAAGTGCTGGGGCAATAATATTTCCGGGCAGCTCGGTGATGGCAGCACTGTCGATAAATACGTGCCGGTGGATATCGACACGGGCACCAGTTATTCGCGGGTGTCGGCCAAGGAGAGCCAAACTTGTGGTTTGTTGAGCGGTTCCTCAATCCTGAAGTGCTGGGGCGCCAACTCCTCGGGCCAGCTCGGCGATGGATTTTTGAGTAATCGCAGCACGCCGATCAAAATCGATCAGGCAACTGCCTACTCCCAGGTTTCGATGGGCGCTGTACACACTTGCGCGATAGTCAGCCCAACCGGGGCGCTCAGGTGCTGGGGGGATCGTTCGAATGGTCGTCACGGAGACCGAGTCTCCCTCAGCGAGCGGAATCCGATTGGGGTTGATCCCCGTTCGACGTATTCAAAGGTGGAGGTCGGAAACGCTTTTGGCTGCGGCGTGTCCGCTACGTCCGGCGCGATTCGCTGCTGGGGTCGCAACTCGAATAATCAGCTCGGCGATCGCACCGAAATCCCGCGCTCATCGCCGACTCGCCTTGGCTTGGAACGGGAATTCTCCTCCGTCTCAGCGGGAGGATTACATGCGTGTGGGATCGAAAAGACGAGTGGAGCTCTGTATTGTTGGGGTGACAACGCTAATGGACAGCTGGGTGTCGTTATCTCAGGGGGCGCCACGTCCGCGTCCGTACCTCTACTCGTCGATGCTGCGACATCATATAAACAGGTTTCGAGCGGTAGTTTGCATACTTGCGGGATTACCACTGCGGGAACCCTCAAGTGCTGGGGTGGTAATTCCAACGGTCAGCTAGGAGACGGCTCCAGCATAGTGCGAAATACGCCTGTCGCAATTGATGCGATGACTCAATACTTAGACGTGTCGGCGGGTCAGAACCATACCTGTGGCGTGACGACGTCGGGCGCCCTCAAATGCTGGGGAAATAACTCCAACGGCGAGCTGGGCGACGGCACTTTTAGTTCGTGCTATTCACCGGTGGTGATCAGCTCCGGGAGCGCTTATAACGCGGTTTCGGCAGGCTACTACTCCACCTGCGCCATCCTGAGCTCGACTCGGCTGGTTCAGTGCTGGGGTTACAACGGAACGGGCGTGCTCGGCGACAATACCGGGACCAGTCGCAATGTTCCCGCATTGATCAGTGATGCGAGTACTCCCTATGCTCAGGTTTCCGTCGGAAGCGTTACGGCTTGTGGTGTCACACAGGCAGGCATTCTTAAGTGCTGGGGTTCAAACGACAAGGGACAAGCGGGCCAGCCGGATCTGAATCTGGATTATATATCGCCGACCGTCGTCGACAGCGGAGTCACCTTTGGAGAGGTGTCGGCCGGTAAAAATCATGCCTGCGCGATCACCACGGCGGGGCTCTTAAAATGTTTTGGCGCCAATGACAGTGGCCAGTTGGGCAACGGACTGTTTAAAGCTGTTTTGCCCCAGTTTATCCCGTCGCCCTGAGCGATCAGATCCGGACCTGGGAACCGATCTCGATCACCTGATCCGGGGGCAGATTGAAGAACTCAGTCGCGGGGCGCGCATTGCGTGAAAGCACGACAAAGAGCTTTTTGCGCCAGAGGTACATGCCGCTGTCTCCGGTGGCGAGGAAGGACTCGCGGCCCAGGTAGTAGCTGACTCGGGAGCGGTCGATCTTGAGACCTGAGGATTCGCAGCGGGTCAGGATCTCTTCGACGTCCGGAGTCTCCATGTAGCCATAACGGGCGATCACTTTGACAAAACCCTGGTCGAAATCCGTCACGCGGACACGCTCGTCCATGGGGACTTCGGGCGCATGCTCGGTGATGATCGAGAGGAGCACGACTTTTTCGTGCAAAGATTGGTTGTGGCGGTAATGGTGCAGGAGCACCGACGGCGCGATATCGCGGTTCAGGGTCATGAACACAGCGGTGCCCTTGACTCGATGGGGCTTGTCCTCGGCGACTTTGTCGATAAAGCGGTCGAGTGGTACCGAGAGCTTGGCCATCTGAGCGGCCAGGGTGATGCGGCCGCGTTTCCAGGTCATCATTACGGACAAGATGGCGATCGCGATCAAGACGGGGATCCAGCCGCCGTGGATCAGCTTTGCCAGATTGGCGCCGAAGAAGGCGAGATCGATCGTCAGGAAGAGCGCCACCAAGGCGACCGCCTGGAACACGGGCCACTTCCAAACGAGCCGCACGACGAGGAAGAAGAGCAGGGACGTGATTGTCATCGTGCCGGTCACCGCGATGCCGTAGGCGGCGGCGAGCTTGGTGGACTCCTCGAACACGAGCACCAGGCTGATGCAGGCGACCATGAGAAAGAGGTTCACGCCCGGGACAAAGATCTGACCTTCGGTCTCACGCGAGGTGTGGCGGATGTTGGTGCGCGGAAGATAGCCGAGCTGTACGCTCTGCTGGGTGAGCGAAAACGCTCCAGAGATCAGCGCTTGGGAAGCGATCACGGTGGCGATGGTGGCGATGAGCACCAGCGGATAAATCAGCCAGCCGTCGACCAGCGCGTAAAAGGTGTGATCGAGGACGGCTGCGCCTTTTTCGAGAACGACGGCGCCTTGGCCGAAATAGTTGATCAGCAGCGCCGGAAAGACCACGGTGTACCAGCTCCAGCGGATCGGCTTGCGGCCGAAGTGACCCATGTCCGCGTAAAGCGCCTCGCCCCCGGTGATGCAAAGGACGATGGAGCTGAGCACGAGGAATCCCTGTATTCCGTTGCGGGAGAAGAACGAGATGGCGTGCATCGGATTGACCGCGCCGAGGATCTCGGGATGGCGGAATATCCACGGAAGTCCCGTGACGGCTAGGGTGAGGAACCAGAGCAGCGTCATCGGGCCAAAGACGGCTCCGATCCGGTGGGTACCCCCGCGCTGCACGCTGAAGAGCACGATCAGGATGCCGATCGTGATCGGTACGATCACGGGATCGAACGCGGGCGTCGCCACTGCAAGACCCTCGATCGCGGAAAGCACCGAGATGGCCGGAGTGATGATGCCGTCGCCATAAAGCAGTCCCGCGCCGAAGAGTGCGAGGAGCACGACGATGCGCCGCCGGCGGGCGTCGTTGGGTTTCTCCAGGCGGGGCAGCAGGAGCGCAAGCAACGTAGTAATCCCGCCCTCACCTTGATTATCGGCGCGCAGAATGAAGGCTAGGTACTTGACGACGATCACCAGCGTGAGCGACCAGAAGACCAAGGATAGGATGCCAAAGATATTCGCGCTACTGAGCGCGAGGCCGTGCGAGGGGTGGAAGCTTTCCTTCAGCGCGTAAAGCGGAGAGGTGCCGATGTCGCCGTAGACGACTCCGAGGGCGCCGAGGGAGAGCTTGGCCAAAGTGCTGCCCGAGCAGTCTTTTGAAGGGTGTCCGTGCATAGTTTGAGCAGACATTTGGAGTGAGTCCATCCTTCCTGTTTTCGGCGCAATTGGTCAAGAAAAACGGTGATGGTTCAATTTGAACATACTTGAGAACTGTCAAGGTTTCTAAAGAACCTGGAATGTTCCGAAACGCACCGTGTTGAACCCTGCGCCAACGAAAGAAGGCGCCCAGGCTGATCGCACTGGGCGCCCCTTTTGAGTGGTCTCATGTCCCGATCGTAAAAAAGCCGTTCACTAGGCATTCTTGTCGGGTTATTTGCGCCTTTTGGCCTTGGTTTTGACCTTAATAGTTGTCTTCGTTCTGGACGGCGCCTTGCGCGGAGCCTGAATAGCAGCCTGCGCTGCCGCGAGGCGAGCGATCGGCACGCGGAACGGCGAGCAGCTCACATAGTCGAGCCCGGCATTGTGGCAAAAGGTCACCGACGCCGGGTCGCCGCCGTGTTCGCCACAGATTCCGACCTTAAGGTCCGGACGGGCCGCGCGCCCTTCGTCAAAGGCCAGTTTCATCAAACGGCCCACGCCATGTGGGTCGAGCGACGCGAATGGATCCTTTTCGAATATCTTGGCGTCCATGTAGTCCTTGAGGAACATGCCCGAGTCGTCGCGCGAGAGGCCGTAGGTGGTCTGGGTGAGATCGTTCGTGCCGAAGCTGAAGAACTCGGCGTAACGCGCGATCTCGCCCGCGGTCAGCGCCGCGCGCGGCAGCTCGATCATGGTGCCGATCTTGTATTCGATGGCCCGGCTCTTACCGCCCGAGGTCTTGAACTGGGCGATGACCTTCTCGGCTTCGTCGATGCACTGGCTTCCGACCCACTTGAGCTCGCGCCAGTCGCCGACCAGCGGAATCATGATTTCGGGGACGATCTTGAAGCCTTCGTCGCGCACCAGCTCGCAGGCCGCTTCCATGATCGCGCGGACTTGCATCCGGTAGATCTCGGGGAAGCTTACACCGAGGCGGCAGCCGCGGTGCCCGAGCATGGGATTGAACTCGTGGAGCATCTCGGCCTTACGTTTGAGGCGGTCGAAGCTGACATGGATCTTGTCAGCCAGCTCATGCAGCTCGCCATCCGTGTGGGGGATGAACTCGTGCAGTGGCGGGTCGAGCAGGCGGATGGTGACCGGGAGGTCCTTCATCTCGCGGAAGATGCCCTTGAAGTCGCTCTTTTGCATCGGAGCGATCTTGGCCAGAGCCCGGGCGCGTCCTTCGGCGGTGTCGGCCAGGATCATCTCGCGGACCGCATCGATGCGTTCAGCTTCAAAGAACATATGCTCGGTGCGGCAGAGGCCGATGCCTTCGGCCCCGAAATTCCGGGCTACCTTGGCGTCGTTCGGCGTATCCGCATTGGTGCGGACCCGAAGCTGGCGGACGCCGTCCACCCAGGTCATGAGCTCCTGGAAGTCTTTGTTGAGAGCCGGGGTGATGGTGGGCACGCGTCCCAGCATCACCTCGCCGGTGCTGCCGTCGAGAGTGATCGAATCCCCCTCCTTGAGGGTGTGCGGGCCGACCACCATTTCCTTGCGGTCATAAGAGATCTTGATCGTGGAGCAACCGGAAACGCAGCACTTACCCATGCCGCGCGCCACGACCGCCGCGTGGGAGGTCATTCCTCCGCGAGCGGTGAGGATGCCTTCGGCCACGGACATGCCGTGGATGTCCTCGGGCGAGGTTTCAAGGCGAACCAGGATGATCTTCTTACCTTCGCCTGCCCATTGCTCGGCGGTGTCCGGATCGAAAACGATCTGACCAGACGCGGCTCCCGGCGAGGCGGGCAGGCCCTTGGCGATGAGCTTTTTCGCTGCCTTGGGGTCAAGCGTGGGGTGGAGGAGCTGATCGAGCTGTTCCGGCTTCACGCGAAGGATGGCTTCCTGCTTCGAGATCAGTTTTTCGCGTACCATCTCGACTGCGATGCGGACTGCGGCGGCCGCTGTGCGTTTGCCCGAGCGCGTCTGCAGCATGTACAACTTGCCGCGCTCGATAGTGAACTCGATGTCCTGCATGTCGCGATAGTGCTTTTCGAGTTTTTGATAGACCTTGACCAGATCTTTGTAGGGCTTGGGCATCGACTCTTCGAGAGTCGGGAGCTTGGCCTCGCTTTGCTGGCCAGGCTGGCGGGAGGATTCGTTGATCGGCTGCGGAGTGCGGATGCCGGCTACCACGTCCTCGCCCTGGGCGTTGATCAGGAACTCGCCGAAGAACTTGCGCTCTCCAGTCGAGGGATCGCGGGTGAACGCCACGCCGGTGGCGCAGTCGTCACCCATGTTGCCGAAGACCATGGATTGCACGTTGACGGCGGTGCCCCAATCCTCGGGGATCTCGTTGAGGCGGCGATAGGTGATCGCGCGCGGGCTCATCCAAGAGCCGAAAACGGCGCCGACGGCTCCCCAGAGCTGTTTCCAGGGATCCTCGGGGAACTGCTTGCCATTGAGTTTGACGATCTGTTTGAACTTGCCGACCAGCTCCTTGAGGTCGTCCGAGGTCAGCTGCGTGTCGAGTTCGACGCCGCGAGCGTGCTTCATGTCCTCGAGGGCGGCTTCGAAGTGGTTAGCGTGCACATCGAGCACGACGTCCGAGTACATAGTGATGAAGCGGCGATAGGAGTCATAGGCAAAGCGCGCGACTTCGGGGGTGGGAGACTCGTCGATGAGGCCCTGGACGGTCTCGTCATTGAGTCCGAGATTGAGGATCGTGTCCATCATGCCGGGCATGGAGGCTCGGGCACCGGAGCGGACGGAGACGAGCAGCGGATTTTTCCGTGACCCGAATTTTCGGCCCATCAGCTTTTCGATGCGGGCGAGCGCGGTTTGGACCTGCGCTTCGAGCCCCTTCGGATAGGACTGCTTGTTGCCGTAGAAGTGGGTGCAGACTTCGGTCGTGATTGTGAAGCCGGGGGGCACCGGCAGACCGAGCTTGGTCATGCCGTGGAGATTGGCTCCCTTGCCGCCGAGGAGCTCCTTTTGGTGCTCTTGGCCATCGGCCTTGCCGCCGCCGAAGCCGAAAACGTATCGGGCGGGAGTGGACTTGGACTTGGACTTGGA
>CAYXVB010000008.1:31641-39939 GCA_964467785.1 uncultured Bacteriovoracaceae bacterium
TGGACTTGGACTTGGACTTGGATGCGGCCTTCTTGCTTGCCATAGTTTTCATGCTTTTTTTAGGGGAGGTGGAGCCAGATTTAAGTACGGCTTCTTTTTTGATCCGGGCTTTAGCCTGGCCTTTGGCCTGGGCTTTAGACCACGAGGTCGATGTACCGGTCCGTGACAATGCCGAATGAGAGAGCGTCATAATCGATCGTGACTCCGTAGGGTTGCCCTGTGCTTACGACTTTTCATTTCGATAACAGAAAGTAGGTCGAGCGGCTACGGCATTTGCGAATGTAGAAGGTAGAGTTAATGCGGCGTGCCAAGAGAAAAGGCGGGACGCTGGGTGGGCGATACATCAATGAACTAGCGCATCGACTTCGCTAGGAGAATCGATGCGCTAGGCCCTACAGCAGTTTAAAGCAAGAAAGGAAGCTCAGTTTCGCGCTTCGGCGATGATGTGGATTGGATTGGTCAACTCCGGGGTATACTGCCGGAGCTCATCGTTGAAGATGCTCGATTCATAGGTGACGCGCACTTCGACAGTGCCGTTTTGGAATCGCGAGTAGGGCTTACCGTAGCGCGAAGAAGTTCTCTCGACCGGAATGGAGCGAGACTTCGCCAGATAGCGCAGCGTGCTTTCGTATTTTCCCGAGAGAAGTTCTCCGGCGGAAAGTTTGGCTGCGAAGGAGACGCCGCCCACCTTGCGCTGCAGCTCCGAGAAGGTGTCGTCGTCTTCGAAAGCGAAGAACTTGTCGAAATTGCATTGAGGAGAGGAATACGCGATCCGCTCCAGGGTTTTGGCGGTATTCAGTCTGTTGTAGGGGAAGAGGACGTAATACGACTTTCTCCAGGGCGCGTTTTCAATGGGCGAGTTCACTCTGTCGAGGCGGTTCAGGAACGTGTGTTTGAGCTCGGGGTAGCTGGACTCGATGATCTTCTGATACTTCTGCATCGTGGCGGACCGGATTTCCGAATCGCATGCCGAGCAATCTCGCGCGCTGATATAGCGGCTCACGTTTTCACTGAAGCGAGCATAGGCGGATTCCAGTTCCCGGAGGCCATCTCGATAATCGACGGCGATGTAATCCAGCTCCTGGCTCGCGGAGGTCTTGAAGTTTCCGCCGCATTCCGAAATGATCTGGTCGATGCCCCCGTGACCGGTCCGAATCGAATCCAGTCGCGCCTGCGCCAAATCGATTTCGGATTTCAGATTCGCCAAGTCTGAGTTGATTGGCAGGAGGTTCTTCTTCGCGTTGGCGTACAGCTGGCGGCCTTTCGCCATCGCCGCGGCGGGATCGAAATCGCCGTCGGACATCGCGACTGCCAGCTTCTTGATGGCCAGCTTTTTTACAACGACGTTTACTAAGTATTCGCTGATCTGGTTTGAGATGAAATATTGGGAGTCATCACCGACCGCGGGCTCGAGGTCGGCGAGTCCGGCGAATTCGTGATGGACGAGTACGTACTGCTCGGATTCGTCTAGCAAGGGGAATTTGCCGAAATCGCATTTGATTTCCTGAGCGCCGCTGCCGCTGTGCTTAAAGCGGCAAACTTTCGGCGTGCCGTTGACCTGAACCGGATAATTCTGATCTCCGGGGCCGACGCACATGATCTTGGCGGAATTGATAGCGCCCAGCATCTGGTTCGAGTAGCTGCCGACGGTGACGCCGTTCGGAAGAGACAGGCTGGCAGGGCCGCCGCTTTTGATCCATGAGCTGATGTCGTCACGGATGGTCTTGATGCGGTTTTCGCAGGTGTCACCTCCGCCGCCGGTCTCGCCTCCCATTCGGGCGATGGCTACAGCCGGGTGCGTGAAGGAGATTGCGGCTGAACTGATACTGAGAAGCATCGCCAGCTTTGAGGCGAAATTTGGGGACAAGATTCGGTTCGTCATTGTTTCCTCGCATTTGAGCTGCATGGGCGGCATACATTACTTGACTTTAATAGTCAATTTAAGCTGACCTAATTAAGCCGCCGTTTCATATGTAGCCTGAGTTTAATCAGTCTCTTACGGCGGGGCCCGTTTTATGGCGCAATGCGCATTTTTAGTAGGAAAAATAAATTAAAGTTCAAGTGATTACTTAAGATAAAATTTACATATGGCGCAGCGACCCCATATCTTTGAATATCGCGACTATAAACTGTACTTGCGATCCTGGATCGAATCTCGACCCGGTGGCGGAAGAGGGGAGAAATCCCGTATGGCTCGGCAGGCCCGCTGCCACCTCGCTTACATTTCCCAGGTTCTAGCCGGGCATGCGCATTTCAGTTTGGAGCAAGCGGAGGCGCTGAATGGTCTTTTGGAGCATGGCGACGAAGAGTCGACTTACTTCCTGGTTCTTGTCGAGTGGGGAAGGGCGGGGACGCATTCGTTGAAAATGCATTTCGAGCGCCAGCTAAGAAAAATGCAGGACCAAAGGTTGCTGCTGACAAATCGCTTTACGGATAAGAGATCGCTTACCCCGGAAAACCAGTCCACCTATTACAGTCATTGGGCCTACTGCGCGGTGCACATGGCCGTGCTTAATCCAGATCTTCGTTCGCCGGGCGTTCTATCGCGCTATTTCGATCTCCCCCTTCCCAAGGTGCTTGAGATTCTGGATTTCCTGGTTTCGGTCGGACTCGTAAGACGCGAAGACGGCGTATTTTGGCCTGGCGATGTACGCATTCACTTGGATCACAATTCTTCGATGATAGCTAAGCACCACGTCAACTGGAGACTGCAAGCGATGAGAGCGCTCGAGAGGGAGACGCCCCATGAACTTCATTACTCGGGAGTGATCAGCGTGGGGCACGGGGATCTACCCCGGATTCGGGAAGCGCTGGTCCGCGCGCTCGAGCAGGTGCGTGGGATCGTCAAGAACTCGAAGGACGAAGCGGTTTATTGCTACTCGCTGGATCTCTTTGGACTGGGACGGTAAACCGGACCGCGCTCAAACCGGGGTCAACTTGCTTTTGCTTGAGCGCCTCCGTGTAGTCGGGGATCGCTTTGAGCAAACGGTAGACCTCTGGGTCCGAATGCATGCTCGATGCACCCGGCGCATGGCCGATCAGCCAGACGGTCGTGCCCGCACTGAGTCGCTTTTCGATCTCCGAAAAACGGTTGAACGGGTAAACGCGTCTGGAATTCAGACATTTTTCGGGATCCGCTGAGCCAAAGCACTCGGGCGCCGCGTAAAGGGCGTAGGGATACATGAGGATGGAGGGCCAGATCAGCACGAGGTCCGACCTACGGGGCTGCATTTGGGCCGGGAGGCCGAACCATCCCTCCCGATCGTGTGACCAGGCGCGGAGGTCGATCCGCAAGGACATCAGCAGGATCACGCAAAACAGAGCCCAGGAAACCCGCCATCTGCGAGTCATCCTTGCCAGGCCGTCCGCAGCAAGGATCGCCAGCGGGACGATGCCCGGCACCATCGCGCGAAGGAGAGGGATGGGTGCGTGGATCCAGGAGTAAATAAAGGCCGCGATGCCAGGCACGAGGTACCAGAGCCAGAGGTAGGCGGAAGTCGCGATTCGAACGGGAGGCCCGTCAGGCGCAGGGTCTGTGGAACGCTCTTTCCGGGTGAGGGCCGCAAAAAGAATCGGAATTCCATAGGCCAGACCCAGCTCATGAAACCGACTTTGTCCGGCCAGATCCGCAAGTCGGACCAATAGATCTCCCAGCGCGGGCGATTCCACCCATGAATAGACTGAGGGAAGGTCCTGCGCGAAATCGAAGCGAAACGTAATGGCCAGAATGACCGGCGAGTAAAGCAGCGCGAGCAGAGCTTGCAGGCGCAGCCAAGACGGAATCCGGTGCAGCCCTTCAAAACGTGCCGCGAACGCCACAAAATGAATCCACTGGGCCAGGACGACCGCAAAGCCCGTCAGATGGGAATAGACGAGTAGTGAGGTCGCGAGGAGATACTTCGTCCCGCTTCTCCGCCCCAGATCATCGAAATAGTCCAGATAAGCGCGGGAGGACAAGGTAGCCGTCGCAATGAGGAGTATGTAGGTGCGGACGGACTGTGAATAATAAACGTGAAGGGGCGCGAGCGCGAGCAACGAAGCCGCGATCACGGCGGTGCGCCCGTCAAAGCGCCTTCGGGCAAAGAGATAGACCAAGACGACGGAGAGCGCGGTCAGGCAAGCGGAAAGGAGTTTGGCGCTCTCCGGACTGACGCCCGCGACTAGGCTCCAGGCCGCGAGCAGGAAGTTGTACAGCGGTGTATGGATCTCGTAGAGCAGCGGAGACAGGCCTTGGGAGAGGGACTGCGAGACAAGATGGAGCGTGAGCCCTTCGTCGGCGGTAAGCGAGCGGTTGCGACCGAAGTGGAGGCTGAGGGCAAAGGCCAGAGCGGCGATCCCTATAAAGAGCGGCCCGAGGCGAATGGCTTTCAACATGGATCCAATTAGTTTACCATGAAGCTGTGACTGGCATCGCCATCTTTCCCAGCGCTTTCCGGTTTGCGCACGAGTGCGCACTCACGCTGCGGATTCAACATTGGGCATACCTGCTCGGGATTGCGTTTCTCGCTTTGTGGCATCACTCCGGACCCGTCAACGTGGGTAAGGCCGCCAACGCGATCGTCTTTTGCGGCATCTACCTCTGCTCCGGCTATATGCTGAACAACTGGCATGACCGTGACGAGGACCTTGAGGCAAAAAATCGTTTCAAAGTTTGGTCCGAACGCGCGTCTCTCCAAGTGACCTGGGCGCTTCACGCGGGTCTCGCGGTCCTTGCCATTCTGAATCAGATCGGCATCGAGACCCTCTGTGTTTTTGGCCTTAACTACGTTTATTCGGTCAGGCCGCTCCGGCTCAAGCGGTTCCTCCCGGCCGCTCTGGTCTGCAATGGGGTTTTTTTTGCGTTTCTCTACTACGCGTCGGCCAAGATCGTGGCGAATCAAGTGAGTCCGGAGGCCTATTACTTCGTCGGCTATGTCTTTCTTTTTTTCCTGCCGCTTCAGTACGTGCACTTCCTCGAACATCTGGAGGAATCCGGGAGCCGGGCGGGAATCTGGCCGAGACTGGGGTTAGTCGCGTTTCTCGCCGTGCCGTGCATCTACACCGCGATTCCCGACCTGGGTTCTCTGCATCGCTTCCATGTCGGAACCGTGGCGTTCAGCTTTGCGGCGCTGATCGCGGTGCTGGCATTGCGCTCGGCGAGCGTCGCCAGGGTCGCCGTCAGACTTCTGGGGTTGCTCTTGGGATTTGTCCTGATCTGAGTGGATCGGATCAGTGCTTGCGCCGCGCGGCGTGGCGGCGGGGAGTTCTGAAGCCGCATGCCTGTTGAAGATCCCCGGATTTCATGACAAGTTGCCGAAATGACGGCGAAGAAAGACGTGATCACCTTTCAGGAAGTGATCCTGCGGCTGCAGGAGTTTTGGAGCAAGCAGGGCTGCGCGATTCTCCAGCCCTATGACATCGAAGTCGGCGCGGGGACTTTTCATACCGCGACTTTTTTGCGCGCTATCGGCCCCGAGCCCTGGAAGGCCGCGTACGTCCAGCCATCGCGTCGTCCCAAAGACGGGCGCTACGGCGAAAACCCCAACCGCATGCAGCACTACTACCAGTATCAAGTGGTGCTCAAGCCCTCACCGCCGAATATCCAGGATCTGT
This sequence comes from uncultured Bacteriovoracaceae bacterium, assembly GCA_964467785.1. Taxonomy (GTDB): domain Bacteria; phylum Bdellovibrionota; class UBA1018; order UBA1018; family UBA1018; genus CAYXVB01. The sequence goes on from CAYXVB010000008.1 coordinate 37,234, forward strand.
ACATTGAATCGCTGCGCGCGCTCGGCATCGACACCTCCGAACATGATATCCGCTTTGTCGAGGACAACTGGGAATCGCCGACCCTCGGCGCCTGGGGCCTCGGGTGGGAAGTCTGGCTCGACGGCATGGAAGTCACCCAGTTCACGTATTTTCAGGAAGTGGGCTCTCTGACCTGCAAACCCGTCCTGGGCGAGATCACCTACGGCGCCGAACGCCTGGCGATGTATCTCCAGGGCGTCGAAAACGTCTTTGATCTCGTCTGGGCCCGCTCCGGCGATCTGACGATCACTTACGGCGACGTTTTTCATCAGAACGAAGTCGAGCAGTCCAAGTACAACTTCGAGCATTCCAATGCCGAGATGCTTTTCCGGCATTTCAATGAGTACGAAGCCGAAGCCAAGCGGCTCATGGAGCTCAAACTCGCCCTCCCCGCGTATGAGATGATCATGAAGTGTTCGCATACTTTCAATATGCTCGACGCCCGCGGCGCCATCTCGGTCACCGAGCGCGCCGCCTACATCGGCCGCGTCCGCACGCTCGCCCGCGCCGTCGCCCAGTCCTATTATGAATCGCGCGAAGCCCTCGGCTTCCCGATGGTCCGCCCCGTGGTCGGAAAGGAAGGTGCAAAATGAGCACGAAAGCCAACCTTCTGGTCGAGCTTCTTACCGAAGAGCTCCCGCCCAAGGCGCTGGCGCGTCTCGCGGAGAGCTTTGCCGCCGGAGTCCACGCCGGGCTGGTCTCCCGCTCGCTCGCGCCCGCCACGACGGCTCCGCAGTGGTTTGCCACTCCGAGGCGCTTGGTTGTCCGCGTGCTTGAAGCGCAGACGCAGGCCCCGGACATGACGGTCCAGCAAAAGATCATGCCGGTTCCGGTCGCGCTCGACGCCTCCGGCAAGCCCACGCCCGCGCTCCTCAAAAAGCTCGAGGCGATGCAGATCCCGGTGAGCGAGGTCGCCCAGTTCGAAAAGCGTCCCGACGGCAAGTCCGAGACTTTTTACTACCAGGCTTCGGTCAAAGGCGCGAAGCTCGACGACGTGCTCTCGGGCATTGTCGCTGAGGCGCTCAAAAAGCTGCCTATTCCCAAGGTCATGCGTTGGGGCGACACGGATCACCAGTTCGTCCGTCCGGTCCATGGCCTCGTTCTGCTCCACGGCGACCGCGTGGTGTCGGGCGAGGTTCTCGGTCAGCGCTCCGGCCGCGTGACCCGCGGCCATCGCTTTCTCTCCAAGGACGAGATATCGATTCCGAGCGCCGACGCCTACTTTGATCTGATGGAAAAACAGGGCAAGGTCGTCGTGTGCTTCACGACCCGCCGCAATCGGATCCAGGAGCAGCTCGACGCGCGCGCCTCCGAGCTTCGCGCTCGGATCAATCCGTCCGAAGGCCTCTTGGACGAGGTGACCTCGCTGGTCGAATGGCCGGTGGTCTACGTCAGCGAGTTCGAATCCGAGTACCTCGAAGTGCCGCAAGAGTGCCTGATCCTGACGATGCAGCAGAATCAGAAGTACTTTCCGCTGCTCGACGCCAAGGGCAAGCTCCTCAACAAGTTCCTGATCGTCTCCAACATGGAGGTCCCCAAGGAAAAGGGACCGCGCCACATCGTCGAGGGCAATGCCCGCGTGGTGCGGCCCCGGCTCTCGGATGCGCGGTTCTTCTTCAATCAGGACCGCAAGGTCAAGCTCGCTACCCGACTCGAAAAGCTGGGCAGCGTAGTTTATTACAAGCAGCTCGGCACGCAGCTCCAGCGCGTGGAGCGCCTCGAAGCGCTGGCCCGCAAGATCGCGGATCGCCTCAGCGCCAATACGATCCAGGCTGCGCGCGCGGCTCGGCTCGCCAAGGCGGACCTCGTCACCGACATGGTGGGCGAGTTCCCCGAGCTTCAGGGCATCATGGGTCGCTACTACGCGCTCCACGACGACGAGGACCGGGAGGTGGCCGACGCCATCCAGTCGCATTATCAGCCGCGTTTTGCCGGCGACGCGATTCCCCAGGGAGCGATTGCCGCAGCCGTCGCGCTCGCGGACAAGCTCGATGCGATGGTCGGTTTCTTTGGCATCGGACAGATCCCGACTGGCGACAAGGATCCATTCGGCCTGCGCCGCGCGGCGCTGGGCGTCCTGCGTATCCTGATCGAGACGCCGCTGCCGCTCAAGCTTGACGAGCTGATCGACGACGCAGCCAAAGGGTTCGCGCCGGGCGTGCTCGGCAAGGACTTCGAAGGCGCGCTCTACGATTTCGTCCTGGATCGTCTTCGCGGTTATCTTCGTGAGGCCGGCCATGCGGCCGACGCGATCGAGTCGGTCCTCGCGCAAAAGCCCGCGCGAATGGACCAGATCCCATCGAAACTCGATGCGGTCCGCTCGTTCCAGAAGTTGCCGGAGGCCCAGGCCCTGGCCGCCGCGAATAAGCGCATCGGCAACATCCTCAAGAAGGCGCAAGACACGGCCGGCGTCGTGGGTAAGCCCGATCCCAAACTCCTCAAGGAAGAAGCCGAAAAGGCCCTCTTTGAACGGGTGCTCGCGCTCGAGCCGGTGGTCAAGGCCAACGTGCAGGGAGGAGATTACTCCAAGGCGCTCCTTGCGCTTGCCGGCATGCGCGCCGAGGTCGATCACTTCTTTGACAAGGTGGTCGTGATGGCCGAGGACGCCCAGCTTCGGGCCAACCGTCTGGGCCTGCTCAAGACTCTTTACGAGCAGCTCAACGCGGT
>CAYXVB010000009.1:0-7723 GCA_964467785.1 uncultured Bacteriovoracaceae bacterium
GTCAAATCCTATGTTGTCAGCCTAACACGGCTCTGGATTTATGAAATCCGTAGAAAGTTACCCACTCGGTTCCGCGAAGAGCCTTCATTTTGTTGTTGGAACTGGCTCGCGCTGGAACAGTTGAGCTGAGAAAGCATTTCGAACGGAAGCTTCAGAAAATACTGGATCAACGGCTCGTCCTGAAGAACCGTCTCCAAGACAAGAAGACGCTCGGTCCAACCGATCAGGCGATCTATTACAGCGACTGGATCTACTGCGCGATCCACATGTGCGTACTCGTGAGTACGCTTCGCTCGGCGAAAGCGATTTCGGATTACCTGGGAGCAAGCCCCTTTAAGACGGGACGGGCCATCGAGTTTCTGGAGTCAGTGGATCTGATCCGGAAAGTGGATGGAGTGTATCGGGCCACCGAGACGCGGATTCATCTTGCAAGCGATTCGCCGATGATCGCCAAACACCACTCCAACTGGAGGTTACAGGCGATCCGCTCCCTGGATCGTGAGAGCCCGAGCGAATTGCATTACTCGAGCGTGGTGAGCATCTCGTCCGACGATCTGCCCCGGGTGCGCGAGGTCCTGGTCAAAGCGATCGAGACGGTAAGGGCAATCGTTCGAGAGTCCAAAGACGAGGACGTCTATTGCTACGTATTGGACTTGTTTGGATTGGGAAATTGAACCTGGAGAAATGACTTGGCGCTGACGCGGGAGCCACAAAGCCGATTGCGGCTCAACCTTTTGTCAGGCCGCATGACGTTGCCCTCTGTATGGCTTGCCCTGGCCGCCTGAATGGAGATAGCTTCATCCCTCTGGAGGTCGTGACAGGTGAAAAAACAGAAAGCGATAGTCCTGGCTGTGGTGGGAGCGCTCGCTGTCGTCGCGATCGCTGGCGCCCTGATTCATTGGCGGACGGATGCGCCGAGATCGGAAAGAGTCGTTCGCGGCGAATCCGACATCCCGGCTTCGGCCGATGCGGCGGTCATTCCGCGCAGCGTGGAAATTTACGCTCAAGCGCTTCAAGCGACTGAGGAAAAGAAGATCCCCTTCGAGGATGCTTACATCCAAGGCTATCGCGCGATGAAGGACCTCGGTGAAGTGCTCAACGATCTTTCCGATGAAAAGCTCGCCGAGGCGCGCAAGCTGATGAAAGGCTTCGTCCTCGAGCCCAATGTGGAATCGTTCACGATCTGGCAGGACAACGACCAGCTCATCGCGCTCGCACGCAAGAGCGGCACTGAGGCGGATGTGCGTTACTTCGAGCTGGAAAAGGAGACGATGCCCAACGGGGCCTGGTTCGCTTTTATCGATCAACAGACCGACTTGAGCGGCTGCACCCGTTACGATGGTACCCTGACGCGGCTTTACCGGGAGTGGACCGACTACACGGCGAAGTTTCCGAAGTCCTATGTCCCCTTCGTCAAGAACGAGCTCGACAGTATCGTCGATGCCCTCACTCAAGCCACTTGCATCTGCGACGCCAAAGTAAAGGCTCTCCAAGAGCTTGTTGCCGCCGAAAAGATCGTCTCCGACGAGACTCTCAAAAAAAAGCTGCAGCTACGTGTCAAGGTCATCGAAGGTGCGGGGCCGGATTCCGGCGTGTCGTTTAGCTGCCAGTCCAACGGATAAGGGCGTATCCGCTGGAGCTCGAATGTCGTGACGAGAGCTGCAAGCGTGATTTTGTTTCCGCCGAAAATGAAAGTTCTCGTCGCAGTCCATGGCGCGGGAAATCTGGGGCAAAATTGCTCAAGGTGTTGTCCCTGGCGAATTGCGTGAGTCATTGCGTCACGGTGCGGCGCATCTAGTGTTTTGCGCGCGCCAAAACTCTTTCCAAATCTCGGTCTTTTGCAGTTGACCGCAATGGGGGCGCGGTTTCATATAGGGCCCATATGAACATTCATGAATATCAGGCAAAACAGCTCCTCAAGAAATTTGGTGTGCGCGTTCCTGAAGGCCGCCTCGTTGAAGAAGGCGCCGACGTTCAGGGTCGCGCTGAAAAGGCCGCTCAGGAACTCCAGAAGGAACGCGGAAACAGCGTGTGGGTCGTCAAGGCCCAGATCCACGCCGGCGGCCGCGGCAAGGCCGGTGGGGTGAAGGTTTGCAAGGACATCGCCGGCGTCAAGGCCGCCGCTCAGGACATCATGGGCAAGACCCTGGTGACTCCGCAGACGGGCGCCGCCGGCAAGAAGGTCCACAAGATCTGGATCGAAGAAGGTTCCAACATCGCCCGCGAGCTCTACCTCGGCGCGGTGATCGACCGCTCCGTGGATCAGGTCATCATGATGGCCTCCACCGAAGGCGGCATGGAGATCGAGGAAGTCGCACACAAACATCCCGAGAAGATCATCAAGGTCGCCATTGACCCGACCACGGGCTTCCAGCCGTTCCACGGCCGCAAGCTCGCCAAGGCCCTCGGCCTCACCGCCGATGAGACCAAGCAGGCCGTGCCTTTCTTCGCCGGCATCTACAAGGCCTTCATGGAGCTCGACTGCTCGCAGGTTGAGATCAACCCGCTGATCATCACGAAGGAAGGCCAGATGGCCGCCCTCGACGCCAAGCTCAACTTCGACGATAACGCTCTGTTCCGCCACAAGGACGTTTTGGAAATGCGCGATCTGCAGGAAGAGAATCCGCAAGACGTCGAAGCTTCCAAGTACGATCTCGCCTACATCGCCCTCGACGGCAACATCGGCTGCCTCGTCAACGGCGCCGGTCTCGCGATGGCCACCATGGACATCATCAAGCTGCACGGCGGTGAGCCGGCCAACTTCCTGGACGTCGGCGGCGGCGCTTCGAAGGAAAAGGTCGCCCATGCGTTCAAGATCATCCTCAAGGACCCCAAGGTGAAGGCGATCCTCGTCAACATCTTTGGCGGCATCATGAAGTGCGATGTCATTGCCGAAGGCGTGATTGCGGCGGCCAAGGAACTGCACTTGACGGTGCCGCTCGTCGTCCGCCTAGAAGGCACCAACGTGGAAATGGGTAAGGAGATCCTCAAGAACTCCGGTCTCAAGATCACTCCGGCCGAAGGCCTCACCGACGCAGCAAAAAAAGTCGTCGCCGCCGCGAAGTAAGCGGCCCGCTAGCGAATGCGCCGGCGCCTTGTCGCCGGTTATTAAAAGGATATTGATATGTCAATTTGGGTTGATAAGAATACCAAGCTCCTCGTTCAAGGCATCACGGGTTCCCAGGGCGCTTTCCACGCCAAGGGATGCGCTGAATATGGCACCAAAGTGGTCGGCGGCGTGACCCCGGGTCGTGGAGGTCAGACACACGAGGGTTTCCCGGTTTTTGACACGGTCGAAGAAGCTGTCGCCAAGACCGGCGCCAACGCCACCATGATCTTCGTCCCGCCGGCAGGCGCCGCGGATGCCATCTGTGAAGCGGCTGATGCAGGAATACCGCTCATTGTCTGCATCACCGAAGGCATCCCGGTTGTGGACATGGTCAAGGCCAAGCGCTACCTTTCCCGCACCAAGTCGCGCCTGATTGGTCCGAACTGCCCGGGCATCATTACTCCCGGTCAATGCAAGATCGGCATCATGCCAGGTCACATCCACAAGCCCGGCAACATCGGTGTCGTGTCCCGTTCGGGCACGCTCACGTACGAAGCCGTTTTCCAGCTCACGCAGCTCGGAATCGGCCAGAGCACTTGTGTGGGCATCGGCGGTGACCCGATCAACGGTACGAACTTCATTGATGTACTCGAAGCCTACAATCGCGATCCTGAAACGCACGGCGTGATCATGATCGGCGAAATCGGCGGTACCGCCGAAGAAGAAGCCGCGGAATACATCAAGCGCGAGTTCAAGAAGCCGATGGCCGGTTTCATTGGCGGCGCGACTGCCCCAGCGGGGAAGCGCATGGGCCACGCCGGCGCCATCATTTCGGGTGGTAAGGGCACGGCTGAGGAGAAGTTCCAGGCGCTTCAGGCCGCTGGCGTGAAAATCGCCCGCAGCCCGGCGGATCTCGGCACGACTCTCGTCGCCGCGATGAAGAAATAGCGAACTCAAGACTCGCAAATCATGTGGAAGTGCGTTAGTACCGGCGAACTCGGTGCTAGCGCACTTCCAATTTTATCGGAATATAGACAGGGAGACTTTTATGGCCATTGAACGTACTTTTTCGATCATCAAGCCCAACGCCGTTGAAAAGAACGCGATCGGCGCGATCATCACCCGTTTCGAATCCAAGGGTCTTCGCATCTCTGCCGCGAAGCTCACCCGCCTGAGCCGCGAAAAGGCCGAAGGCTTCTACATCGAGCACAAGGAGCGCCCGTTCTTCCAGAGCCTCGTCCATTTCATGACTTCCGGCCCGGTCATGCTCATGGTTCTCGAAGGAGAAAACGCCGTTCTCGCCAACCGCGAGATTATGGGCGCCACCGATCCGGCTAAGGCTGCTCCGGGTACGATCCGCAAGGATTTCGCTGACAGCATCGAAGCCAATGCCGTCCACGGCTCCGATAGCTTGAAGTCCGCTGAGCGCGAGATTGCTTACTTCTTTGAGAAGTTGGAACTTCAGAAGCGTTACTAAGAAGTCAGTCCATGCGGATCGCGATTGCGCAGATTGACCCTGTCGTCGGCGCGTTCAACGCGAACGTCCGCAAGATTCGTGAAGCTTACGAGCGCGCTTGCGCTGCGAAGGCTGACCTGCTCCTGACGCCCGAGTTGAGTGTCTGTGGCTATCCGCCGCATGATCTTGTCGATCGTCCGGAAATGGTTGAGCGCTGTGAATTGGCCCTCAACGAACTGGTCAAGCTAACCGCAGCTCCGCAGGCGCGCTCGTGTGCTTTGGCGGTGGGCCATATCGCTCACAACCCGAGGCCCACGGGGCGCGCGTCGCAGAACTGCGTGACCGTGCTTCTTCAAGGCAAGCGGGTGTTCACCCAAGCCAAGTCTCTCTTGCCCACCTACGACGTTTTCGATGAGGCCCGCTATTTCGAGCCGGCTCACGAGATTAAGCTTTGGGAATACCAAGGCCGCAAGATCGCGATGGCGATCTGCGAGGATCTTTGGGCGCATGATCCGGCGCTTGGGCGCGCGCTCTATGACGCGGACCCAGTGCAGCGTTATGGCGAGCTGGGCTCGGATCTGATCATCTCCGTTTCCGGAAGTCCCTATATCTTTGGCAAGCGGGAGCGCCGCGAGGAAATACATCGCGAGATCGCTCGCAAGCTGAAGGCGCCGCTGGTTTACGTCAATCAATGCGGCGCCACAGATGAGATTCTTTTTGACGGGGCGTCCTTCGCGGTCAATACAAACGGGGAGACACTCGGTCGCCTGGCGGTGTTCAAGACTTCGTTCGGGGTGGTGGATGTCGCGGCTGCCCAGTTCGATGACGCCGCAGGTGTTGCCGGGGCAAATGATCCGCGCGAGGACAAGGCGCCTTCGGAGATTGAATCCCTGCATCGGGGGTTGGTGGTCGGGATTCGCGAGTATTTCAAGCGTACCGGCTTCAAGACGGCCGTGATGGGTCTTTCAGGCGGGATAGATTCGGCGCTTATCGCCGTACTTGCGGTCGAGGCGCTCGGCCGTGAGAACGTACTCGGTGTGGGGATGCCGAGTCAGTATTCTTCCGCGCACAGTCTTTCAGATGCCGAGTCTCTTGCTCGAAACTTGGGCATTCGCTTTGAAGTGCGTCCCATCAAGTTCCTTTATTCGCAGGCCCACCGCGAGATCTCCGATCGCCGTGGAACCCTGGCTCCGCTCGCACATGAGAATCTACAGTCTCGCTTGCGCGGCTTGATTCTCATGACTCTATCCAACAATGACGGTTCCCTCGTGATCACCACGGGCAACAAGTCGGAGTTTGCCACGGGCTATTGTACTTTGTACGGAGACATGTGCGGCGCGATCGCGCCGCTGGGTGACGTGCTCAAGACTCGTGTTTACGAGCTGGCCAGGCATATCAATGCGATCTATCCCGGGGTGATTCCCGAGAGCAGTGTCACGAAGCCGCCGTCGGCCGAGCTTCGACCTGATCAGAAGGATCAAGACACTCTTCCGCCATACGATCTGCTGGACGCCCTCCTGGAGGACTATCTCGAAAAGTCCGTCCTGGTCGATGAGCTCGAAAAGAAGTACGGCTCCAGGCAGTCAGATCCGAAGTGGGTCAGGGAGACCCTGCGTCGGCTTGAGATCAATGAGTACAAGCGCCGCCAGGCCGCGCCTGTCCTCAAGATCAGCGCCCGTGCGTTTGGCGTCGGGCGCCGCATTCCAATCGCCAAGTCCTGGGACCAGTAAGAAACTCGGGACGGGTGCGGTCAGATGGCCGGCGATCCTTTGACTGCGCCCACAAGATAGAGCTTAGGTCCGTCCGCGAGGTACAGCCAAGCTCCCGAATCCATTGGCTCGACCCGTGCGCGGGAGCCGGTCAAGAAGTAACCGTCGTTCCAGCTCCAGGAAGCGTCTTCAAGAGTCGCCATCCTCCGGATGTCTGTCTACGCCACTTCGGCAAAATGGGTCGTGACGACCTTCATGGCGCCGTTGAAATTTCGTTCGAGTAGCTTTTTTGACGCATTGCGTCAGTGCCTTAAATGAAAAATATTCTGGGCTCGGACAGGCTTCGATTGAATATCTGAATAACTCTATGGCTGCGCGTCATTTCTTGAGGTAATGAGGATATCGTTTTATCGTTTAAGTCAGGCCGGCAACATTCACCTCCCTGGCAGAACCCTTACTTATTAGAGGAAGAGATCATGATTAACAGCGATATCAAGAAAGTCGTCGAACGCATGAAACAGGCTCAGAAGAAGCTCCAGACGACGCTCCAGAGCCAGGACTGGCTGGAAGAAGCCCGCAAGTACGCCGAAAAGCAGGGCGCCGAAGTCCGCAAGCTCTTTGAAGCTGACGGGGCCAAGGTGAAGTCCTTTATTGAGCGTGAACGGAAAGAGCTTGAGAAGTTCCAGAAGCAGATCCCGGGCGAAGTGAAGAAATTCCGCACCCTCCTTCAGGCCCAGCGCAAGGAACTTGAGAAGCTCGTCAAGGCTGCCGCAAAGGCCCAGACCAAGAAGTCAGGTGCTGGAACCAAGAAGAAGGCGACTAAAAAGAAGGCTTCGACGACCCGCAAAAAGGCGACCTCCGGCTCCGCCGGCGCCTGATCGCAAGGCGAGGACGCGTCGTTTTGAACGACTTTTAAGGGGAGATGGGCTCAGGCCCGTTTCCCCGTTTTGTTTCCGCCGCTTGACAGCGCCGAGTGCGTCCGGTAACTCTGGTCGGGTAAAAGGAGTTCATAAGAACCAAATTTAAGAATGGCATTTAATCCTTCCAATCCTTCTAGTCCTTCTGGCCCCCCCTTCGGTGGAGGCGGCGGCGGATCGAGATTCTCCCGTGGCCGCGATTTCCACGCAAACAAAGACGAGCATCGGATCAATGAGCGCATCCGTGTTCCCCAGGTTCGTTTGATTGACGAAAAGGGCGGACAGGTCGGTATCGTTCCGACTTACGAAGCGCTTCAGATGGCCCGCGAGCGCGGTCTTGATCTGATGGAGATCTCGCCGAATTCTTCACCGCCTGTCTGCAAAATTTGCGATTACGGCAAATTTAAATACGAAAAGAAGAAAAAAGAGGCGGTCGCTAAGAAGAAGCAGACGGTCATCAAGGTGAAGGAAGTTCAGCTTCGCCCGCAAACGGATGAGCATGACCGGGATTATAAGTTCCGCAACATTCGCCAATTCCTCCTGGATGGCGACAAGGCCAAGATCACGATCATGTTCCGTGGCCGCGAAATCA
>CAYXVB010000009.1:7733-8169 GCA_964467785.1 uncultured Bacteriovoracaceae bacterium
ACTTTCGCCGACCAAGGCTACAGGATTATGCGCGACGCAGTCGAGCAGCTCAAGGATATCGCCGTTGTCGAGGCGCCCGCGAAGCTCGAAGGCAAGAAGCTGATCATGATTTTGGCTCCCGCACCGGGCGCGGTAAAGGCCAAGCCCACTCCTAAAGAGGGTGGAAAATCCGAAAAAGCCAGTGCCGGATCTTCGTCCGACGGCTCCTCGGACGATCAGGAATAAACGAAAAAGACACGGGGTTTGCGCGGATTCCGCAATTTGCGGGGCCGCGCAATCCTTGCTTGACTGAAGCGAGGGAGCTGGAGTAGGGTGCAAACCTCGCTGAACCACAGGTTTGTTGCGAATGTGTGGCTTTTGCCGCGCATTCGTCAGCGAAATAAGATTTAGTTCCTTTTTTAGAGGTCGAGATGAAACTGAAGACTAAGAAGGCAGC
>CAYXVB010000009.1:8179-34535 GCA_964467785.1 uncultured Bacteriovoracaceae bacterium
CTGCGAAGCGGTTCTCGTTCACTGCAACGGGCAAAGTGAAGTTTAAGCGCGCAGGCAAGCGCCATAACCTGGGACATAAGAATGCCAAGGCGAAGCTCGCGCTTCGTAAGGGCGGTCTCGTGTTCGAAGGCGATATCAAGCACGTCGAAAAGTGCATGCCCTACGGCGGCTAATCAGCGCGTCCGTTCGTCATACGAGATTTTTGATTTTATCGGTTTGAATTAGGAGTAGAAAATGCCTCGCGCAAAACGTGGTTTTAAACGCCGTCGTCGTCATAATAAACTTCTCAAGAAGGCTGAAGGCTTTGTCCTTGGCCGCAAGAATAAAATCCGTCGTACCGCTGAGGCGGTTGATCGCGCTGGCGTCTATGCTTATACGCATCGCCGCGCCAAGAAGCGCGATTTCCGCCAGCTCTGGATCTCGCGTCTCTCTGCTGCTTGCAGCAATTGTGACATCAGCTACAGTCGCCTGATCGCTGCCCTCAAGAAGGCTGAGATCAAGCTCGATCGCAAGGTTCTTTCCGATATTGCGATCGCTGACGCTCCCGGCTTTAAAGCCATCGTTGACGCTGTGCGCTCGATGGCTCCTACGAACTAAGTCGGTTTGTTTTGACTCTAGTGAAACGGGACCTGCGGGCGTCGCTCGTAGGTCCCGTTTTCATTTTTGCAGCACGTAGTTTTCATTCGACCGGAGTTCCCACATGAGTCTGATTGATCAACTGAACGCCATTGGTGAGAAGTCGCTACAGGATGCCGCCGCTGCCGCTACGCTCGAGGCTTTGGAGCAGGTTCGTGTCTCTGTTTTGGGCAAGAAGGGCGCATTGAGCGAAGTGCTCAAAGGTCTCGGTACGATTAACCCGGCTGAGCGGCCGGCCATTGGCGCGAAAGCCAATGAGTGGAAATCGAAGATCGAAGGCGCGATCGAAATTCGCAAGACGAAGCTTGAAGGCGAGGCTCTTGAGGAGCGTCTGCGTTCCGAGCGCATCGATACGACACTACCGTCGCGGCTGCAGCATATGGGAGCGCTTCATCCAGTGACGCTCGCGACCCGAAGGATCATCGAGGTCCTTTCGCGCATCGGCTTTGACGTCGCAACAGGTCCTGAGGTGGAGACTGATTTCCTGAATTTCGAAGCCGTGAACATTCCTCCGGATCATCCCGCCCGTGACATGCAGGACACTTTCTTTATGGGACCGGGCGTGGTGTTGCGCACGCACACCTCGTCTGTCCAGATGCGCGCGATGCGCTCGCAGACGTGGCCGGTCCGCGTGCTCGCCCCGGGTGCCGTTTATCGATGCGATTCCGATGCGACTCATCTGCCGATGTTCCACCAGGTCGAGGGTCTCTGGGTGGACAAGGATGTCAAGATGAGCGACCTCAAGGGCGTGCTTTCGTTCTTCGCTCGCGAGATGTTCGGCGCGGAAACGAAGATCCGTTTGCGCCCCAGCTATTTTCCGTTCGTTGAGCCGGGCGCCGAGGTGGATGTGAGCTGCTTCCGCTGCAAGGGTTCGCCCAAGGAGTCGTGCCGGATCTGCAAAGGAACCGGTTGGCTCGAGATCCTCGGGGCCGGCATGGTTCATCCGCGCTTGCTCGAGATGGCGGGTTACACGGAGAAAGGTTTGACCGGATTCGCGTTCGGCGTGGGCGTCGAGCGCGTGGCGATGTTGTTGTTCGAAATCCCCGATCTGCGCCTGATGGTGCAGGGGGATCAACGGCTTCTTTCGCAATTCGTGTGAGGATTTGAGACCATGAAAATTTCGTGGAACTGGCTTTCGGAAATGGTGGATTTGAGCGGCGTGGGCGGTCCCCAGGGACTGGCCGCTCTCTTGACTTCGCGCGGTCTCGAAGTGGAGGCGGTCGATCGCCAGGATCAAGGCTTCGAAAAGGTGGTCGCGGTCGAGATCGTATCGCGAGAAAAACATCCGCAGGCGGATCGACTTTCCATCTGCATGGTGAATCTCGGGAGCGGCGAGCCTCTACAGATCGTCTGTGGTGCCCAGAACATGAAGGCGGGCGACAAGGTACCCCTTGCTCAGGTGGGCGCGGAGCTGCCCAATGGCATGAAGATCAAGAAAGGCGAGATCCGCAGCGTAGTCTCCAATGGCATGCTTTGCTCCGAGCAAGAGCTGGGACTGTCCAAGGAGAGCGAAGGGCTGCTGATTCTTCCTCCCTCGACGCCGATAGGCAAGCCAATGGCCGAAGTCCTAGGCCGAAATGACACGATCCTGACTTTCAAGCTCACGGCTAATCGCGGCGACTGTATGAGTCACTTCGGGATGGCTCGCGAAGTCGCCGCCGCGCTTGGTAAGAACGTCAAGCGGCCTGAAGCTCCTTCGCTCCCGTCGGCGATGGACGGCAAATCGCCGATCTCCATCCATCTTGAAGCGGGAGACGCTGGACCGCAGTTTTTTGGAACGTTCATCGAAGGCGTCAAGGTCGGTCCTTCGCCCGAGTGGTTGGTCAAGCGGCTTGAAGCGGTGGGCAGTCGTTCCATCAACAACATCGTCGACGCAACCAATCTCGTGCTCCTCGAGCTCGGGCAGCCCGTCCACGCGTACGATGCCGATCTCCTTGAAGGCGGCAAGATCCGGGTGAGGATGGCCGAGGCTGGCGAAGTGCTTCCGCTTTTGGACGCGACGAGCGTTCAATTGCTGGGCACTGAGTTGGTCATTGCCGACGCGAAACGCGCGGTGGCCCTCGCGGGAGTCATGGGTGGCGGTAACTCCGAGGTCCGTGAGAAGACCCATCGAGTTTATCTCGAAGTCGCCGAATTTAGTCCGAAGCTGGTGCGCCAGGCGGCCAGCAAGCATCAAAAGAGGACCGATGCGGCCCAGCGATTTGAACGCGGCATCGATCCCGAAGGACTTGGGCACGCCATGGCGCGGCTCACGGACCTGGTGATCAAGCTGGCGGGCGGCAAGATCGTTGGCGCCGATAAGGTGCAGTTGGCGAAGTGCCAACGCCCGCAAATCGAGGTCGCTCCCTCGTATTTCGAGAACTTTTTGGGAATGAGCGTGACGCCTGAGCAGGCCGAGAAGATCCTCACCGGCTTGGGTTGTAAGGTGGAAAAAAAGGGCGCCTGGCTCGTCACTTCGCCGAGTTGGCGCCGCGATCTCGTGATCCGCGAAGATCTCGCCGAGGAAGTGGCCCGCTCGATCGGCTATGACGCCATCCGGGAGACGATTCCGCCTCTGAGCACGGCGCCAGCATCGCAAGCCCAACGGCCTGAGGCCGCACGCCTTCGGCAGATGAACCAGACCAAGGATCTCATGCGGGACCTGGGGCTTCTCGAGACGGTGAACTTCGCGTTCACGTCGAAGTCCTGGCTGTCGAAGTTTGGCATGGCCTCCAGTGCGTCGCTGCTGAACCCGCTCTCGGAGGAGCTTGAGGCGCTGGTGCCTTCGCTTCTGCCTGGGCTGGTACAAAATGCGCTCGGCAACTGGAGCCGTCACTTTGGTTCCGAGGCGTTGCCGATCCGACTTTTTGAGCTTCGTCCAGTGTTCTCGGCTGGTCCGGATATCCGGGCGCAGGGCGAGATGGAGACAGGCGTAAAGGAATCCTGGCGTCTTTCCGCTGTCCTGTCGGGCCCGCGCGTGGCATCTGGCATGCGCAATGAGCTTGGCGAGATGGATTTCGCTGATGTGAAGGCGATCTTTGAGCGTTTGCTGGAAGGAATGGGGACTCGTGGGCTACGGCTTTCGCCGATGTCAGCATCCCGGTCGGGGGGTAATCCGATGTTCCATCCCGGCCGTAGCGTGGAAGTTCTGGCGGGCAAGGGGGATGTCGTGGGGGCCTTTGGCCTCATGCATCCGGGTCTGAGTCGCGACCACAAATGCCGAGCTCCACTCTGGCTCTTTGAGCTGGATTGGGAGCAATTGTATAAATTCAGCCGTAAACCCGGCGAAAATCCCGTGTTTAAGCCTTGGTCTGAGTTTCCGTCCATGGAACGTGACTTCGCGCTGCTCGTCCCGAAAAACGTGGTAGCAGATAAAATTACTCAGGTAGCGGTCAAGGCCGGCAAGCCTTTGGCGAAAGTTGCTAAGGTTTTCGATGTTTACACCGGTTCTCAGGTCGCCGAGGGGATGACAAGCGTGGCGGTCCGGGTTACATTTAGTGAAGAGAGCCGCAGTCTGCAGGAGTCGGAAGCGGAAGCGGCTTCAGCCCAGATCCTGGCCGCATGGAAGCAGGAACTGGGTATCGAACTGAGAAGCTGAAATTTTTATGGCCGAAGATGGCCCTGTTTGTTGGGAGGAATCGACATCGTGGCGATGACCAAAGCGGATATCGTTGAGGCGCTGTACGAGAAGGTTGGGTTTTCCAAGAAGGAATCGGCGGATCTCGTCGAAATGGTTTTCGACACCATCAAGTCGACTCTGGCTCAAGGTCAGAAGATCAAGATTTCCGGTTTCGGCAACTTTGTCGTGCGCGAAAAGCGCGCGCGCACCGGCCGCAATCCGCAGACGGGCGAGAGCATTGAGATCAGTGCCCGCCGCGTGCTGACTTTCCGTCCTTCGCAGGTGCTTCGCGCCGAGGTCAACTCCTCGCTCGAAGGCAAGCCGATCCAAGCGGACGCGCTTCGTTCGCGTTCGCGCAAGGATGACGACGAGGACGGCGACGAATGAGTCGGTCGGGGGATACCCCGACCTCGGCTGAGGTTCGCGTCCCGGACCGGCTGTTTTTCCGAATCCGGGATGTGGCCAAGCTCGTCGGCGTGGAGCCTTACGTGCTGCGGTACTGGGAAACCGAGTTTCCCCAGGTGGCGCCGAATAAATCGACGGCAGGCCATCGCGTCTATCGTCGTGCTGACGTCGAGACGATCTTGTTGATCAAGAAGCTGCTCTATGTCGAGCGCTACTCGATCGAAGGCGCGCGCAAACGCTTGCTTGAACTCAAGCGTGGCGGCAAGGATGGCTCGGAAGCTTCGCCCGCGGTAGCGGCCGCGGCCGAAGCGCAAGCGTTAGGGTTGACCGCGCCAGCAACGTTGGCAGATATCCGCGAGGCGGCGCGTCGGCTTTCGGCGCTGGTGAGCGAAACGAAGGTCGGCGATCTCTTTGCCTGGGGCTGATCAAATTCCTGGGTGAGCTGTGGCTGCCAAGAGCAAGGTCAATTCGAAAGAATGGCCTGCCTCACCAGCCCAGCCGCGGCTGCGACGGCGGGGCCTGATTTTCCAGGAGATTGCTCTTCTTCCAGGTGGGGAACTCCACCTGGTTCAGCCAGGCGATGTAGTCATCGACCTCTGCCACCGTCTGCGGAACCTTTCTGAATCTCTCGGGGACCATGTCCCAATGCTGTGGAATATTCTGAGCGATCCGCGACTTGAGAAGCGCCTCTCTGAGCGGTCCCGAAGTCGCTTCGATCACCACGGCTTCTTTGCCGTTGGCGCTCGCCGCCACCGTCACTCGATGAGCTTTTGCGACCAGTGAATTCGAAGGTATATTCCGTGAGACATTAACGGTCATGACCGAGCGATTCCAGTCGATGATATCCAGGGGGATACGGACTTCGCGGACATTCAGTAGGTCTTGATTCCGTGTGGGAAGATGCCCGTTAGCAATGAGTTGCTTCTCGAATGCCGTTTGTCCTTCCCGCTGAATGGAGCTTTTGACGAAGTTATATTCCGGGGCCCGAGTATTCCGGTCTAAGGTGCGAATTCTCAGCGGGACTTCGTAATGGGTGGAAAGTACAGGAACTCCACCTACATCCGTGGTTTGAAGTTTGTCCAGATAGGTATAGACCCAAGAGTCGTTTAAAAAGTCTTCGAGTTTTAAATTTGGATAAAGTGCTCTCAACACTTGTCTAGATTTTTCAGGCCATTCGCTGACGGGACGGTATTTGAGACTGTGCATGTTGACTCGAACATTGGGCGCGTCAAATGCCAGAAAGAGTCCCGATTGTTGAAACTGCCGCATCACATTGATGCCAAACAGACCCGCGGGGTTTATGTTCACCGGATCGGCCACGAGTTCGCGACTGGCGCTTGCTCTTGTATTGGCGGATTCTAATAACTTTATGCCAGCGGTCCTGCTATCGGCGTTTCTCTCGAACTCCGGCGTCAGCTTTCCCATTTCACTGGCTCGAAAAACCTGGTCGAGAGTGGGATCTATCTCGCTCTTACCCAAAGCAAGATCTAGGAAGGTTTGATCTTCGGCGGTGAAGATCTCGAGGGTGTTCAAATAGCCGTTTACCTCTTGGGGGTCGCTATCCGCTCGCGTTAGCAGATCCCGGGCATAGGCGCGCTCCTTCGGGTTGTCTAGTATATTCAGCGCGGAATCGAGCTCCGCGGAATCGACAAGCCGTAGAATAAATCGCGCCCGACGCCGGTCCCGCGGATCCGCCGAAGGGTTTTTGAGGACGTCGTGAGCCCAGCGCTCCATCGCCGCGCGCTCTCTCGTGTGATCCGCTGCAGCTCCGACTCCTGGGGAGCCTTGATTGCCGCGAGTTCAGAATATTGCTTCCCGCAGGGGATCGCCCAGGCAGGAGCGGCTGCTAATAAGCAGATTCCATGGAGTAGGGTCGCTTTGAGAACGCCTCGAATTGGGAACAAGGATGAGATATTCTTCACAGAACCTCTATTGGCAGAATGGGTTTGAACCCTACCGTTGATCTTTATCGACATTTCTAAGCGAATTCTGAACTAGCCCTTGATTTTCCGCTGGCTCCCTTGGGTGACTGGATTGAGTTTTAAGGTAACCCATTGATCTCAAAGTACTTAGAGTCCGTCTGGGAGCGGAGGATCTGCCTGATAACTATTTTTGATTTTAGGCCCAGATTGGGCAGCCCGCAATACACTCAACTTCTGACGAGGCGCTGGATGACTTCTCTTGCGAGATTTTTTCTTGCAAGCGCTTGCATCTGCACTAGCAGTCCCGGACTGGTGAAGTTGAAGTCCGTGACGGCGTCGTCAATGAGATCCACGGCCGCGAGACGGATACCGCGCTGGCGAAGGTAGGCGCCGATCTTTTTCGCGGACGACTTGTTGTGGGCGGATAGCGGACTGCTTTCGAGACGGCTGCCGCGATCGATCTGGACGCGAAAGTCGCCTTCGAGCGGAAGTTTGCGCGCGTGCGCGATCAGCTTGCCGTCGACGAACCAAAGGCGGAGCTCGCCTTGGGCGATGCCGGGCAGAAAGGCCTGGACGATAACCGGGCGTGCCCATCCCGAGGTGGCGATCTCGAGCTTACCAATCGACACAATCTCGGCGTCGGAAGTGGAAAAATCCAGAAGCTCCACGCCCTTGCTTTGAGCCTCGTGGAGGGGCTTGAGGACCACGCGCTTGAGGTTGCGCCCGAAGGCCAGGAGGTCCACGCGGCGCGAGCTGATGCACGAAGAGGGAGAAAGCCCGGCGCGAGCGAGACCCAAGGCTTCGAACTTTTCGTTGGCGGCGAGTAGGATTCCGGGCGGATTAACGATTTCCGTGCGGCGCGAACCCGCAAGCAGGAGTTGCAGCGGGTGAATGTACGCGTGATCCACGGGCGGGTCCGTGCGGTAGTGGATCTGGTCGAAGTCATCCGGCGAGGCGACGCGGTTTGGCGCGCCCGGCGCAGGACGGCCGTTGGGGCCGAGGCGGACGGAGTCGAGGAGGACTTCGTTGTTTTCTAGCCGGATGGAGCGCAGGTCGCACCAATGGCTTTCGTGACCGAGGGCTTCGGCCTCGGCGGCAAGCTGCAGGGTGGTGTCGCGCGCGTGATCCAACGTTTCCCAAGGGTCCGTGACCCAGAGAAAGCGGAAAGGGCGCTTACGGAAGCGGCGGGCCGGAGACTTTTTGGATCGGGACTTTTTCGTCGTGGTTTTCGTGTACTTCGTGCGCATGGGGCTACCGATTTTTCAGTGATGTTGAAGCGAGCGGACCACTTCGCCGGCGATGTGGTTCAGCGCGCGGGCGCGATCTCCCCAAATCGCCTCGAGCGTGTCCATCGCGTCGCGGAGGGCGCGAAAGGTGCGGTCACGGGCTTCGGCCTTGGGGAGATAGTAGAGGACGCTTGTGGGCGTGGTGGCTTCGGTCTCGCCATCCTCGAGGTCGTCGGCCACCTGGAAAGCGACGCCCAGTTCGGCGGCGAATACGGCTAGGGCCCGGCCTTCGCGCGATTCCGCGTCGATTTCCGCGAGGTCCATCGGCATGAGGATGGCGGCGGAAAAGAGCGCTCCTGTTTTGCCGGCGTGCATGAGCCGGAGGTCTGCGAGCGTGGAGGCGTCACTGAGGAGCGGTTCGCGGGCCTGGCCTCCCATCACACCGCGTGGGCCGGTGGCCCAGTTCAGGCGCTTGAGGCCGCGTAGGATGGAAGCGGGCTTGATCTGATCGCAGTCGAGAAACGTATCCGTGGCCAGCGCCATGAGCGCGTCGCCCGCGAGCAGCGCGATCGCCTCACCGTAAATCTTATGGTTCGAAGGCTTGCCGCGGCGGAAGTCGTCGTCATCCATGCAGGGCAGATCGTCATGGATGAGGGTGAAGCAATGGATCATCTCCAACGCGAGCGCTGGAGGTAAGGCGGCTTGGAGCGGCAAGCCCAGCATCGCCGCGCAGGCGAGCGAAAGGCGAGGACGAATGCGCTTGCCGGGCGCTAATAGGCTGTAGCGGATCGAGTCAGCGAGGTTGGCCGGAGTGTCGCCGTCCACGCCGTGAAAATGGCGTTCGAGCGTTTGGGCAAGCGCGGTCTCGAGATCGATGGCGAGGGGGTCGAACAGGGCAGAACGGACAGGCGTCATGATAATATTCTCGAAAATAATCTAAGCGTTTGCTCAGCGGGCGTTCGGGCCGAGAGGCGTGGGAGTCACTGCCATCATCGGTCCGTTGAACTGGAAGGAATACGAGCCGTCGGGCTGTTTGCCGGCGCCCAGAATTGCGTCGAGGATGGCGAAGGATTTAAGAATCGCCGGCGAGAGGCTGACGTTGGCCTTGGTGTTGACCACGCTGGTGTTCCACTGCTTGGCGAGTTGAATATCGCCGGTGAGGGTGGCTTGCAGGTCGTCCGTCGCATTGCCGGACTTGCCCAGCTGGAGCGTTCGGAAGGTGAGTTTGCTCCTTTCGATGACCACGTCGACTTTGCCGGTGGAGACCGTCACTCGAGGGATCGAAAAGCCCATGATGTTTTGCTGTTCGAGGCCGACGTTCTTTAGATCAAGATCGGCCTTGCCTTCCCAGCTCGAAGGCTGGTTGGGGTCGCCGTGGAAGTTGGCCTTGCCCGTGATGGTGGCGTTGACCTGCACGCCGGCGAGCGCCGGGAGTAGCCCTGTCTTTTGCACCTCGAATGAGCCGAGCGAGACATCGGCATCGATCACCTCGCCGCGCATCGACACGGTTCCGTTGATCGAGCCCATTCCTTGTTTGATCCAGAACGAGCCGCCGAGCTTGCCCGTGAGCGCCGGAATGATCGCGGGCGCCACGCTGATCTGATCGATATGAACGGTGTCACCCGCCGGAGGGATGGTCAGCGTCACGTCCTTGAGGACATAGGAGACGCCCCAGCCGATGGACAGGAACTCCTGGGTACTGGCGAATCCGATACCCTGAGTGCTGAGCACGGACGCTATCGTGCCGCGGATGTAGTTTTTGATCCGGTCCTCAGGCAGCTTAAGGACCGTGAAAAAGATGAGGCACAAGATCGCGAAAAAACCCCAAAGGACCCGCTTGCCCCAGACTTTGGCCCGGGATGGTTCGTTCTGTTGATCGGCGGAAGCGGAGTCCGCTCCGTCTGGATCCATGGCAGAAACGCCGGAGTTGTCCAGGGGGAGGAAATGATCGTCAGCGCTCATGAAAGAATGCCCATCACTTGTTCAAGAGGGTGAATGCCGAAATCGACAAAGTAGCGTCCATGTATCCCGCGGGGTCGCCTTGGGTGTCAACGAGAAGATTTCGAGTTTTGACGGGGCGCGTTCCCGAGTCCAGGGCAAAGGCGAAGCGAACCACCTGCCTGAGGTTGACGTGCTTGAGGTTGATCTCGAAGAGGGATTCTTTGACCTGTTCGGAGCCGGAGCCCTTTTTTTCGTCGGAAACCGTGACGGACTCCTTGGGCACGCCGCTGGACGCGGCAATATTGGTGAGATACGGCTGCCAGGGATCGTTCGCTCCCGTGCTGGCTCCGCTCAGGGATGCCGTGCTTTCTTTGAGGCGACGCAGCTCCTCGTTGGAGCTTTGGAGCTGAGAAAGTAGCTCGGATTTTTCCGTGAGCTCGCGCTTGAGAGAGTGGACGCTCCAAACGAAGCTGCCTGCGCCTCCGAGCACCAAAACCACCGACGTGACCGCTCCCGCGATCTGCAGATAAAGTCGGCTCTGGGGATCAAGCTCGTCCCACTTTCCCTTAAGCTCTTGGAACCAGGCCTGCTCGGTGATTCGATCCGTCAGACTGCTGAAGAATTCGGTGATGCGGGAGTCAGTTAGCATACAGATCCTCCGTCGGCTTGCCGGTAAAGGTGACCTTCAAACGGGCATTGGGGGCGCCTGGGCCAGGTGGAACATCTTCGACCTTGCCCTTTTGGAGGTTGGACACCTTGGTGGAAAGCTGGCTTTGAAGGCGCTCGATCATCTGCGGATTGGCGACCAGGAAAGTCATCGAGATCGCAGGATCAGGACCACCGCTGGGAGTATAAGAAGAGCCGGGGGCCGCGCCGATCTGGAACTGCGTCAGGTCGACGACGGTATCCTTGGGAAGGGTAGTCGACAGTTTTTTGAGGGCATCCAGCGGGGAACGCGGATTGGGGTTGGAGAGCTTGGCTAGCTCGCGCTGCTTGGAGAGCTCCTTGTTCATCGCGGAGCGCAGGGAGTCGGTGTTGATGAGGTAGTTGCGCGTGGCGCTGGCCGAAATGGAGGGGAAAAAGCCTTTAAGCGAACGCTCGAGCTGCATGTCGACATCCTTGAGACGCGAACGATAGATCTGTGATTCGACGATCAGGCTGACGAAAAGCGATGCGGCCACGAGCGCCGCGGCACGCAGGGGGCGTCGGAGCGCGGCCATGTTGAGCTCGCGGGAGCGTCCCTGTTTGGAGAACGCGCCCTTGCGGAAGCTGATGATCAGGTTGCGGTCATTGCCGATCTGCGAGACGGCGGCCGCGGCCGCGAGCAGGAAAACTGCATCGGTGTGCTCGGAGTAAGTGATGCCGGATGTGGCGATGGAGCTGAGCGCCTGTACGGGGCGGACCGGCACTCTGAGCGACTCCTCGATGACGCGCGCGAGGCCGGGAAGTTGCGATGCTCCCCCGGCAATGAATATCTTGGCCACGTTCTGGTGCGTGGCGCTTTTGCACGCGAACATCGCCTGACGGATTTCGACGATGAGCTCGCGAACCGCGCCCATGAGGGTGTCGGAGACCTCGGCCTGTTCGGGCGTGAGGGCGCCACGCTGCGGCTCGTCAGCCACGAAGCCGTTGTCGCGCTTGGCGGTTTCGGCCTGCTCTTGGTTGAGTTGGTAGTGCTGGGCCAGGGCGATCGTGCAGTCCTGGCCGCCCCAGGCGATCTCGCGGATCATGACTGGAAAACCGTTCATGTGCGTGTAGAGGACCGTGCGCGAATGGCCGACATCGACGAGGATAACCGGCTTTTGCTGATCGGGGGTGCTCAAGACCCGATTGAGGAACGAGCGGTAGGCCCAGCTTTCGCTGGTGACGACGTCCGGATCCACGCCGGCGTTTTGCCAGGTTTCGAGTGTATCTTGGAGATGTTTTTTGAGCGTGGCGGCGACATGGACCATGGTCCCGGCTTTGGCCTGTGAGAGGACTGAGTAGTCGTAGACGGCTTTCTCGATCGGGAACGGCAGCTCGTCCTCAAGCTCGAAGCCTACGGTGGTCTGGATGGTCTTGCGATCGCGCGTCGGAAGCTGGAGGTTGCGGAAGGTGAGGCGCCGGGTGGGCATCGCCATCGCGATCCGGTCGGGAGCCTTGGGCAGGGCCTGGAGCAGACGCGAAAGGGCAAGGGAGGGCTCGGTGCCCGGCTCGATCGGATGTTCGTAATAATCCCGAATCTCGTAGCGGCCGAAGGCGCTGTCGAGCTCAACGGCCTTGATGCTGGTCGTCCCGAAATCGATTCCGAGGATTCTCATGTCTGCCCCCTCATAAAATTCTCATATAAGTGATCCGAAGGCCAGTGTCGGGCCGCGAGGGGGATGTCATGGAGGAGGTCCCGGTGGCGCTCGGAAGGCCTCCCGCGGGACTGCCCGCTCCGCCGCCGACCGGGGGCGTGGGCCCCGACTTTTTCGGAGTACTCAGGGTCACCCAAGCTTCAATGGTCCGGGTCGACTGGTTGACCGAGGCCTGGACTGTGATTTTGAATTGGGACTCGTCGGTGATGATCCGGATACCCCGCTTGTCGAGGCTTTCGCGGAATTTCTGCACCTCGGCCTCGCTGCCCCGGAAGGACGAGACCTTGGTCAGGTACTTGAAGAAGGCGTCGGCGTCTTTGAACGTGTTGTCCTGCTCCTCGTTATCGCGAAACTTGAAGAACTCGGCGAGCTCGTCCGCGTTCATTTGAGGAACGAGCGCGTGCAGCGCTTCTTTTTTGACGGTGTTGACATTGACTCCGCCCGTCATCGAGACGGTGAGGTTGGGCGCGAATAGGTCGTAAAGCGTGTCATCCATCCCGGAGATCATGTGGAGCTCGCTCAGGCTGTAGAACGGCGCACGCTTGAGGGGAACGGCGTCGCGCGAGGCCTGGTTGCGCCGTTCGTAGGTGACGTCGGACCATCCGGCCAGGGCGTCGATCAGCTCGTCGGGCTTGAAGTCGCGGTATTCCGCTGCGAATTCAGTGTCGCCTTCCGCCTTTTGGGCTACGAGCTGATAGAGGTATTCGGAAAGGCTTTTGCGCGCTTCTTCGGGGTCGATCGAGGGCGATGGGTTCGGGTTTGGGTTGGGGGCGCCGGCGCCACCCGAGCCCGAGCTGGCGGCCGTGCTCCTCGCGCTGGGAGAGGGGCTGGGCGACGCGGCTGCCCAAGCCTGCACCCGGGGCACGATCGAGTTGAGGTTGTGTTTGGATGACTCCGACTCGATGAGTGCCGAGAATTTGCCGTCGAGGCCCGAGGAGTTCTGGAACTTGGTGATCAAGTCTCGCTCGGTCAAGGTCATGCCCGGAAGGTTGGTGGGGATCGGGTAAAAGAACGGGAAGCTCCAGATCTTTTCGACGAGCTGGCGATTGAGTCCGGGGACCGCGCCACCGCCGCTCGCGCCGGCCACGGCGTTCTTGACGTTTTGATAGGCTTTGAGTCGAAGCAGGGAGAGTTTCAGCCCGGTTTTGGCCAGATAGTGCGCCTTGAGCTGGTCGAGGCCGTCGTAGGCGATCTTTTGGTTGACCTGGGCGGTATAGGTAAACTCCGTGACCAGGATGGCCAGCATACTCACTGCGGCTAGCACCATGAACAGGGCGACGCCGTCACGGCCTGACGCGCCGTCGCCGGTGTTGGAGCGGCGGCGGGGTGGACGGGGGGCGAAGCGCAGCCTCTTCGCGCGGGGACGATGGGTTTCAGGTGCTTGGGTCGAGGCCACGCAGCGGCACCTCCGGTCGAAAGACGTATTTGCCCTCGAAATTCAGCGTAGGCCCGGCCGACACTTCGACCGTGATCTCGACGATATCGGGATAGATGTTCTTGAAGTCCTCGGTCGTGCTGTCCCAGCTGTTGTACCAGTTGTCGCGGTCTTTTCGGTAGTAACGGTATTTGAGCTTCTTGATTCCACGAAGCAGGGGATAGGTGTGGATGAAGGCCCGGTCCTTGCGGTCCTCGACCTCGAAGGCGTTCGTATTCTCCGTCTTGACCAGGACCATCGCGTCGGTGCCGACGGCGGCGGTCTCATCGCGACGCAGCTCGTAGCTCACGCGAGCGAACTCGCTTTCGGTGGCGTTTTTGTAGACGCGCAGGTGCGACACGGAGATGAAGCTGAGCTTGCTGTCTGTCCCGAGAAAGCGCGAGGGACGGACGCCCGAGGAGTCCACCGCCGGCGCCCAAAAGTCCGTGGCCTGCCCGAGGTCGCCGGACAGCAGCTGCTTCATCGCCACCTGCTCGCGGCTTTCGGGCGCCGCTTCGGCGGGATTGGCGGGAGGAAGCATGATGGTCGGGCTGTATAGCAGGGTGATGTCGCGCTGGAGGATGTCCATCGCAAGCCGGATGTTGTTATAGAAGTCGCCCTCGCGCTGGAGGCTGTCCCGGAGGCGGAAGGTACTGGTGGTGGCCTGGTAGATGCCCAAGCTCAACATGACCAGCACTGCCATGGAGATCAGGACCTCGATGAGAGTGAAGCCCGCGCGGTCGCGGCCTGGAGCGCGGATCTTATTCGCTGAGCGAGAACTCATGGTTCAGGTCCACCCAGTAGGTTGTGAGCGTGTAGCTCTGTTCGCCCGTGCCTTTTTTCCAATAAACGGTGACGTTCACCTCGCGCACCGCCTTGGAAAGGAATTTGGTGATGAGTTTGCTCATCGTCGCCATGACTTCGTCTTCGCCGCCGCTGCCGCCTTCTTTCTTGTTGGCGGCGCCCGCGACGAGGTTCGGGAACTCGACTTCCTTGATCTTGGAGGTCCAACGGTAATCTTGATAAGGCGGATCGAAAGTCCCGCCGTCCTCGGGTTTGACTTCCTCGAAGGTCTTGCCCTCGATCATGTATTCGGTGCTGATCATCCGTCCGCGGGCGAGCATGGTCACCACGTTGAGCGTCTTGGCCTTGGCCGAGGCGTTGATGGCGCTCGATTCCATGCTCAGGATCGAAGAGAGCGCGATCACCATGATGGCCATGGCGATGATCACTTCGAGGAGCGTGAAGCCGCCCTCGCTCCCTGCCGGGATCCGCGCCCCGAAGGAGCGTCGTGCGGCGGCGGCCTTACTGCTGGCCCAGAATTTCCTGAGCTGATGCATAACGTTCATAAACATCCGTCTGTCCGCCGATCGCCGAGATGACGAGCGAGTTGCGATGCTTGGATTCGTCCTTGAGATGGATCACCGTCTGTTCGACGATGCCATGTGGGAAAAAGTGGGTGTAGGCGAGCCCCTCGGTGATAGGTTCCGCGCTCTGCTCGGTCTGCACGTCCTCGAAAGACGCGCCCCGGGGCAACTCGATTTTCTTGCGCGTGATCGAGCGCTCCAGCTTGAAGGGGGAAGGCGGCGGCTCGGCGCCCAGCGGCGCGAAGCGCTTGCGGCGCTCTTCTTTCTCCTTGGTTTCCTTGGTGTCCAAAAGCATCGTGGCCGGGCCCGATTCCACCCAGTATTCCTGTTTTTTCAGGTCGTAGACGATGCGGTGAACCTTGCCGGTGATGACGGCGGAGTTGTAGGTCTCCTTGACGATCGCCGCGATTTCGCGGCTCGAGGAGGCCAGCGATACCTGGAAATAGCTGGAGATGCTCGGCAGAGCGAAGACCGTGATCAGCGTGATGATCGCGACGGTGACGATCAGCTCGATGAGGCTGAAACCGCCGACGTCCTTTCGCTGAATTCCGGTCCGCGCCCTGCCGACAACCATCGATCAGCCGCCCAGGTCGTCGGACGAGATGTCCTTGTCGAAGCCGTCGCCGCCGGGCTTTTGGTCGGAGCCCAGGGACTTGATGACGTACTTATTGCCATCCGATTCGTAGACGAAGAGGTTGCCCCACGGGTCGGTCGGGACCTTCTTGTCTTTGATGAAACCCTCGGGGTCGTAGTTTTTGCACTCACGTCCGCCGACCGGAGCCTTGATCAGCGCCTCGAGGCCCTGCTCGGTCGTGGGGTAGAAGCCGCAGACGCGGCGGAAGTCATCGAGGATCGTGCCGAGCTGGCGGATCTGGATCCGCGCGGCGTCCACTTTGGCCTGGTCGTACTTGCGCATCACGTTGCCGACGACGAAGGTGCCGACGAGCGCCATGAGGGCGATGACGATGAGCATTTCGATGAGCGAGAAACCCGCCACGTCGTGCGCGCGTCGCGCGCTGCGGCGCTGCCAGCTTCTGATCATTCTTGCGATTTTACGGGGCATTGCTGTGTTCTCTCCTTCAGCGTTGGTTGATGTTTGAAACTTCCAAAAGCGGCATCATTACAGATAGCACGATAAAGCCGACCGCGCCGCCCATTCCGATGATCATCGCGGGCTCGAGCAAGCTGGTGAGTCCGTCGATGCGGGTGTTGACCTGTTCCTCGTAGGTGTCGGCCACGCTGTTAAGCATCCCGGGGAGCTCACCCGTGCGTTCGCCGATGGCGATCATGTGGATCATCAGGGGCGGAAACTCCCCGCTGCGCTTGAGCGGATCGGCGATGGACTGGCCCTCGGTGATGTTTTCGCGGGCTTCGGCGATCGCGTTGGCGATGGGGACGTTGTCCACGAGGTTTTTGGCGATGGACAGGCAGGTCAGAATGGGCACGCCGCTGGAAAGCAGGGTGGCCATCGTGCGCGAAAACCGGGTGACGACGATCATTTGGATGAGCGTTCCCACGACCGGGAGATTGAGCTTGAAGCGGTCCCACCAAGGGCGGCCGTTGCCCGCGATGTAACGTTTGAACATGACCACGCCCGCGATGGCGGCGACGAGCAGGAGCGGCCAGTAGGTGATGATGTAGTCGCTCAGCACGAGCAGCGCCTTGGTGGTCGCCGGCATCGGCTTGTTCATCGACTCGAAGACCTTGGCGAGCTTCGGGATCACGAAGGTGAAGATCGCGAGCATCAGAAAACCCGCGACACCCATCATCAGGGCCGGGTAGGTCGAGGCGCTGATGATCTTGGAGCGCAGGCGCATCTGCGCTTCCTTGAGGTCCGCCAATCGCAGCAGGACCAGCGAGAGGGTGCCGGAGCTTTCGCCGGCCTCAATCATGTTGACGAAAATAGTGTCGAAGACCTTGGGATGGGCCCCCGTGGCTTTGGCCAGGCTCGAGCCGCTGTTCACATCGTCACGGACCTGCGCGAGCGTGACCTTGAGCTTCTCGTTCTCGGTCTGCTCGATCAAGGCGTTGAGCGCTTCGACCAGCGGAATGTTGGCTTTGACCAGGCTGGCGAGCTGCCGGGTCATCAAGGTCACGTCTTTTTGGCCCACGCGGTTGCCGATGAAGGGGATGCCGCCGCCCGCGGAGGGCTTGCTGGCGGACTTCTCCGTCATCTGGGTCACCATCAGGCCCTGCTTCTTGAGCCGGGCGCGCGCGGCGCGGGCGTTTTCGGCTTCGACGATGCCTTTTTCGTTCTTGCCCGCGGCGTTGAGCGCTTTGTAGTCGAAGATCGGTGCCATGGCGATCAGACCTCGGCGTGCGTGGCGCGCATCAGCTCGTCCACGGTGGTGATGCCCTGGAAGACTTTGCGGATGCCGTCTTCGCGCAGCGTGATCATGCCGTTGGCCAGCGCCGCCTTCTTGAGCTCGACGCCCGAGGAGCGGCGCACGATCTGAGAGCGGATATTGTCGTCGAGCAGCATCAGCTCGTGGATCACGGTACGGCCGGCGTAGCCGCTCTTGGAACAGGTGGGGCAACCCACCGCCTTGTAGATCGTGGCTCCGGTCGGAATGGAGGAAAGGCCAAGCTCCTGCATCTCGAAGTCGGTCGGCATGTGCGGCTCGCGGCATTTGGTGCATACCCGCCGGATCAGGCGCTGCGCGACCACGCCGAGTAGGGAACTGGCCACGAGAAACGGTTCGACGCCCATGTCGATGAGCCGGGGAGGAGCGCCGGCCGCATCGTTGGTGTGCAGGGTGGAGAGCACCAAGTGACCGGTCAGCGCGGCCTTGATGGCGATTTCGGCGGTTTCCTTGTCGCGGATTTCGCCGACCATGATGACGTCCGGATTTTGGCGGAGGAAGGCGCGGAGCGCGCGGGCGAAGGTGAATTCGATCTTGGGATTGGCCTGCACCTGGTTGATGCCGGGAATCTGGTATTCGATCGGGTCTTCGACCGTCATGATGTTGCGCTCGGGGCTGTTGAGCTTGACCAGGCAAGAGGAGAGCGTGGTGGACTTACCCGAGCCCGTCGGGCCGGTCACGAGGATGATCCCGTACTTGGCGAAGATGAGGCGCTCGATAGTGGTGCAGCTCTCCGGCGAAAAGCCGAGCTGGTCGAGCCGCAGCACGGTGGAGGACTGCTCGAGGATACGCATGACCAGGCGCTCGCCGTGGTTGGTGGGCACGGTCGATAGACGAAGGTCGATGTCCTTGCCCGCGATCTTGATCTTGATGCGGCCGTCCTGAGGCAGGCGCTTTTCCGCGATATCCAGGGTGCCCATGACCTTGATGCGCGAGGAGATCGCCGCATGGGCGCGCTTGGGTTGGCGGATCACGTCGTAAAGGACGCCGTCGACGCGGAAGCGGACGACGAATTCCTTTTCAAATGGCTCGATGTGGATATCGGACGCCTTTTCCTTCACCGCGCGGAAGATCAGCGAATTGACGAATTTGATGACCGGGGCGTCGTGCTCGGTGGCTTCGAGGATATCGATCGGACCTTCGAGGTCGTAATTGTCCTCGAATTCGCCCTCGATCTTGTCGACCAGGTTGCCGGTGTTGCGCTCATAGACTCGGTTGATCGCTTCCTGGATCTTCAGGCTCGTGGAGACCACCAGGCGCACCGGATAGCCGGTCAGAACCTGGAAGTCGTCAGCGATCGTCTCATTGAACGGGTCGGCGACGGCGAGGGTCAGGATATCGCCTTTTGGCGTCGACTCGAGCCTGAGCGGCACCGCTTCCTTGGTTTTGGCGTAGTTGATCGGGACGTCGTTGACGAGCTTGGGATCGATCTCCGCCGCCTTGAGGTCGTCGGCGAAGGGGATTCCGATCTGGACGCAGAGTGCCCGCATCAACTCGTGCGGGGTGACCAACTGCTTACGAAGCAGGATTTCGCCCAGCAGTCCGCCGTCGGCGGCCTGGAGCGTCAGCGCTTCATTGAGCTGCTCGTTGGTCAAGGAGGTGTGCTTGACCAGGATCTCGCCAATCCGGCTGCTCGAGAGGACTTTCTGGGCTTGGGCGGACAATGCCATTTCAATCGACTCCTGATGTTCCAATCTCGTTCAGCTCGAAGGCAGGGCCGGGACGTCTCCCGGGAGCGGTGCCAGCACGTCGCCCGTGGGGGGGGCGGGCGGAGCGGTCGGTGTCTCGGGGCCTGCTGCCGGAGCCGCCGGGCCCGTGCTCCCGGCCGGTGCGTCCGGAGCCGCGGGCGCGGCTGGAGCCGGATGCTTGAACTTGTTTTTTTCCTCCGCAGGAGCGGGTACTGCGGCCGGCCCATCCTCCTCGCCGATAGTCACGGAGCTATTTCGGCGCGCCATGATGTCTTCCAGATTGGGCAGCGAGCGGATGATCTTGTCCCGCTGCTTGCGATGCGGATCCTCGCCGCCCATATCCGCTTCGATCATGTCATCCCGGTCCTTGAGCTTGCGGTCAAGGATCGAGCGGACCTTGGCATACTGGGCCTCGGACTGTCGCACAATATGGGGGGTCAGGAAAACCAGAAGATTGGTTTTTTCCGTAACCGAGCTTTTGGCGCGGAACAGCCAGCCCAGAATCGGGATATCGCCCAGCAGGGGGATCTTGTTGACCGTTTCCGAAATGCGATCCCGCATCAGGCCGCCGATCACGATCGTGTCGGCGTCCCCGGCGACAACGGTCGTCGTGGCCGAGCGATCGAGATAGCTGAAGGCCTGATCTTGGAGCGCCTTGGGGACCGAGCCGGTATTGATGCTTCCGATCTGGGTCGTGATGTCGAGCTTAACGAAGTTCGAGCGCTTGTTGATCTGCGGCTTGATCTTGATCGAAAGAGTGACCGGCTGGTACTCGATGCTCGGAGTCACGACGCCGGTCGAGGTCACGCTGCTCTTGGGAATCGGGACTTTTTCGGTCGACTCGAAGGTTGCATCCGTGTTGTCCAGCGCGATGATCTGAGGCGTGGCGAGAACGTTGGACTTGGAGTTGGACTGGATCGCCTTGATCAGCCCCTGGACATCGGAGACGGAATAGCTCGTGCCGCCCACGGAGATCGAACCGGGATTACCGGCTTTGAAGGGGAGCACAGCCCCGGTTTGGCTCGCGGGGTTCTGGATCCAGGCAAAGAAATCCGAGTTCGGCGCGGAGAGGATGCCCGAAGTGGGGCTGCCGATCGAAGCCGAGTAGTCGAACGTCTTACTCATCGAGACTTCGAGGAGGACGACCTCGACAAAGACCTCGTCGCGCGGGATGTCAAGCTTGCCCACCACGCGCTGGACGGTCACGAAGTCCGAAGGGGACGCCGTGATGACGAGCGAATTGGTGGCCTTGTCGGCCGCGACCTTGATCGAGCCTTCAAAGAGGTTCTGGCTGACTGGATTGATGCCCGTTCCGCCGCCGATCGGTATCGCGCTCGGGCGCGGCCCGCTCGAGGAAAGGTTGTTCAGCGTGTTTGCGATCGCCTCGGCGTCGGCGAACTGCAGGTACATGACGTGGACCTTGCCGCCGCCAGTCTGGGCCGGGAGCTTCTGGTCGAGGCGGGCCACGAGCTCCTTGACTTGATCGACGCCCTTGACGTTGGCGTTGACGATCAAGGTGTTGGTGCGCTCGTCGCCGATGATCGTGTTGATGACGCCGCCTTCTTTGGTTCGGCGCGCGTTGAAGCGGCCGCCCATCCCGCCAAAGCGCGGTCCGCCGCCTGGCGCGCCCGCGCTGGCGCCCCCAGTGCCCGGGATGAGTTGGTCGATCAGCTTGGAGAGTTCGGAGGCGGAGGCGAATTTGACCGGGATCACCTCGATGGAGAGGTCATAGCCCTCGACGTCGAGCAGTTCGAGCATCTTGGCGAGCTTGGAGATGTTGGAGCCCGTGTCCGTCACGATGACCGTATTGGTCTGATCATAGGGGATAATGCGGGAGTTGGCCGGCATGAAGCTGCGGAAAGTACGGGCCACTTCCTCGGAGTCGATGTACTTGAGCTGGAACACGCGGGTGATCAGCGCGTCAGTGTCCGGCGAGAACTCGCCCGAGTAGGTTTTGAGCTGCTTGTCGCGTGCGTCGCGCTGGCGCGCGATGCGGATGTACTTGCCAGAAGGGATCAGGGCGAAGCCGTTGATGTCGAGCGCCGTCAGAAAAGCTCTCCAAGCGTCGCCTACCGTGATGGACGAGTTGGAAACGATCGTGATCCGGCCTTTGACGTCTTTATCGAGGATGAAGTTCTTGCCCGTGAGCTTTCCCAGCGTCTTGGCGATATCCAGGATGTCGGCGTCCGGGAAATTGAAGTCCGTGACCAGTTCCTTGCTTCCGTCGCCGGTCTCATTATTGACTTCGATATTTTGAACGGATCGATGGGTCACGACGCCGCCGTTCGGGCCGCCTCCCATACTGGTGTTTCCGCCACTGTTGCCAGCCGTCGAATACGTGCCGCCTCCGCGCGGCGTACCGCCGCTCGGAGAACCGCCGCCCGGGGAGCCGCCCGAGCTACCCCCTGTGTTGCCGACCGAGGACTGGCCCGGAGGAGGAAAGGACAGCTCGTCTTCGTCGTCTTCCTCGAAGAAGCTTGGCCTTCCGCCCGGAGTCGGCGCATTGGCAAAAGGATTGGTGAACGTCCGCGCGCCCGGCCTGAGGCCTCCGGCCGAGTTCGGATCCGCGGCCCAAGCGCCCTGAGTCATCAGCGCGAGAAGCCCGGCCACGCCGATGAGGCTGATCAGGCTCGCCGTGATCTGCAGCCAGCGGAGGTCGTCGGTATGAATCTCGGAGAGTCCCTCCGTCTGGGTTTCGGCGCGGGTGCCTCTTGGGAGAGTGTCGGGAGCGAGGGTGATCTTGTTTGCCGCGTTCGTCAATTGGGTCATGCCTGTTCACCTCAGTGAATGTCGAAAACCAGTGTTTGGGGGCGGCCATTGCGCTTGACCTGCAGCTCGAGGTGGGGGGTCTCCTTGAGGCGGTTGAGCATGCCGAAAGCGGCCGCGGGATCGTTGATCGGCTGGCCGTCGACGCCGACGATGACGTCGTCGTTCTTGAGGCCGAGCTTGTCATAGATGCTTCCAGGCACGATCTGGAAACACTTGAAGCCCGCCGTGGCGCCGTTCTCGAAGTTCGGCACGCAGCGGGCCTGGGTCAGGATGTTGTTGAGGTCCTTGAGGGCGTTGTCCACCTCGGCGCGCGAGATGTTGAACTGGTTCGAGCCCGTCTGCTCGATTCCGACGCCCATGCCGCCGCCGAGAGTGATGCGCGGATTGATCGCCGAGATCTCCTCGGGGAGATCCACGAACTCGCGACGACCCGACGAAAGATTGACGAATACGACTTTGCGCGCTTCGACTTTGACGATGCGGGCCTTGGAGGGAATCTCGTCCTCGATTCGGACGGGGTAGACGAGATTGGCGGCTTTGTCCTCGATCGTGGCGATCGAGCGCAGTTCGTCACGCAGAATGATAGTGCCGATCAGGTTGAAGGGCAGGCTCGTACGGACTGGGACGCCGCCCAAGTCGGTGGACTGGTTGTCCTCGCCCGGGATGAGCCCTTTGCTGTTGAACAAGTTGCGCGTGAAGATCGGCGTGTAATCGTCGATCGTGCGGATTTTGCGGGCCTGGCCTCGCACGGGGCGGGCGATCGGAGGCTCCGGGATGTACCGCCCCGCGAACAGGGCGGCGAGATCGGCGAAGAAGAAGGTGCAAAGCAGGACCGTGACGAGGCGGGTGTAGAAACCCAACCCCCGGCTCTTGAAGGTTTTGCTCGCCCACTCGACGAATGTGGCCGTATCGAGGTTCCGAAGCCCCGACCGGAGCTGGGATACGTCCATGTTCCGGGTGCGCGCGAAGAAACGGCCCGTCTTTTCGCCAATGGCGCCAAACGCGTCGGAGAACTTCTTTAGATGCGGTTTCGAGTTGGAGTCATCGTCTGCTGACATGGCAAACAGCTGTTAACGCAAGAGCGATGCCAAGGGGCGGCAGAAAATTTTCCGACCAGCCAGGTCAGAAAATGCAGGAAAAAGCCCGGAATTTCGCGCGTAAATTCTTTGTCGCTCCGAACGCTTCGTGAGCGTTGCGCGCGGTGTCTGACAAAATGTCAGAATCAGTCGAAGCAGGCCCGAAGGGCTGACAATTTGTCAGTAGGGAGGAGCGCCGAAAAAGGGTGCCCAGAAGCGGGCCGCTAATCGCGAGACAACGCCCCAGGGATATGGAACACTGAATGAAGATAAAAATTCAACGGAGAGTCCTCAAACTATGCCGCTCGAACAGAACAGTTTCATGAAATCCTTTTTCTTCGGCCAGATCCGGGAGGAGCTGATTTTCCCGTTCCCGAAGCTCAAGCCGGAAACCAGCGAGACGGTCTCGATGATCCGGGACTCGCTTGAGAAATTCGCGAAGGACAACGTGAAGTCACCGGAATGGGACGAAAAAGGGGGCGCACCCCATGAGATCGTGCAGAAGCTTGCCGAGCTCGGCATCCTCGGCATGGCTGTGCCGGAGGATCTCGGAGGGCTCGGTCTCCCGCAGTTCGGCTATGCGCGCGTGATGCAGGAGCTCGCCGCCACCGACGCGAGCCTTGCGGTGATCTCCGGCGCGCACCAGAGCATCGGTTATAAGGCCGTGATGCTCTTCGCCAGCGACGAACAGAAGAAGCGTTGGCTGCCCAAGCTCGCCTCCGGCGAGATGATCGCCTGCTTTTGCCTGACCGAGCCCTCGAGCGGCTCCGACGCCGCGTCGATCCAGACGCGCGCGGTGCTTTCCGAGGACAAGTCCCACTACATCCTCACTGGCAACAAGCTCTGGATCTCCAATGGCGAGGTCGCCACTTTCATGACCGTCTTCGCCAAGACCGAGGTGATCGAAGGCGGCGAGAAAAAGGATAAGGTGACCTGTTTCGGCCTCGAGATCCCGGCTGAAGGCGTCACCGTCGGCCCGCACGAGCACAAGCTCGGCATCCGCGGTTCCTGGACCAATGCGATCCATTACGACAAGGTTAAGGTGCCGGTCGAAAACGTGATCGGCGGGGTCGGGCAGGGTTTCAAGATCGCCATGAACGTGCTCAACCACGGCCGCATGGGTCTGGCCGCCGGCTGCGTCGGCGGCGCCAAGAACGCGATCAAGGCCTCGGTCGCGCACGCCAACGAGCGCGTCCAGTTCAAGTCCAAAATCGGCGAATTCGGCATGATCAAGGAGAAAATCGGCCGCATGATGATGCAGTGTTACGTCGCCGAGAGCATGACGTACATGACGACATCGCTGATCGACCGCGGTGATTGCGATTACTCGCTCGAGAGCGCGAACGCCAAGGTGTATGCCAGCGAGATGGTCTGGGAGGTGATGGACGAGAATCACCAGATCTGGGGCGGCAACGGCTACAGGAAAGAGTACCCGTATGAGCGCTGGCTGCGCGATTCGCGCATCAACCGCATTTTTGAGGGTACCAACGAAATTCTGCGCGCGTTCATCGCGCTTTCGGGCATGCAGGGTCCCGGCCAGGAGCTCGCCGGCCTAGCCGAAGCGATCAAATATCCGACCAAAGGCTTGGGCGTCGTGACCGACTTCGCCGTCCGCCGCATCAAGCGCAGCGTGATCGGCGAGACGATGACCAAGGCTCATCCCGCGCTCAACAAGTACACGGGCCAGCTCGAGGAGATCTCGGGCGAGTTTGCCACGCAGGTGGAGGTGCTCCTGCGCCGCCATGGCAAGAACATCCACAAAAAGCAGTTCGCCCAAAAGCGGATCGCCGATATCGCGATCGACTTCTACGCGATGTGCTGCGTGCTCTCCCGCGTGACGGCCTCCATCGAGAAAGCCGGCGGAAATCTCGAGGCCGTGCAGCTCGAGCTGGCGATCATCGAAGCGTTTTTCAATCGCGCCGGCCGCCGCATCAAGAGCAACTTCAAATCGATCGACAAAAACGATGACGATGCCATGAAGCTCATCGCCGCCAAGGCCTATGAGCTCGGCGAGTACCCGTTCGACGCTCTTAAATTGTAAGCTCCGACCCTTAGCGAGTCGTCTTTTTCCTCCGCAAAAGCGTTGCTCCCCGCCTAGGAGTCCCGGTCTATCCGGGCTTCTCGGCGGGGAGCAACGTTTTTAGGTGTCTAAAGTTTAGACAGTTGTCGAGGCAATCCGGGCGGCGTTCTGTAGGTGGGCAGCGCGCTGGCGGTGAGTGCGCCATTGAAGCGGAATAGTTTTCGAGAACTTGGACGATTTCAGGCTCATTCTACTTCTTCGGCACTCCGCTTGCTTATGGGGCCGCGGGATGCATGACGCATCTAGTGGCGCGTTAGAATTTCTTCCGCGCGACCAGCATACCGCGACTGAAATGCGGTTAAGCCTTGGCTGATCGCAGAAAAATAGGGCGATCGGATGAGGCCATGCCGACTGTCCAAAAAGTATTCAGCATGTGTGTAAAACGTCTGCGATATCAAGAGGTTCTCGTGAAGCATTTCTGTTGAGCGTGTTGACATTTTGCGGATTCTCGTGATAAGGTCTCGCGGTCCAAATTTCTGCCCAAAAGGATCAAGCCCTGGTGACAGGGCTTTTTCGACAGACCGGGTAGAGGTTTTGGGCGAGCGGTCGGCGTGAGCCGGTCAGCAGCAGTTGGAGGTATTTCAGAATGTTCAAAGTTGGTGATAACGCGGTCTATCCTGCTCATGGTGTTGCGATCATTAAGCGGATCGAAGAGCGGGACGTCGGGGGCAGGATCAAGAAATTCTATGTCCTCCAAGTCGTCGAAAATCAGATGACCATCATGGTTCCGACCGACAACGTCGAATCCGTGGGCCTTCGTGAGATCGCGTCTTCCAAGGACGTCAAGAAAGTCTATGACATCCTCTCACAGCGCAATGTGAAGATCGATCAGACCACCTGGAACCGTCGTTACCGTGAGTACATGGAAAAGATCAAGACCGGTTCGATCTTCGAGATCGCCGAAGTGCTGCGTAATCTATTCCTGCTGCGTCACAGCAAGGATTTGTCGTTCGGAGAGCGCAAGATGCTTGATCAGGCCAAGCAGCTCCTCGTGAAGGAGATTTCGCTCGCGAAGAAGGCGAACGAAGCGGTCATCGAGCAGGAAATCCAGACGATTTTCGCTTCGTGATCTGAAGCGGACCCCGAAAGGGATTCAAACAGGCGGCGGATGAGCTTTCATCCGGCCGCCTGTTTCATTTTGAGCGAACCCCGATCGAGGGAACGGGGGGTCAAGCAGGCGGTCCTGAAGTGGGCTGGAAATCGAGGGGATTGCGTTCGAGTTCCTGTCTGTTTCCATTGTGGAAGCGATTTGTTTCCGAATGAGTTTAACGCTTGCGGATCTTATGTTAAGCGTCCTCAATGAACTTAAGTCGACCGTTTCTGGAGCGGCTCCATCAAGAGTACCGCGAGCGTCGGCGCCGTAATGGTGCTTACAGCCTGCGCAGCTTCAGCCGGGACCTGCAGATCAATCCTGGGCGTTTGTCCCAGTACTTTTCGGGCGCGCGGACGGTGACGCCCAAAGCGGCCCAGCGGATCATGGTGAGGCTGGGGCTTTCGCCGATCGAACAGGCACGCTGGATGGGTCTTGCGTT
>CAYXVB010000009.1:34545-39883 GCA_964467785.1 uncultured Bacteriovoracaceae bacterium
TTGCCCCTGCGGCGGTTCCCGCGGCGGCCGGCCCCGCGCCGATGGAGCCGGCACTCCTCGATCAGAAGATCTTTGAGCTCGTTTCCGAGCCGATCCATTTCACCCTCCTGAGTCTGATGGAGACACGTGGATTTCGGAATCAGCCGCGGTGGATCGCCTCGCGCATCCGATCATCCGTGCCGGAGGTGACTGCGGCATTGAAGCTCTTGAGTGAACTCGGGCTGGCCGAGGAGCGGAAGGGCTCCTGGGTGCCGACCCATCGTCAGGGGGTGCGTTCGAGCGATGGGGTGCAGAACGCGGCGCTTCGGCGCGCGCACGAACGTCAGCTCGAGGATGCCCGCGCCAGCCTGGACGCGATCGCGCTCGAGTGGCGTGACGTCACTTCGATCACCGTGGCCACCGATCCGGCCAAGCTGGGAGAGGCCCGGGCGCTGATCAAGAATTTTCGGCGAAAAATGGCCGCAGTGCTCGAGGACGGTGAGCCGAGTGAAGTTTACAGGCTTCAGATTCAATTGATTCCTTTGACCGATGTCGAGGGGGAGAAAAATCATGGCAAATAAGTGGATGATTGTTTTTGCGCTGCTCATGAGCGGGCACGTCTTTGCGGCCGGCGGTAACGAGCTAGGCAATGGTGGAGACGTGTTCTACTGCCAGAATCCTACCGGCGTCCGGGTGGAGATGGTGGATCTGGCCGAGGCCCGGATGAACGGCCGCCAGCTCGATCTCGGCCCTGCCGGCCTGAGCGCGATGGACAAAGTTCGCTATGTTCTCGGACGTTGGGCCGAGGTGAGTCCGCTGCGTACAAAGCAGTATCTGGAATGGCTCGCGCGATTTGAATCCGAATCCCGGATTCTTCCCGGCACGCTTCCCAATGTTTCGGACGAGGGGATCGTGGTGATCCCTCCCGGCTGCCAGATTCAGCAAGTGGCCATTCAGCTTGCGGAGGAGAATCTGGGGGGAGCGTATAAACGCATCACCATCAGCCAGGAACTCTGGAACGCGATGGACGAGGATAACCGAGCAGTATTGATCCTCCACGAGCTCATCTTTCGTGAGGCTATCGAAGCGCGGAATCCGATCAGTTTGCGGGTGAGGTCTCTCAATGAGGTGCTGATCAGCGCGAGTCCGCTACAGGAATATTTTGACGCCAGCCGATATCTCGGAGCGCGTTTCCTGGAGTGGGGCTGGGGCGGGTTGGATTGCGGGTATCAAGATGAGGAGAAGTTCCTCAAGTCTCAGTTTAGCGATCAAGTCGTCCTTTTTGGGAGCATCCGTAACGGATGTAGGCAAGTCGCATTCAATATTCCTGGATTTCGGGCCGTCTTGAGTTGCATGACGGAGCGTTCCTGCGGGGTTCCCTACAAGATTGAGGCTACAGAACGGGGGATTTGGAATGTGTTGGATTCCGATTCCTATGGCTTGACGGGAATAAGTGAGCTTCGTCCGACCCAAGACGCTGTCGTGGATGGTTTTTCCTTTCGCGGAGTACGGTCACCCATGCTTGCGAGATTCAGGGACTTTCGCAGACTCAATGGCAGGAGCAATGAGAGGGCCGAAATCCAGTTTGACTGGATTGACGCCGATCAGGTGAGCGTTGAAATGCCTTACCGGGGATACGGCAGCGATCTGAAAGCCCGCTGGAGTTGCACGGGAGTGACCGCAGCCCGCTGGACTGCGGACGGATCGCGCATGGAACTTCAGTCCGTGGATGGGCGGGGAAATTGCGAGTTCACCGCCGGTGAAAGGGTTCGCTATTCGTTGAAGGCATTTCGCCATTTGACGATGAAGTCTTTGTTGACCGATGAGGAATGGAAGAAGAGCCCCGTTTCCTTTCTGGAGTTTGATGGCGAACAGACTCGTCAATTCCAGCTTGGTTCCGTAGTGGCGGAGTGCCGACTCGAACCGGGAATGACTCCGGAAACTTACCGATGCAGCCAATTGCCTTCTTCATTTCAGTGCAATGTCTTCAATGGAAGAGGATGGGTGGAAGAGAAGATCACTCTGGCGGATCCCTCGGTTCGGCAAGACGAATACTGGGACGCGCAGCTTTATCTTCCCAAAGGACAGGTGGTCGGCTATCGAAAGTCAGTCTGGAACACCCAGCCTGAGAAACTCACCGCAGATTCCTGGGTCGCGTTTTCTTGGAGCGCTGAGGGATGCAAGGTGAAATACTAAGACCTGTCCGGGCACCGAGGCAGAGGGGATGGATAGCGCAGAGTGTTAGGCCGAAGTGTTGGGCACCAAAGATGAGAATGCCCAGGGAAGGCCGGCGTAAAGTCAGAGTATGATGCTGGTTGTCATTTGGTGTCTTTTGCTATGCTGCATCCCATGTCCTCGCAAATCCGCCCGATCAAGCTGACCAATTCCCTGACTCGAAAGAAAGAGACGCTCGAGACCCTCGAGCCCGGCAAGCTGCGCATGTATTCGTGCGGGCCGACCGTCTATGGCCTCATTCACATCGGCAATCTTCGCGCGGGCCTTACGTCGGATCTCTTCTTCCGCTACTTCAAGCGGGCCGGTTACGACGTGACCTTTGTTCGCAACTACACCGACATCGACGACAAGATCATCAATCAGGCGGCAAAAGAGGGGATGACTCCCGAGCGGCTCGCGCGCAAGTACACCCAGGAAGTCGAAAAGGATTACGCGGTGGCTGGGATGCTCGAGCCCACGCACAAGACCAAGGTCATCGATCATATTCCTGAAATCACCGCCATGACCCAGAAGATCCTCGCGCAGGGCAAGGCTTATGTGGCGCCCGATGGAGAAGTGCTTTTCTCGATCCGCGACTTCGAAGGTTACGGCAAGCTCTCGGGCAAGTCGATCGACGATCTCGAGGCGGGAGCGCGCGTCGAAGTCAGCTCCAAGAAGCGCGATCCGTTGGACTTCGCGCTCTGGAAGCCCGCCAAGCCGGGCGAACCTTCGTGGGACAGCCCCTGGGGCAAGGGACGCCCGGGTTGGCATATCGAGTGCTCGGCCATGGCTTCGAAGTGGCTCGGCGACCAGATCGACGTACACCATGGCGGCGAGGATCTGACCTTTCCGCATCATGAAAACGAGATCGCTCAAAGCGAAGCCGCGTGTGGCCGCGCCCCGTTCGTTCGCTACTGGCTGCATCATTCCATGCTCAACATGGGCAAGGACAAGATGAGCAAGAGCCTTGGAAACATCCTGACGG
Source organism: uncultured Bacteriovoracaceae bacterium (assembly GCA_964467785.1). Lineage (GTDB taxonomy): Bacteria > Bdellovibrionota > UBA1018 > UBA1018 > UBA1018 > CAYXVB01. The sequence goes on from CAYXVB010000009.1 coordinate 37,724, forward strand.
CGCGTGACTTTCTCACTCGCTACGGCGGGGAGGTGGCGCGCTACTTCCTGCTTTCGGTGCATTATCGCTCTCCGATCGAGTTCTCCGACGAGACGCTCGAGCACGCGCTCACTTCGCTCCAGCGCATTTACGAAGCCAAGGCCCGCGCGCAGGAGGTCCAGAAGCAGTCCCGGGCGCGGGCGGATCTCCGAGCCGAGGGGATGTGGGGCGAGTTTCTCGCCACCATCGAGAAAGCGCGCCTCAGGATCGAAGACTGCTACGCCAACGACTTCAACACGGCGGGCGCGCTGGGCGAGCTCTTTACCCTGATCCGTGACTTCAATCGGGTGCTCACTGAACCTTTGGCCGCGGCGACCCCCGCGGCGGTTCTCGGCGCGACCGAGCTCATCCGCACGATGGAAGACGAAATCGGCTCAGTGATCGGCATCGGCCGCCTCGATCCAAAAAAAGCGCTCGAAGACCTCGAAAAAATCCGCGCGGCGCGTCCCGCGGCGGGAGGTGCCGCCAAGCCGCAGGCCGAGGAGATCGAAAAGCTCATCCAAGAGCGCCTCGCTTCACGAAATGCCACGAACTTCGGCCGTGACGACGAGCTTCGCAAGGATCTCGACGCCCGCGGCGTGGTGCTCAAAGATTCACCCCAAGGAACGACGTGGAGCTACAAATGAACTTCAAGACCTATGACCCGATTCAAGCCTTGCGTGATGTGCAGCATTTCGGCGAAGAGGGGGGTGTTGTCCCCGTCGTCGATGTCGCGGCGACTTCGACGTTTCTCGATCCCGAGGACATGGTCAAGACCTTCCACGGAGAGAAGCCGGGCTGTTACCTCTACAGCCGGCATTCCAACCCTTCGGTGAACATGTTCGGCCAGAAGCTGGCCGCGCTCGAGGGCATGGAGGCGGCCCTGGGCGTGGCGAGCGGGATGGCTGCCATTTCGGCCGCGATCCACCAGCTCTTGCCCGAGGGCGGGCACCTGCTCTGCTCGCGCACGGTGTATGGCGGCACCTATGCGCTATTCAAGAACCTCATGCCCCGCAGCGGGATCCAGGTTGACTTCGTCGACATGAACGATCTGGCCGCCATCGAAAAGGCGATCACGCCTAAGACCCGCGTCCTTTACACCGAAACGATGAGCAATCCGCTCCTCACGGTTTCGGATCTGGGCGGGCTGTCCCGGATCGCGAAAAAACACGGACTCAAGCTCGTGGTGGACAACACCTTCACTCCGGTTCTGGTCACCCCCGCCAAATTCGGTGCGGACGTAGTCGTCTATTCCTGCACGAAGTACCTCTCCGGCTCCTCGGACCTGATCGCCGGCGCGATCGTGGGTTCGCAGGAGTTCATCGCCTCGCTCATCGACATCAACACCGGCGTGGTCATGCTGACCGGCCCGGTGATGGACCCGCGCGTGGCTCACGAGCTCTATCTGCGGCTGGATCATCTGCCGATCCGCATGGCCGCGCACTCGCGCTCGGCGCAGCTGCTGGCCGACCAGATGAAGGCCGCGGGCGTGAACGTGATTTACCCGGGGCTCAAAGGTCACGAATACCATCAGCTCTTGGCTGCCCAGCTCAATCCGGGTTATGGCGCGGGCGGGATGATCGCGGTGGACTGTGGCACCTCGCTCATGGCGATGAAGCTTGCGCATGCTTTGCAAGACGAGAAATTCGGGCTTTATGCCGTTTCCCTGGGCTTCTCGCGAACCCTGATGAGCTGTCCCTCGGTCAGCACTTCAAGCGAGATTCCAGAAAAGGAGCAAGCCGAGATGAGACTTTCCCCGGGGCTCCTGCGCCTATCGATCGGCTTCGTCGGCAACGACGGGGTGATGGCCGAGCGCTTCCTCAAGTGCTATCGCGCGGTGATGAAGTAAGGTGTAGACTTCGCAGATGCCGATCTTTACCGACCGCAAATTCGAGCTCGCGACTCCCTTCAAGCCGACGGGGGATCAGCCGCAGGCTATTGAGAAGCTAGTTGCCGAGGCTCGCGCGGGAAAGAAGGCCCAGACCCTGCTCGGGGTCACGGGATCGGGCAAGACGTTCACGATGGCCAACGTCATCGCGCAGCTCAACCGGCCCACGCTCATCCTGAGCCATAACAAGACGCTCGCCGCGCAGCTCTTCTCGGAGTTCCGTGAGTTTTTTCCCAACAACGCGGTCGAGTACT
>CAYXVB010000010.1:0-16077 GCA_964467785.1 uncultured Bacteriovoracaceae bacterium
GCTCTGGATTTATGAAATCCGTAGAAAGTTACCCACTCGTTTCCGCGAAGAGCCAATTATCTGCACTAGGGTTCACAGTCCCGTGAGGGAGCGTCTCGTCATATTTTGCGGCTCCCGAAGTAGACCCATCGTCGATTCCTATTATTCTCACGGCAAATTATTCCCATAAATCGGATCTTTTTTGCCCGTTCGGAAAAGTTTACTCGCTCGCGTTGGAACTTTCGGCCCCGGCAGTTTCTTGCCACCGCGAGCATTTAGCCGGATGGAAAAAAATTGATCTGGAATCACGCATAGATGCCAGTACCGCTAAACCCGGCAAATTCAACCCACACGATTTGGCTCAAGTCACTCGCGCGGCACGCCGATTGCTCTCTCTAGCCTCCGCGGGGACATGATGTCCCTTGCAGGGGAGAGTGAATCAGCGTGGCCACAGGGATGTGGACAGCGGTATCCGGCGCTTCGGCGCAGGCCCAGAATGTGGACATGATTGCCAACAATCTGGCCAATCAGGATACGCTCGCTTATAAAAAAGACCTGCCCACATTCCGCGAATATCTCGCTACGAATGAGCGCGAGAAAGGTCCGCAGGACATTCCCCAAGGTCCGATCAAGGACAAGGATCTTTATCCGATCGATGGCAAGGATCAGTCTTTTGTCATCGTCGACGGTACCTACACGAATTTCAAGCAAGGGAGTCTCAAGGTCACCAACGCTCCATTGGATGTGGCGTTGGATGGTCCGGGATTCCTTGAAGTCAGCACGCCCAACGGGATTCGCTACACGAGACAAGGAAGCCTCAAGGTGGCCATGGATGGCCGGTTAGTGACTACCGAAGGATATCCCGTGCTGTCTTCGTCTCCGGGGGGGCTGGCCGCGCAGCCAGTCCAGGCCACCGGCCAGCCGCTGGGTCAAGGAGGACCTGGCGCGACTCAAGGAGGAGTCGCGGCTGGTGCGGTGGACGCAGCCCGGTTCATCAACCTGCGCGATCGGGGGACGCATTTCTCCATCAACGGATCAGGCGAGATCTATGCTGGAGAAGAGCTGGTAGGCAGGCTCAGCGTGGTCGAGTTCCAGGACCAGAATATGCTCCGAAAAGCAGGGGGCGGTCTCTACGACAACAAGAGGCCGGGAAACGCCCTGCAGGCGCCCCCTCAGACCATAGTCCGCCAGGGGGCTCTAGAGATTTCCAACGTCAACCCCGTCGAAGAGATGACCAATCTCATTAAGGCCAATCGACTATTCGAGCATGACATGAAGGCCATGAAAACCTATGGCGATCTGATGGGTCGCGAAGCCAACGACATCGGGAAATTATGATTCAAGCACTGACCACCGCGGCCACGGGCCTTGAAGCGCAGCAAGCCAATATTCAACGGATCTCCAACGATTTGGCCAACGTGAACACCGATGGCTATAAGCGTTCGCGCACCGAGTTCGAGGACCTCATGTATACCACGACCAAGGAGCCGGGCGGCTCGCTTGGAGCCGGCTCTCAGTCGCCGGTGGGTGTACAGACGGGTCTTGGCGTCAAGGTAGGTGCCGCGCACAAGATCTTCGAACAAGGGCCAGCGCGCATGACCTATCATCCGTACGATCTCATGATTGACGGCAAGGGCTTTTTCCCTGTCCAGCTACAGAACGGCGAAGTCGGTTATACGCGCAATGGCGCGTTTCATCTCGATGCCCAAAGCCGGCTTACGCTCACGGACGGCTCGCTCCTCATCCCGAATATCACGGTGCCGGCCAACACGATCGGCATCACCATTACCCCCCAAGGCGAAGTTCGGGCGCAGCTCTCTGGTCAAGCAGAGGCGACGCTCGGCCAGATCCAGCTCATCAATTTTCCGAACGAAGCCGGTCTCAATGCGACCGGTAACGGCATCTACAAGCCGTCGCTTGCGAGCGGCGCGCCTCAACAAGGGGTGCCCGGAGAAAACGGGGTGGGCGTGATCCAGCAGGGCGCGTTGGAAGGCTCGAACGTGAATGTAGCAAATAGCATGGTCGAAATGATCTCGACCCAGCGTGCGTATGAAATGGGAACCAAAGTGATGGGCGTCGCGGACCAAATGTGGAGCGCGACGGCCAACATCAAGTGACGAATCTAATTAACTGAAGAGACGCTAGGGAGGCGAACCAGTGTCTTCGAGACTTCTGATCACGACTATACTTGCATTGGCGGCTTCGGTCGCTAGTGCCTTTGCGACGGAGTCCCTAAACGATTCCATGACGGAAGGCGTGAAGCGTGAGCTAGCGGCACGCTATTCCGGCGCCCGCATCGAATTGACGGGCGACATTCGCTGGAATCGCGCTCCCCAGAACTTTGCCGACGACTCAAACTCAGCACGCGTGCATGTCCTGGCCACCACCGCTCAGGGTTATGCGCAGATCGCCTGGAAGAGCGGCGAAGGCTGGATTCCCTACCGGGCCATGGTTCCCGCATACGTGGCCGTGCGTAGAGTGCTGCCCAACGAGAGACTCACATCTGAAATGTTTGCTCTCCAAGACATCAACGTCGCCATGGGACAAGCGTATGATTACCGCGGAGTGATCTTGTCACGCTCGCGATCGATCGATGGACTTGAAGCCCGCCAGACGGTGCTCGAGGGTCAGGCGCTGACGGCGACCGCAGTGCAGAAGATCCCGGACATCCGTCGCGGCGATGCCGTGCGGATCCTTCTCACCTCAGGAGAGCTGACCGTCACTACGCAAGGTGTCGCTTCCGAGCCGGCGTTCCTCAATGGACGTATCCGCGTGATGGCAAGCAAGACCAAGCGCGAGTTCACCGGTGAGCTCAAGGATGGCGGAACCGTGGAGGTGCGCCTGTGAGCGCGAGATTCATCGGACTTTCGACACTCTTCATGGTTGTGATCGTCATCTCCGGTTGCAGCAATTTGATGGGCGGCCTGCGTCGTGACCTCAACGACGAGCCTGAGTACGCCGAGGGCCCGATCACCGGTGGAGTCTGGCCTGAGCGCGGATTCCTTGCCGAAAGCATGGGCGAGAACGGCTTCGGACGTGACCGTTACGCGATGGCAGACGGCCGTGGACGTGGCCCCGCAAGTTTCGGCAACGGCGATGATCCGGGCGCTCCCCGCGAGGGCTCGTGGGTGGGTGGGGCTCGCGAGGAACAGAACAATCGAGATCGCGTCCGAGGCGGTGAGGACGGCGGCGAAGAAGTGTCCTTCAACGCGCAACCCAATAATCCGCCCGCCTCCAAGAGGAAATACAAGAGCGGCAACCGCGCGACACGCGCCGATTTCATCGACGAGTCGCCCAACGAGGGTTCGTTGTGGGCTTCGGATGGACAGACCAACTATTACTTCACGAAAAACAAGATCCGCGGCATCGGTGACATCGTTAATCTGAATATCGAAAATGAAGTTCTTCGCGACATGACACTCGAAGTGAAGCGCTCGCTCAACAACTCCGAAAAGGCCAAGGAAGTCGCGATCGCGCAAGACAAGCTGCGCGCCGAGGCGCTGAATCCTCCCCCGGCGAATCCACAGGCCAATGGCGCCGCAGGGGCCAACAACGCAACGAACGCAACCGTTAACGGCGCCGCGACGACCAACGCTCAGAACCGCGCGCCCGCCGCTACCTCGATGTCGGGTGAGCCGCAAGTCCGCCAGGCGACCCTAGCGGACATCGACCTCAAGTCGGCGCTGGAGATCAAGGAGGGCGATCAGGTCCTCTCCGAGATCGTTGAACGTTATCCCAATGGAAATTACAAGATCCGTGGGACCAAGAGGATTCCTTACAAGAACGGCGCCCCGCGCCTGATGACGATCACGGGCATCGTCAAAGGCTCGGACATAGGCGAGGACGACATCGTAAAATCGAGCAAACTCTATGAATACCGGCTTGAAGCTTTACGCTAAAATCATCGTCGCGGCTTTAGCCCTGATCTCGCTCACAGCGGCTGGAGAAGCGCGTGCGGCCCGTATCAAGGATATCGCGACCGTCAAGGGTGTTCGCGAGAATATCCTCATTGGCTACGGAATCGTCGTGGGCCTCAAAGGCACCGGCGATTCGAGCGCCGATGTCACGGGGCAGTCACTGGGTCGGCTTTTCAATAAGCTGGGCCTCGAAGTCCAGGGTAACACGGTCAAATCAAAGAACGCCGCGGCGGTCATCGTGACTGCCAAGCTTCCGCCTTTTGCGCGCGTCGGAAATCCAATTGACGTTACCGTCAGCTCCATCGGTGACGCCGGCAGCCTCGAGGGCGGCGTGCTTTTGGTCACTCCGCTGCGCGCCGGAGATCAGAATGTCTATGCAGTCGCACAAGGGCCGGTAAGCATCGGCGGCGTCGCGGACGGATCTTCCAAGAACTTCCCGACGGTCGGGCGAGTCGTCAACGGCGCGACCATCGAGAAGGACATCGACATCAATTTCGCCGCCAAGAAAAATTTTCGGCTCTCGTTGCACAGCCCCGACTTCACAACCGCCGCGCGGCTCTCGGCCACTATCAATGGCGAGCTGGGTGGAAAGTTCGCCAGCGCGCGCGACAGCGGCACCGTGGACGTGGTCGTGCCGTTCACCTACGACGGTAATGCGGTGGAGCTGCTGGCACTCCTCGAGAACATGCAGGTTAACGTGGACACGCGTGCCAAGGTCGTGCTCAACGAGCGCACTGGCACGGTGGTCATGGGTGAGCGGATTAGCATTTCACCGGTGGCGATCGCTCACGGCGATCTCTCAATCGAGGTCAAAGGGGCGACCAAGGGAGCCAAGCCTGAGCGGGTGATGGAACTCAAGTCCGGTACCAGCGTCTCGGATCTGGTCAAAGCGCTCAACGCGCTAGGCTTGCAGCCCAAGGACCTCACCGCGATTTTCCAGACTTTAAAGCAAGTCGGCGCGCTTCAGGCCGACGTGGAGATCATGTGATCATTTGGCAGGATTTTGTTTTGGATGATGTGTGTGGACCTCTGCTCCAAGCGATCGAAGACGCGACAGAGGAAAGTATTCCAGTTTGCCGCAGAACGCGGCTCGGTAGCCCGAGCGTCATGGACGATGCGACGGGATCTCAAATCCAGGAAACAGGACAGGGACAACGGCCCGCTAGGATGGTAGGCTGCTCTGACACTGATTCTATCAACCCGACCGCCACGGAAGGCGGGCTGGGCCACCGAGTCGAATACGTTCAGCGGCGGAGGGGGGAAGGATGAGTGCGCCCGTCGCCTCGGGCAGCGCCAGTCTTCCCCTCTCCATTCCTTTGAATCGGGGTGACAACGCCTTGACGGCTCCCATCACGCCGGGCAAGCGGATTCAGGCCGTCGACCGCACCAAGGTGGATCCCAAGATCGTCCAAGCCGCTGAAGGCATGGAAGGCATGTTCCTGGACTATCTAATGAAAGTGATGCGCTCCACTGTTCCCAAGAGCGAGATGTCGATGGAGTCCCCCGCAACGGATATCTATCGCAGCATGCGGGACTCCGAAATCGCGCAAAAGGCCGCACGCACCCAGGGTGTCGGGCTTGCCGACCAGATCATTGCTTATCTGCAGCCGGAGAGCTATCATCAACCCAAGGGGTCCTATTCCCCTGCGGCGAGCCAAAGGAAGGCTCCGTCGGATGACCGTACAGGAGGTACCCATGAGGGTCAGCCAATCAGGAAGTAATCCGGTCCAGGGCTCAGAGATCTCTCAGGCGGGCAAAGCCAAGGCCGCCAACAAATCGGACAAGGCCGAAAGCGCCGCGAAGGCTGCGGAAAGTGCGCGGTCGGGTGGTGCTGATTCCGTCAAAGCCGAGCTGTCCTCGCGCGGCAAGGAGCTCGCCAAGGACATGGCCAAAGCGAAGGAAGTCGCTTCCGGCGCTCCGGACATCCGCGAGGAGAAGGTCGCCGAGCTCAAGCGCCGCATCGCCGCGGGCAAGTACAACGTCAGCCCGGAAGCGATCGCCGACAAGATGGTCGACGAGCATCTCAAGACGGCTGACATCGGCTGAGGCCGGTTCGAACCGTCTAGTTCCGTGACGTAAGGTCTCAAAGGATTTGAGATCTCAACAGGCGATCAGGAGGATTGCCGCGTGGAAAGACCTCTCCAGCATCTTTATCAATCCCTGCAGAAGCTCATCGGCCTGCATCGCCAGCTTTTGGACACCGTGCGCATGGAGCACGATGCACTGGTGAATGCATCGATCAAGGACATCCAGGAGGCCGTGCTCGCAAAGCAGGCACTCGTGGACGCCATGGCGATCAGCGAGCACGAGCGGCAACGGCATATCGCGGAGCTTGCGATCATATGGAAGAAACCCGCGCGCGAGCTCACGATCAGCGCAATTATCATCGCTATTCAGGGCCGCGATCCTAAGGCGGCCGAGCAGTTCCGGAGCTCGATGAATGCGTTGACCGTCCTCGTCAAGCGCGTTGGCGAGCAGAATGAGGGCAATCGGGCGCTGGTCGAGCGCTCGCTCGGCCACATCCAAGAGATGAAGAGGAACGTCCTGGGGGAGGCTATGCCTCGCACGGAGATCTACGGCCCCAAGGGAAACAAGCAATCCAGCAGCGGAGGGGCGCGCTTCCTTTCAAAAGAAGTGTGACCGGGAACGATGGCGATACCGAATATATTCAGAACCGGCATTTCGGGAATGATGGCGTCAAAGACCGCCGTCGCGACCACCGGTCACAATATCTCGAACGCCAACACTGAGGGTTATTCGCGCCAACGCGTTCAGCAGGAGACGACCACTCCGCAAGTGGGCTCCGGACGGAACATCATCGGAACAGGCGTGCAGCCCGCGCGAACCGAGCGGGTCAATGACGAGTATCTCGAAAAGCACATCCGCAATGGCGTACGTGACCTTTCCAATTTCGAGGAAAAGGACACCGCGCTCCGCCAGGTCGAGGATATTTTCAACGAAATGAACGGCGAGGGACTCAACCGATTGATGTCCCGGTTTTTCAATGAGTTCCGAAAGCTTTCCAATGAGCCCGACAGCGAGGCCGTCCGTCAGTCGGTGCGTGAGGCATCCCAGGCCATCGTCAACGACTTTCACCGCTTGCGCAACGAGGTTGTCGAAGTCCGCAAGCACATCGACTCGCGGCTCGAAGGCTACTCCAAGGAAATCAACATCGTCACCGAGGAGATCCGCGACCTCAACATCAAGATTCAGCAGGCGGAGGCGACCGGCGTCTCGCCCAATGATCTGCTCGACAAGCGCGACAAAGCGCTCAAAAACTTAGCGACCTACATGGACGTGGCGACGCATAAGGACAACCGCGGCCACTACAGTGTCGATATCCGAGGAGTCGGTCCGCTCGTCGTCGGTCCGAATGCGGAGAAATTTTCCGTCGAACGCTCGCCGGCGGATCAGGACGGAAAGGCCGAGGGTTCGGTCGATCTCAAGACTTCGGCCTCCGCCCACGGCAATGTCACTCACGGACTGAAGGGCGGAAAACTCGGCGCGCTTCTTGAAGTCCGCGACCAGATGCTCTCGACGATTCTCGATCGCCTTGACACCATGGCTTATTCGCTGAGCGAGGCGGTCAATGACGTGCATGCGGAAGGGTACACGCGAACCGGCCAGAAAGGCGTCGCGTTTTTTGCCCCGATGACCGGTAAGGACCGTGCGGCCGAGTTCCTCCAGCTTTCAGACGAAGTCAGGACCAATATCAACAACATCGCGACCGCGGCGATCCCGGATGCTCCGGGCGACAACCGGATCGCGCTCGCCATTGCCGGGTTACAGGACCACCGGATCCTCAACGAAGGCCGTGCCAACTTCGATGAGTTTTACAATTCGATCGTCAGCGACGTGGGGGTCGCCACCCAGCGCAACAAGGCGGGGATCAGCCAGCAAAAAGACATCATGACCCAGCTCAATAAGATGCGCGATCAGATCTCCGGCGTGTCGATCGACGAGGAGACCGCCAATCTTTTGCAGTTCCAGCAGACGTATGGTGCATCAGCCAAGGTGATTCAGGTGGCCGACGAGATGCTCAAGACCGTGTTGGATCTCAAACGGTGACGGGAGTGAATGAACGATGCGCGTGACCGAGGGAACCAATTACGACACGATCCGAGACAGCATTCAGAGGTCCCGGTCGCGCATGGAAAACCTGCAGCAGCAGTCGGCTACTCTCAAGAAGCTCAATGCGCCCTCGGACGATCCGGTGGGATCGGCCAAGGTTCTCGAAGTCAGGACGGACCGGATGAACAACGATCAGTTCCAGATGAACGCCAAGCTGGCCGAGACGTTCCTGAACAACTCGGATCATGCTCTCGAGGAACTATCGAATCTTCTCGTCCGGGCCAAGGAGATCGCTGTCGGCCAATCTAGCGGCGCCAGCGCAAATGACGACACGCGTCTAGCTGTTGCGGAAGAAGTCAGTCAACTTTACCAGCAGGCGGTCGCCACGGCGAACCGCAGAATTGGCGATCGCTATATTTTTGGCGGCTATAAAACAAACAAACCGCCACTCGATAGTGAAGGCCGATACACGGGTGACAACGGTCATATGATGAGCGAGATCGCTAAGGGCATCTTTCTCTCGATGAATGTGCCCGGGATCGAGATCTTCAACACGAATCCACAGGCTTCAGAGGATGCTCGGAGCGATATTTACAAAAATCAGACCCAAGGCGAAAAGCAGCAAAATCGGACACTTGCAGCTAATGGTGAAAGTACTCTTGAAAGGTCTGAGGCGGAGAACGTCAACCTATTTCAGGAACTTCAAAATCTCCGGATTGCTCTTCTTGCGGGAGATACAAGCGGCATTCAGAACACGCTTGAGCGTTTCGATCAGATGCATGCGAAAGTGGTATCCGAGAGAGCTAAGATTGGGGCGCGCGTCGCCGGGCTCCAAACCACGACACAATCGCTGGAACGCCATACGATCACCAATGCCCAGCTGACTTCCCAATTGGAAGATGCGGACATGGCACAAGTGGTGAGCGACCTAGCCCGGGAAGAGACGATTTTTCGGAGTTCGCTCCAAAGCTCGCACAAGCTGATTCAGCCCACTCTATTGGATTTTCTAAAATAGTTCTACGGGGTTGGTTGAGGGACAAAAAGGTTGCAAGTGGCAGGGCGTTAGATTAAACCCAGCCCGGTAAAGGAATACACTCATTACGCGGAGATGGAGATCTTATGTTAGTATTAACCCGGAAGCTCGGCGAAAGCATCGCCATTGACGACCACATCAAGATTGTTGTGGTTCAGATCAAGGGCAAGCAAGTTCGTCTTGGCATCCAGGCTCCTAAAGAGACCAAAATTCACCGCGAGGAAGTTTATGCGGTGATTCAAGAGCAGAACAAGGAAGCTGCGAAACCCGTTGCCGTTGCTCAGATTTCTAAGGCGTTAAAGGGTTAATCGGGTTACCTTCTTTCGCCGAACGGAGGTTGGGCGTGATCGTGAAAACAGGACGTTTTGGACAGCTCAGCATGAGCGACGAGGACATCATTACCTTTCCGGAAGGCATCCTCGGATTTCCCGAATTCAAAAAATATTGCCTGATCGATTCAGGCGATGAAACGCTGATTCTTTGGCTGCAGTCAGTCGAGAATCCCGATATTGCGTTCGCTGTGCTTGAGCCAAAAATATTCAAGCTAGATTATGCCGCGCGTCTTTCCGCTGCGGAACTTCGCGAACTCAAGCTTGAGAACATCAATCAGTCGGCGGTGTTCAGCATCCTCACGATCCCGAGCGATGACTTGACCCAGATGACTGCTAATCTCAAAGCTCCAATTGTCATCAACTTGAAGGAACGCGTTGCTCGCCAAGTCGTTCTTCAGGAAAACGAATACAGCGTGAAGCACTTGATGTTCAAGGAGCTCCGCGCCCATCTCATGACTATCGCGTCGACTCAGGGGAACGCGGCCGCACGGACAGTCGCTCAACAGGTCGCACCGGTTGCGATCCGAGACATTCCGCCTTCGCTTACGGTCAAGAGTCTGAGCATCTGACCGTTGGTCAGGTATTCAGGTTTTATCTTGAGCAATCGGAAGCTGGTCTGATTTTAGCTTCTTGATCGCGGAGACCGCCGCTTCGAACGCACCCTCGGCGCAGAGCCCCGACTGCAGCGCGTCTTCGTAGGCTTCCACGGCTACCCGTATGCAGCATTTCTTGATCGTTTCGAAGTCCGTTTCTGTCATTCAGTAAACCCAGTAAACCACCCGTCGCTGATTGAGTAAAGCCGTGCGAAAAGTTGCCGCCGTATGCTGATGGCACGCCCTTGGCAACTCCTAGTCCAGAGGAGTGCAACTTCATGCGGTATCATCGAGTAACGTCCGGCGTAAGCGATATCAATCGAGCGATCCAGCGACTGTTGCGCGCAGAGTTCCGACTGATCCAGGCGGAGCTCAGGGATGCCAGCGGACGTGTATCCGCGGATCTCAGGAATGCCGTTCTATTCAGTGCGGTGGCGATGCTGGGGATCATGCCCTTCCTCGCTTTCCTGGTGATCGGACTTGGCGGGATCCTCAATGACAACTATTGGCTCAGTGCTCTGATCGTTTCGGTCCTGTGTTTTGGCGTCGGGGGAGTGATGGCCTATCGTGCGTTTAAGCGCATTACAGCCGAGGATTTGAGTCTCCCGCATTCACGCCAATCTCTGGAGCGCATTGTCCTTTTCACTAGGGACACTCTCTCGCGCATCCGCCCGCATGCGGTCAATGTCGTGAGTGAAGTGCCCCCGAGCGAGATGATCAGTACCACGCCGGAGGCCGAGAAAGTCGAAAGCCAGCGGAGGGCCGCCTGATGAAGAAACCGGATTTGAAACAAGCTGAGGCCGATGTTGAAAACAGCATGAGTGAATTTGAGCGGGCCGTCGACGAGCTGAGTTCGAGCTGGTCGGCCGCGTCCCAGAACCTCTCTGGAATTGCGAGTTCAGCTGGTGCGATCGCGGACCGGTTGGGCAATCGAGCGACTTTCACCACTTGGGCGTCTATTTTCGTGAGCGGTTTGATCGCCGGCTATATGATTTCGCGAGCCCGAAGCAGCGCCTATCACCCGAGTCAGGCCCCGACTCGGGTGCATCCACCTCACGGAGCCACCGACGAAATGGGTGGCCGGATCAGTCCGGTCGATAGCGTTATTTGACCCGCGCCTGTGATGCCATCTCGAGATAGGCCGTCGCTTCGCGATTTCCCGGATGCACCGAGAGCACGGACTCCCATTCGAGCTCCGCATCGAGTACATTGCCCTGGCTATAATGCAAAAGCCCGAGCTGGATGCGTGCAGGAAGGAAGTCCGCGGCTTCGCGCTTGAGCTGCTGCAGCTCCTGCATGGCGCGGGTGACGAATCCCTTCTTCGCGTATGCTTTGGCGCGGCGGATGCGGATGTCAAGCGTTGTTGGATCAAGAAGCGCTGCCTTGGAGTACTCCTCGATCGCTTCGTCGTATCGGCGATAGCGGAAGTAAAGATCAGCCAATTCGAGATGCTTGACCGCGAATTTGCGATCGATGCCAAGCTCCGATGCGCTCGCGCCTCCGCGGCGATGCGCGACGGACTGATTGGCCTGCTCAAAGACACGCTTGGCCTCGTCATAGCGGCCGATATCGTTGTAAAGAACCGATAAGCAGATCGCCGCGTCCGTGTGGTGCGGATCGAGGTGGAGGGACTTTTTGAGATTCTCGATAGTCTTTCCGAGCTGCCCCTGGAAGTAATACATCACGCCCAGCAAGTAAAAACCGTCGGCGCCCTCCGGGTTCTTGTCGATCTTGTCCTGGATGAGCACCTGCGCGCGCGCGAAATCGCGGCGGCTCAGGAGATCCTGGATGTGGCGATCAGCGCTTGTCGCCGTCGAGGCCGTTTGAGTTTCGAGCTGCATTGGCGGTTACTCCTGCCAGTTTTTGCGCGGCGACCTTGGCGGTTTCCGTGTCTGGATAAAGTTCGAGGACCTTCTTGTATCTTGGGATCGCCGCCTCATACATCTCGCGCTTGGCGTAATATTCAGCGACGTAGAGTTCCTTGTCGGCGAGAGTCTTGCGCACGTGTGCGAGATCGGAGCGCGCTTCTTTCGATTCAGCGCCAGTTGGAAAACGTTTGAGATACTCGCCATAAGCCGTGTCCGCCCGAGCTGCGGGACCGAGATCGCGCGCGACCGTGCTTGGCATATCGTTGAAGTAAGACTTGGCGGCGCGGAACAGCGCGTAGGGTACTTTTTCATGCCTGGGATGAAGATCGGCAAAGGCTTCGTAGGCCGCGGCGGACTCCGCGAAAGACTCTTGCATGAAGTAGACGTCGGCAAGCTTGAGCGCGGCGTCAATCGCTACTTTGGAATAGGGGAAGCGATTCTTGATCATCCGAAGCTTGTCGGTGGCCATCTGAAAGCGGTCGCTCCTGATGTCGTCATCCACTTCCTCGAGAAGGGCGGCCGGGTCGTTTTGATCCACCGGTTTGCTCGAGCACCCGCTCAGGAGATGGCTGACGCCGAGAATGCCCAGGATAAGGAGACTGACGGAATACCAGCGACGATTGCGCATACTTCTATCATATAAAGCACATCCGGCGATTGAGCTAAAGCTCCAAAATCACCTTGTCACGCACCCAGCCAATGGCGTCGGGCGAATAGCGAATCTGGACCCAGGTTTCGGACGCCGGCGTAGAGTCCGCGGTCCGTGTACCGAGCAGTCGAATTTTGATTCCGGCTTCCAGGCGGCTCAGCTCGGAAAACCGCTCGCCGGGTCCGCTGCGGATGATTTCCCGCTCAAGGGCCACGGCGGGAGGGTGGCTTTCGGCCAGTCGCTGCGCGACATACATGCCAGCGCAGATCAGCAGGCCCACTAAGCTGATTACCCCGGCGGGTTCCGTGACGGTACGACGGACATTACGCGACTTTGAGTAGGCTTTTGTCCAAAGCAAAATCAAACAAAACGTGAGGAAGCCTAATGCGGCGCGCACTTCATCCAGTGAGATGTGCTCGGCGATAGACTCGAGCCAGGTGGAGGCGGGGTCCAGCTTCTCTGAGCCGATGCTTCGAGCTAAAGCCACACGCGCCAAGCGGAGGTTGTATTGGGTGTCCGAGTCATGTGGCGAGATGCTGCGGGCTTTTTCCAAATAGGCTACCGACTCACCGAAGCGGTCGAGTTTGAACGCCATCGTGCCCATATTGTAGTAATAGGCGCCCGTGTTTACCTTCTGCTGAAGCAAATTGGCGTACGCATCCTTGACTTTGCCGGAGTCGTAGAGCGCACGGGTCTGTTGCCAGCGCTCATCTGGAGTTGTGGAAGAAGATTCTGCGCGCGCAACTGTTCCGGTCAGGCAAAGCAACAAAGCAAAAGTGGAAAATGCGCCCGCACTGTAGAGCTTGAACATCGTTAAAAAAAATTGCCAGAGGGCTACTCGCCTTGCAACAAAAATAAGTCAGTGATATTTCATGAAAAAATCGGTGAGCTCGGCGAATTTTCTTTAGTTCAACACACTGGTTTCAATTGAGGAGCAAGCATGTCGTTCGAAGAGGTGACGGAGGCGCAGTCTCTCAAGCGTTCTTCCGCATTTGTTTCCGCCAAGAAGAATCTGCTTCAAGTCATCGCCGACGCAAGTGCCAAAGTGAACGGCGTCCGGCCTTCCCGTTCGGATCAGGCGCGCGAAGAGTACAAAAAGGCGATCGCCGAGTTCCAGCGCGATCGAGGACGCGATCTTTACTTCCCGTTCCTGTCGGCGGGTCTTGGCCACGGGCCGCTTGTCGAACTTGAGGACGGAAGCGTCAAATACGATTTGATCACGGGCATCGGGATCAACTTCTTCGGCCATTCTCATCCAGAGCTGATGGCCGAGATGATCGAAGGGCTTTCGCAGGACACCATGCAAGGAAACCTGCAGCCGGGCGTCGAGGCCAAGGCCATCCTCAATGAAATTCTCAAGCACGTCGGGAAGGGCTCGAAGCTCGCCCACGGTTGGATGCTTTGCAGTGGCACGATGTCCAATGAGATCGCGCTCAAGATCATCCGCCAGAAAAAGTTCCCGGCCACCAAGATCATGGCGTTCCGCGACTGCTTCGCAGGTCGATCGACCGCGATGCAGGAGATCACTGACAATCCGGGTTACCGTCAGGGTCAGCCGCTATATGGTGAGGTTGAGCTTCTTCCTTTCTTTGACCCCGCCCTTACGCTCGAGAAGAACATCGAGCGCACGCTCGGCGCGATGAAAGATCATCTCACGCGCTTTCCGGGCAGATTCGCCGCCGTCATGATGGAACCTATCCAGGGCGAAGGCGGCTTCAACGCCGCTCCTCGGGAATGGTATGTCCGCGTTTTCGAAGAAGCAAAAAAGGCGAACCTCGCGGTCTGGCTCGACGAGATCCAGACGTTCGGACGTACGGGCGAGCTGTTCTGTTATCAGAAGTTCGGGCTCAATGAGTACGTCGATGTCGTCACGGTCGGCAAGATGTTGCAGGCGTGCATGGTGCTTTACAGCGCCGAGTTCAATCCCAAGCCGGGCCTGGTGGCCGGCACGTTCTCGGGCAGTACAGTTGCTCTCCGTACGGGACGCCGCACGTTGGAGATGCTCACTCAGCAGGGTTACCTGGGTCCAGAAGGCCGTATCGAAAAGTTGGCGGCGCGTTACGTCGCCAACATGAAGCGGATCTCTGAAGGCTCCTGCAAGGGGCTTGTTTCAGATATCCGTGCGCATGGCGGCATGCTGGCGTTTAAACCCATGGCCGGCAAGATGGACGACATCAAGGCCGTACTCTTCAAGCTCTTCAACCTGGGTGTGGTCGCGTTTTATTGTGGGCATGGGCCGTACCTCGTCCGGATGTTGCCTCCTTTTGGAGTGATGAACGAGCACCAGCTCGACGAGGTCTGCGGACTTATAGAGAAGGCCGTGCTCGCGGTTCAAACCGATTCCAAGGCGGGAGCTACCCAATGAAGCGCTTTCTTGAAGAAGCGATCCGGATCATCCGGATCAAGTCAGTCACGGCCAACGGCAATGAAGAGCTAGCCAACTACGTCCATGCCCTGATGGTCGAGCGTGGACTCAAGACCCAGCTCCAGCAGGTCACCCACTCGATCGAAGACGTGTCCAAACGCCAGTTCAACGTGATCGGCGTGTTTGGAGACCCGCTCGTGGACCGTAAAATCCGCAAGGGGCTGCTGCTTAACACCCATCTTGATACGGTGAGCCCCGGCCTGCTCGAAAACTGGACCGAAACCGGTAAAGATCCTTTTGCGGCGACGATCAAGGACGGCAAGATCTACGGTCTGGGCACCGCGGACGTGAAGCTCGACTTTCTTTGCAAGCTTTACGCTGTCGCCAAGTTCCGTGAGCGAAAGCTCAAGCAGCCGATCTATCTAGTGGGCTCCTGTGGCGAAGAGCTGGGAATGTTCGGCGCCAAGTATCTTATCAAGTCGATGGCTCTCAATCCCAAGTACGTCGTTGTCGGAGAGCCCTCCGAGCTTAACGTCGTTTACGCCCACAAGTGCCTGAACATCTTCCGGGTGACTATCGGCTATCACCAGGTGGAGCGCGACGCGCGCGGATTCAACCGTCGCATCGATTTTCACTCAACAGGCAAGTCGGCCCATGGTTCCTACCCGGACCTCGGCGTCAACGCGATCCATCGTGGGCTGGAGTTCATCCAGATGGCGTCGGACCGGGGTTTTGAGTTCCGGTTCACTCAGTTCGAAGGAGGCGACTCCGTCAACAAGGTGCCTGACCAGGCCTCGATCCAGTTCTACCTGCCCTCGCGCCAATTTGAGGACTTCAAGAGGTTCTTCCGCGAAGTGGCCGCGAAAAACACGCCAGAGCAGTCTTTCCGCGCCGAGCTTGGAGGCTCGGGGGATACGGGCGTGCGTTTCTTGCCGGACCTGCTCTTTCCGTGCCTCAGTGAACTGGTTGGCTTTTTCCAGACGATCACCCACGACTTCCAGAAGGTGAAGGATCCCACTTACAATCCGGGCCATTCGACGGTGAATCTGGGCAAAATCCGACAAGGTCTCGGCGAGATCACGCTGCATTTCGATCTTCGCCTTCTGCCGGATCTGGTCCCCGAGGAGATCGAAAAGCACATCCAACAGGGAGTCAAGGCGATCGCTGCGCGCTTCCCTAATCTCAACCTTTCCGTGGTGCGCGAGCGTATCAATCCGGGCCTGAATATGACGCTGGAGCATGAATTGCCCAAGCACTGCGCCGCCGCGAT
>CAYXVB010000010.1:16087-39237 GCA_964467785.1 uncultured Bacteriovoracaceae bacterium
TGCTGGCATCGAAACCCGCTTCAACAAAAAGGCCACCTCCACCGAGGCGGCGCAATTTTTCCAGGCGGGCTACGAGGCTGTGGTGTTCGGACCGGGACGTTCCCACGGCAACAGTCACAGTCCTAACGAGTACAACCAGCTGGAACACCTCGAGAAGGCCACGGCATTCTACGAAAAACTCATCGAAAGGATCTGCACGTGATCTTGCTTCGAGAGATTCAGGAAGGCGATCTCGACTCATTGGCCAAGTTCGCGCAGATCCCGGGATTCATCAATCTGCAGGATGATCGGGACTTTTTGCGCGAGAAAATAGGCAGATCGGTTTCGTCCTTCAATGATCAGCTCCCGAACAAGTTCGACGGAAAGTACATCTTCGTCGCCGAGGAGCTTGAGACCCGGCGCGTGCTCGGAACATCGATGATCGCCGCCCAGCATGGCACGACGGATTCCCCGCACTTCTATTTCGAAGTCTCGAGCGAGGAGAAATTCTCCGAGACGATCAACACGGGCTTCATCCACGGGACGCTCAAGCTCAAATACGACACCAACGGTCCATCCGAGATCGGCGGTCTGGTGCTTGACCCAGATTATCGTAACTCCGATGCCCGGGTGGGCCGGCAGATCTCCTTTGTGCGGTTTCTGTTCGTAGGGTTGAACCGCGCTCGCTTCAAGCGCAAGATCCTCGCGGAGCTGTTACCGCCGTTGAACAAGAAGGGCCAATCTCCTCTCTGGGAGGCGATCGGCCGACGGTTCACCAACATGGATTACTGGGAAGCCGACCAGCTCTGCCAGAAGAACAAGGAATTCATTTTTTCGCTCTTTCCGACGGGCAAGATCTACACGACGTTCCTGCCAGCAGAGGCGCGCAATGCCATCGGCAAGGTCGGTAAGGACACCGAGCCGGTCATGCACATGTTGCGCAAGATCGGTTTCGCCTACAAGAATCAGGTCGATCCGTTTGACGGAGGTCCACATCTTTGGGCCAATATCGATGAGATCCTGCCGGTCAAAAAGCTCGCGCAGTACACGGTGCTGCCCGACTCCGGGCTGACAACCGGTGACCAGCGAGATGCGGGTCTTCTTTGTCCCGCTCAGCAAAAGCCCGGGCAGTTCCGGGCAGTCGCTATCCAGGCAGTGCGGCGCGACACCGCCTCTGGAAAGGGCCTGATTGTGGCCGAGCCGGCGCAAGAGCAGGTGTTCGGTGCATTAGGGATTTCGACAGGCGATCCCGTGGTCTTCATGCCGTATTATTGAGTTTCGAAGCTAAGAAGGGGAAAGAAAGATGTCCACCCACGCAAAGTTCACCTTCAGCCCGCGGGGCAATTATATTGACGGTCGCTTCGTGCAGGCGAGCGAGATGCCAAAGGGCGCTAACGGGGAATGGATCAGTCGGGCGCCCGGTGACTTGAGCGATGAGCTAGGACGTATCGAGTACTCCTATGGTGCGGTAGATGTGGCCGTCGCCGCTGCCCGCGACGCCTTGCCTGCCTGGCGTCGGCTGCGGATCTCCGAGCGCGCCGCGCTGCTTAAAAGCTATCAGGCTGGCATCAAGAAGCGCGAAGATGAGCTCGCAGAGCTCATCGCGCGCGAAGTGGGCAAACCTGTCTGGGAATCCAAAACCGAAGTCGCCACCATGTTCAACAAGGTGGATGTCACCATCAACGAGAGCCCAAAGCTCGTCGCCGACATAGATCTGCCCAAGATCATGCCGGATACTCAGGGGTTCAGCCGTCAGCGCTCCCATGGAGTGATGGCAGTGATCGGACCATTCAATTTTCCGGGACACCTGCCCAACGGTCATATCGTGCCGGCGTTGCTTGCCGGAAATACCGTTGTGTTCAAACCATCCGAGAAGGCTCCGCTCGTGGGCCAGCTCATGGCCGAAATTTTCCACGAAGCTGGATTCCCGAAAGGCGTGTTCAACCTCCTACAGGGCGAAAAGGAAGTGGGTCGCCGCTTGTGCGTCCACGAGGGAGTGAACGGCGTCTTATTCACCGGCTCCTACGAAGTTGGTTTGCGTATTCGCCAAGACACGATGTTGCAACATTGGAAGATCCTCGCGCTTGAGATGGGCGGCAAGAACCCATCGATCGTTTGGGAAGACACGGACCTCGACTTTGCTATCCATGAGACTTTGTTCAGCTCCTTTGTGACGGCAGGCCAGCGTTGTAGTGCCACGAGCCGAATCCTGGTTCATGAGAAGGTCCTCGATGCCTTTGTTCAGCGCTTTCATGAGAGATCCAAGGCATTCTCGATCGGCAACCCGCTCGACAATCCTTTCATGGGACCGCTCGTGGAGTCCGCCTCTGTCGATCGATATCTCAAGTTCCTAGGAATCGCTGGGCGCGAGGGCGCCGAGCTGGTGATGCGTGGCAAAGCGCTCGAGATGAATACTGAGGGCAACTACGTTGCGCCCTCGATCGTTCTCTACAACTCGCCTACGCTGGAGCAGTCCCGCAAGAGCGTGTTCCAGCAAACAGAGCTATTCGCGCCCGCCGTGGCCATTGTGCCGGTTAAGGACGTCGAGGACGCTCTCGCGCAGGCCAATGTCACGCAATTCGGATTGGTGGCGAGCGTGTTCACACGCGATCGGGCACTCTACGAGCGGTTCTATGACGGCCTGGATTTCGGGCTGATCAACTGGAACAAATCGACCGTGGGCGCGTCCTCGCGTCTGCCTTTTGGGGGTCTAAAAAAGAGTGGAAACCACGCTCCGACCGCCCTGACAGCGATGCTCTATTGCGGATATCCGGTCGCCTCACTCGAGGTTGCCGAGCCCAAGATGCCGTCACAGTTGTCTCCTGGCTTGAATTGGAAGTGATCTGGTCACTCCTGCGGGCCCCGCGTCGGCAGTCAGTGACGACGCGACGCGAGGCCTGTCTACAGGAGGACCGCCCCCATTTCAGCGGCGACCTGTGATTCGAAGTGGTGGCGATGGCTGCAATGGACATGCTTACCGGGCCGTGTCGGATTCGCGGCGGGAGCAAAGAAAAAGAAAAAAGGCAGGGAGCTTTCGCTGCCTGCCTTTTCTGAAACTTACGGTTGTCTCAGACGATTTAGTTCATCGCCTTTGCGACATTCGAAGCTTGAGGGCCTTTGGGACCTTCGATCAGTTCGAATTCAACGCGCTGACCTTCGGCGAGAGTCTTGAAACCATCGCCCTGGATCGCGGTGTAGTGAACGAACACGTCGCGGTCGCTGCCTTCGGCCTGAAGGAAGCCATAGCCCTTGCTGTCGTTAAACCACTTCACAATTCCGGTTGCCATTCAAACACCCCCTGTAAAGATAAACGTGAAGAGCAACTAGATCTGAGTAATCAAGGCATACGCCGCTCGTCAAACAAAAAAATGAAATGACCCCACCCGAGAGCTCAGGTGAGGTCATTTCATTGAATTACTCGGCGTGTCAGATTACCGGTAGAATCCTGAGCCTTGTTGCTGTTGAAGCATTCCAGGCGTCATGCTGCCGGCAGTGAAGGGTCCACCAGCTATCGAGCCCATGCCCATCGATGCGAAGGTTTGCTGCATTCGGGCGTAGAAGTTGTACTGCTCGATCTGCTGCTGGATCTGTTGTTGTTGGGCAGCCTGCACCACATAGGGAAGTTGCTGGGCGACTTGAAAGGCGCGTTGCGAACCCTGGCAAGCGTCCGAACTGCTGTAGCTCATCGCACAGGCGCGGACTTCCGCACCAGTCTGGTTCATCAGCGCCATGTACTGGGCCGGATTGATGGCGCCCGACTGAGCGAGCTTCTGCATTTTACCGAGCTGAATGTCCCGTTGGTATCCGGCTAACTTGGCTTGAGCATCCGCGTTGTCCTGGAGCCCGCTGAGACCCTGGGCTTCGGAGATGAGTTTCGCAGCCGCGTCGAAGTTCGATGCGCCCGCGTTGGTCGCGGTGGCGATGTCTTTTGCTTTTTCGTAGAGCATCAAGGCGATGCTCTCGGCAACCTCAGGATGCTCCGCTTCGAAAGCCTTGAGAGCCTCAAGGGATTCATTCAACGCTTCTTCATTCGTCACTTTGATTTTCTTGAAACTGCGCGCTAGCAGATCAAACTCGGCTCGATCGAGTTGCTTTTTGACCTTCTCGCACTCTTCGCTCGACATGACTTTCATGCTCATGAGCAGAGTACACGCCGAATGGGCGTTGGAGATGTCTTCAAGAGTCTTGCGGCATCCGAGCTGGCCTTGTGCCGCCTCGATCTTAGCTTGACGGCGTGCATCCGCGGCCTCGCGCTGTTCGGCCTGGAGTTTTTCGCGAGTCTTGTGAAGGTCACTATTCAAGGTCGGGATGGACTCCCACACGTTTCGATCTTTTTCGTACCCTTGGTTCTGATCGATATGAAGCATTTGAATCCGCCCGTCACCGATTCCAGATAGATCCATGCTGGCACCGGGCTTGTCGGAAAGGCGCTTGCACGGCGTTGCATCACTGCAAGAGTGCTCCTTAGTACGATGATCGGCCATGCAGGTGCGGCCATTGCCGCTTGGGTCGCTGATCATGAAGCCGGCAATCCCGTCGCCTTTTAGGCTTCCGTTCATCGCCGAATTTGTAATCTTGAAGTGCTTTTCGCAGTCCTCGAAGACCATGCCGTAGAGAGTGACCTTGCTGTTGGGATCACTACCTTCTTTGACGGCTTTAAAGCTCAGCCAAAAAGTGCTGTTCACTTCTGAGGCGGTGAGCTCCTTGAATTTCGGCGTCGAAGCCTTTGACGCCTGGATTTCTGCTTCCTGGCCGAGGGCCCCGGTTGGAATAAGGCTCAGTGCTGCAATGGCGGCGAAAATAATAGGGTTAGTTTTCATATCGGACTCCTCATCAACTCTCATCTGCACCGATCTCTCAACTTCGGTACAAATGGCTCTCTTGTTACGGATAGCTAAAGCAAGGCATGGGCCATTTGAGACGCATTGCGTCGCAGTGGTGAAATGCATATCTTTCTCGAGAGTTGCAAACGCAGTGCAGCATCCCGTGTCAGATCTGACCTACTCGAGGTGTCCACATTTTGGAGACGTGTGTCAGAATTTTTGACAGACAGGGTGGTAAAAAGGGGGCTAATCTCAATGCCGGACTCTGTGTGTCATTATTTTGCAAATGCAAATAAGTGCATGAATATTAGGGTAAACTTATTGTATTGCGACGCATCATTATAATGACTTATTTCTTGCGGGAGGAGGGTGCGCTTGTTAGGTTGCCCCAAAAAAGAGGGGGCCCTATTCATGGTATTCCAAAGCATTAAGAAGGATGATTTTGAGCAGATTGTTTTCTGCAATGACAACCGTACGGGGCTGCGCGCCATCATCGCGATGCACTCCACGGCGCTCGGACCTGCCGTCGGTGGTTGCCGCATGTGGGCATACGCAAACGAAGACGAGGCTCTGACCGACGTTCTTCGTCTCTCTAAAGGCATGACCTATAAGGCCGCTATCTCTGGCCTCAACTGGGGCGGCGGCAAGGCTGTCATCATCGGCGACGCTAAAAAGGATAAAAATCCGGAGATGCTCAAGCGCTTCGGTGAGTATGTGGATCGCCTGGGCGGTAACTATGTAACTGCCAAGGATGTCGGCATCGGCTCCGACGATTTGCGGACCGTGAAGAGCCGCACCAAGCACGTGCTCGGCATTGACGGCGAAGCCAATTCATCTGGTGATCCGTCTCCGGCCACGGCCTGGGGCGTCTATCATGGCATGGTCTCCGCGGCGGATGTCGCTTTCGGTTCCAAGTCACTCAAGGGCAAGAAGATCGTTATGCAGGGCCTGGGCAGCGTTGCTTATTACCTGCTTGAACACGTCATGGCTGAAGGGGCTCAGGTCATTGCCTGCGACGTCGACCAGGCTGCCATTGAGCGCGCCGTAAAGAAGTACAATATTGAGATTGTCAGGCCCGAGGCCATCTACGACGTACCGTGCGATATCTTTTCGCCGAACGCACTGGGCGCATCGATCAATGCTCAGACTCTGCCCCGTTTGCAGACCAAGGTCATTGCCGGAGCTGCGAACAACCAGCTCGCGACCGACGCCGATGGGGAAGAAGTACTGCGCCGCGGCATCGTTTACGCCCCGGACTACGCCATCAATGCCGGCGGCCTGATGAACATCTATCACGAGAGCGCCATTCCGGGCGGTTATTCCAAGTCGCGGGCGTTTGAGCATATCGCTAAAATCGGCGATACTATCAGCCAGATCTTGGTCCGTGCGAAGTCCGAAGGAAAGTCCTCGCACCTGATCGCGGACCGCATGGCTGAGGAGCGCGTTGAAAGCGCTCGCCAAGCCAAGCTCAAATAAAAAAGGCGGCACTCTCAATATGACAGCAGGCTTCCGTCCGGCGGATGCATTGGGGATTCAACGGGTCATCTCTCCGAAAGGGGTCCTGCCCCAACAGGCAGAACGAATTGATCCATTGCTGCCAATCGCCGAAGACGAGCTGCTGATCGAAGTCGAAAGCCTCAACATCGACTCCGCAAGCTTCCATCAGATTTCGGAAGCTTGCGGAGGGGATGTAGGCAAGATCGAAAAGCATATTCTCGATCTCGTCACCCGCCGGGGCAAGCACCACAATCCAGTGACCGGCTCAGGCGGGATGCTGATCGGTCACGTGACACAGATTGGGCCTCAGTTTCCGATCGCCGAAAAGCCGGTTCATGTGGGAGACCGGATCGCAACGCTCGTTTCACTGACTCTGACTCCGCTTCATGTCGATCAGATCATCAAGATTCATCCCAAGGTGGACCGCGTCGACATTAAAGGGCAGGCGATTCTTTTCGGTTCGGGTATTTTTGCCCGCCTGCCTTCCGATCTGCCGGACGCCTTGTCACTCGCCGTCCTTGATGTCGCGGGCGCGCCCGCCCAGACCCGCAAGATGGTTCAAGAGGACGACGTCGTCGTAGTCGTTGGCGGTGGCGGCAAATCAGGCGTGCTCTGTCTTTACGAGGCCAAGCGCAAGCCGGGCGTCCGGACGATTGCGGTGGATTATTCTGACGCTGCGATCAAGCGCTTGAGCAATCTCTCGTTCGTTGACGAGGTCATACAAGCGGACGCCCGCAACGCGGTCGACGTCATGGAAAAAGTCTGGAGAGCAAGCAAGGGCCACATGGGCGACGTCGTCATCAATGTCGCTAACATTCCCGATACGGAGATGTCCTGTATCCTTTCAGCCCGCAAGGACGCCATTGTCTACTTCTTCAGTATGGCCACCAGTTTCACAAAGGCGGCGCTCGGGGCCGAAGGAGTGGGAGCCGATGTCGATTTACGCATTGGAAACGGCTACACTGAAGGCCACGCGGATCTAGCGCTTGATCTCATCCGGGAAAGCCCGGAGCTGCGCAGGTTGTTCACCGAAACCTACGCTTCTTGATTCCATCCGGGAAGGCAGCATCATGGCACATCTGAATCTGGACACCAAGACGATCTCCCGTTGCCGCGAACTCGCTGAGCGCATCTCGCGCCCGGTGGAGGAGATGATTTCCACGCACACGACCATCGCCATTGAGCGCGCTACCTTGCGGCTTATCGGTGTCAATGGCGCGATCGAACGCGCCGGTCAATTGTTTCCTGAGGCCAACGCGATCATCGAGGACCTCCATCAGGCCAAGGCGCTCGATAGGGGCGTGCTTTATTGGTTCGTCAACGGGATGATCCAAAAGAAAATGCCTGCCCACGAGCTCGGCCATGCCGTCGCCATGCGGAAAGTCGATTTGCTCAAGCTGCCCCGTGCGTCTGAGAAAGAGGTCCGCACCAAGGCCACGGAGCTTTGCCAAGAGGCGCGAAAGTTCCTCCTATCTCAGCGCAAGACGCGAGACGATCTCCGTCAGAAAGTCGGCGACCGCTTTGATCCAGAGGGGAAGAACGGCCCGCTCCTTTACGTGATCGTGGCCACTGGCAACATTTTTGAAGACGTGATCCAGGCGCGAGCTGCTGCACAGGCCGGCGCGGACGCCATCGCCGTCATCCGATCGACCGCGCAATCGCTGCTCGATTACGTCCCACATGGAGCCACGACCGAGGGTTTTGGCGGGACCTATGCCACTCAGGAAAACTTCCGCATCATGCGCGAAGCTTTGGACGAGGAAAGCCGTAAGCTCGGCCGCTATATCCGCCTGACCAACTATTGCTCGGGCCTATGCATGCCGGAAATCGCCGCCCTCGGAGCGATGGAGCGCCTGGACTTCCTGCTCAATGACGCGATGTACGGAATTCTCTTTCGCGACATCAACATGAAGCGCACCCTCATCGATCAGCACTTTTCCCGGCGGATCATCGCGCTCTCCCGCATTGTGATTCATACGGGCGAGGACAATTATCTCACCACTGCAGATGCGATCGAGAACGGGCACCAGGTACTCGCCTCGCAATTCATCAATGAACGATTCGCGCTCAATGCGCGAATGACCGAAGACTTGATGGGGCTCGGTCACGCCCAGGAAATGGATCCCGAGCATCCGAACGTTTTCCTCAAGGAGATCGCGCGCGCGCAGATGACCCGGGATATCTTCCCCAGGGCGCCTATCAAGTTCATGCCGCCGACGCGGTACAAGTGCGGCGATATTTTTTACTCCCATCTCATGGATGCGATGTTCAATTTCGTCGGGGTTCTGACCGGACAGACGATCCAGCTACTGGGGATGGCCACTGAGGCGATGCATACCCCTCTGCTGCAGGATCGCTGGATGAGCATCAAGAACGCGCGCTACATCTTTAACGGCGCGCGCGATCTCCACAAGGACATCGAGTACAAGCCCAATGGCCAGATCGCTCAGTGGGCGGGCAAGGTCCTGCAGGATACGCTTCGACACCTCGAGATGATCGACAAAAAGGGCCTGTTCAAGGCGATCGAGGAAAAGGCTTTTGCCGAAGTGTCGCGCACGGAGACGGGGGGCAAGGGTCATCACGGCGTCATGCTCCGCGCCCGTGATTATCTCAATCCGTTCTTTGAGCTGCTCTGAGAGAGGAAATCCACCAAATGACCACTTCCAAAGTCGCAAAGGTCAATCTCAAGAAGCTTAAGCCATACGGCGACATCATGGATGATGGCACCGTCCAGCTCGCTTTTACGCTCCCGGTTGAGCCTTCCCCCGAAGCGCGTGAGGCCGCGATCCAGCTTTGCGAGAAAATGGGTTACGACCAGATCAAGGTCGCCACGATGGAAAAGGCTGCGGACGGGTTCGCCTTCTTCGTGATTTACGGGAATCTAAAGCACACCGTCGATTTCACCGCGATCAAGGTACTTAAAGTCGAATCCAAGAAGCGCTCGCGCGATGAGATTGACGAGATCATCAAGACCCAGATCGGCCGCAAGCTCGTCATTCTTGGGGCATGCACGGGTTTTGATGCCCATACGGTGGGCATCGACGCGATCATCAATATGAAGGGTTTTGCCGGCGATTATGGCCTAGAGCGATATCAGTGGATCGACGCGCGCAATCTTGGCGCGCAGGTTCCCCCTGAGGAGCTGTTGAAAAAGGCGGTCGAAGCTGACGCGGATGCCGTACTCGTGTCCAAGGTCGTCACGCAGCACAGCATCCACGTCAAAGATCTCAAGGAAGTCATGGCGCGCGCGGATAAGTTGGGACTTCGTGAGAAACTCATTTTTGTTGCCGGTGGCCCGCGGGTGACGCATCCTTTGGCGTTGGAATGCGGTTTTGACGCCGGTTTCGGCGTCGGCACTAAGCCCTCGGATGTGGCCAGTTACGTTGTCGAAGAGTGGCTCCGGCGCAACCGGTCGGAACATCTGGGCGAAAAGAAAGCCGCGACAAAAAAGAGCGCGAAAAAGAGAACGACAGCCAAGCGCTCCGGCAAAGGAAAAAAGAAATAAATGGCCACGAAGTCCCGGACGACGCCTAAATCGCCAGAGCTAATCGGACGCGAAGCGGAGCTTCAGCAGATTCGCGCTTGCTTAAAGGCGGGGCGAAACGTGTTGATCGAGGGGCCAGTCGGAGTGGGCAAGACCCACCTTGCGCTTGCGGTGACCCGCGAGTTCAAGGCGGAGGTTTTTCGGGTTGACGGGGATAACCGCTATTCCGAGCAAAAGCTCGCCGGATGGTTCGATCCACCCATGGTCATCAAGAAAGGCTATGGAAAGGATTCGTTCGTTCCCGGGCCGCTCGTCGAAGCGATGCTTAAGGGCGGCGTGTTGTTCATCAATGAGCTCAACCGTTTGCCCGAAGGCGTGCAGAACGTATTGCTGCCCGCAGTTGACGAGCGCATGATCGTCGTTCCGAGGCTCGGCGTGGTCCATGCAAAGCCGGGCTTCAAGGTGATAGCCACTCAGAATCCAAAGGAGTTTGTCGCGACTTCGCATCTGAGCGAGGCGATCCTGGATCGCTTTGAGCTTGTCATTCTCGATTATCAGAGCGAGCAAGACGAGATTTCCATTGTGAGTAGCCGGCTTGGATCCGCTGCGCATCGCGATCTCGCTGGGGCCGCCGTGAGGCTCGCGCGCTTGACCCGCGAGCATCCTCGTGTGCGTCGCGGGGCTTCGATCCGCGCGGCCATCAGCGTAGCCGAGATTGCAGCCGTCCTCATGTCCGAGGGACTCAAGTTCGAAGCCGCCTTTCTGGCGGCGGTATTGATGGCTCTTCCGACCCGCATTGAGATTGAGCGCGAAGCTGACAATGAACGCTCCCTCCGTGCCGAGGTCGAATCCTTGCTCAAGGAGTGGGTCGAGCAAGTCTTAAAAAAAAAGACCTGAAGCAGGCGGAGTCTCCGAAAGGTCCCGCTGAGCGTTCGCCCTCAGAATCGTTCAGGAGCATCTTCTCTCGGCCTGCGTCGGAGCAGTCCCGGAAACTCGCGCCCATCTTTCTTCCACCGGAGGCTTTCGGCGGGAGTATGAGCTGGGACGACCAAGACGAGGCTGTTGAGCTGGCCAGCGCTAGCTCCTGGGACATTGCGACCCGCTACCATGAGTTCAAGGCGCGCCCTTCGCTCAAGAAGCTTGCCCGCCAATTGCGGCGCATCTCGGCGGATGCGATATTGGAACGTGCGCGGCAAGTACTCGGATCGGTCGTGCATCCGGTTGTTCAGCGAACGGTTCCTTATGCGGACCTACCGGCTGAAGCCTCAGCGCCCGAACTCGATCTGGACGAGACCATGGACAACGCGCCCCTGGCCCTTGCTGCAGCCGCAAAAGGTGGATCTGCGATGGGACGTTTTCCTCTGTCGGGCCACGACTTGTGGATGTCCTACGAGACGCATCGTCCTCAACCCGTGATCTTGAGCGTGGATACAAGTCTTTCAATGACCGGCGAAAAGCTCGCTCTGACCGCGGTAGCGCTCGCGGTTGTATTGCTGCAGTTTCCTGACGACCCGGTGGGGATCGTCGCATTCGAGAATACCGCCACGATATTGAAGCGCACGGATGAGCGCCTGACTGTGGCTCAGCTCGTAGAGCGGTTCCTAGACGTGCCGGCGCAGGGCTACACCCATCTGGAGGACGGTCTTAAGGGGGCGCTCAAGCTGGTGCGCGCAGCATCCACGGGAGGGCACGGAAGGCCGCCGTCCACCGTGCTTTTGAGTGACGGAAAGTACACGGCGGGTCGAGATCCGTCCTATTTGGCTCCCAAGTTTCCTCACCTGGTCATGCTCAAAATGGGGCGCGAACGGGCAAGCATGGAGCTTTGCCGGGAACTTGCGCAAAAAGGGAGCGGTACGCTCAAGGAAGTGGATGAACTTGAGGCGCTCCCGGCCGTGATGTACAGCGTCGTCAAGGACTTGTTGCGCGGCCGGTCCCTGGCGTGATTGAATAGCGCCATCCGCAAAGCATGGGAGGATTACCAAGTATGCGTGACGACTATAAATTGAAAGGCGCAACGGCCAAGATCACGATCGAGGTCGAAAAAGAAGTGGCTGAGAATCTCGCCAAAATGGAGACCTACAGCAAGCATAGTCAATCCGAGCTGACCAATACCGCCCTCAAGCGGTTCATTACCCAGCACAAGGATTTTCTTCCGCCTAAAGAGCCTGGGAAGCACTGATCAGGCTCAGTAATCGCCTCGAGGTCTCGAGCGAGCGGATCGCATTCACGGAATGAATCCGCGGCTCGAGTCCGAGAGGACGGCGTACGGGCTTCTTGGTCTTTGCGCGTTCTCCAGTCTCCGTTCCCGTCACCTCTGGACTGTCAGGCGCAGCCTCCTTCTGCTGTACCCGCACGCTAATCATCACATTATCCAGGTTCTTGAGCACTGTATCGGCGGTCCGTTCTCTTTCCGAGTCGGGATTGCGCGGAATCACAAGTTCCCATGCGCCATTGTCTCGATGTTTGAGCTCCATCGAAAAATTGGCAAGCTCTGAACGGGTAAGCTTGGGAAGCGTGGATTGAATGCTCACGATTACTTCCGCCTCGCTGGGGGCTTCGTCGCCCATCGCGATCGGAGTTTGCCGAAACTCGCGGAGATCCTCGAGCTGCTCTTGGTTGAGCTCGATCATTTGGACGGACGGGAGGTCCTCGGTCTCTCGCATCAAGTTGTACCGGCTTCGTAGATCGTTGAACGAAGCGCGATCGACGACTTGGGTCTTAAAGCTCGCGACCTGCTCCCGCGCGGGAGTTTGCGTTGATCCAGGCGACGCTTTTGCACTGCTTGGCTTGATCACCGTAAGCGCTCCACCTTCGGAAGACGGTCGAAGCATGGATTTGGCCATGCTGGGATTCAGTGGCGTGCAACGCGCGAGGCCGAGAACGAGCGCGGCGCTCGCGGCTGGGACAATGATGAACCTGCATTTTCGCTTCAATGTCATGACTGCTAAACCTCCGCAGTACGGACGCTGCCGTGCGGCACGTATTCAAGCGGCGTGCCATGGGTTGAAAACTCGCAGGTGCGATTCGCGCCTATGTATGGCGCGCATTTGCGGAAAGCCACTCAACGGTAGTGCTTTAAAAATTCAAGTAGTGGTGTCCAAAGTTTAGACAGGTGATGACAATTTTCAGGCATAAGGGAGGTTGAGATTGGCTCGCGTTATCACGGCGTCGCGACCGTAAATTGTGGCGATTAACACGAATTTGAGCCGCAAATCCGGTTTAGACAGGCAGGGATGGGAACATTTTTGAGAGTATTTCGAAATTGCGGAATCGGTGAGATAATTTAACTATGCGGCGTCTTGGATCCATAGCGTTGCATTTTCTGATCGCTTCCTTCGCGGTAGCGTCGACGGGATGCGCGGTAAAGATCAACAGGCTGGATCAAGAGCCAGCGTCGTCCCCACTTCCGGTTTCGAGCGAGAGTCCAACCCTCAGTACGGCGCGGGTTCTTTTAGCCTCCGATTTCGCGAATTCAATGCTGCGATCCTATCTGATCGACGATGCGACAGGAGTTCTGAGTCCTGTGTCCACCTATTCGACGGCGACAAAGCCGCACTATATTACAGGTTTTAAAGCGGCCAACGTTTACTACGCCTATGCGAACGATATGTCGGGTCCGACCTCGTCGGTCTATGGCGTCTCGATCAATCCGAGTACCGGCGCGATGACGCCATTGGCGACGGTCGGCATCATCATGTCTGCGGGGGGGAACGCGGAGGACATCCTTCACGTCAAACAAGGTGAATCCCATTTTCTCTATGTGAATGACGTACAAAATTCCGAGCTTCATGGCTTTGTCATCAACGCCACCACGGGTGGCCTGACCCCTTTACCCGGGTCACCCTATAATATTGCCTATGGTGGAGCGTGCAGTTGGGGACGTATGGCGGCGAACAGCGCCGGAACTCGGCTCTATATCAGTTGTGAATATGATAATCCGAACGATCGGATCCTGGGGCTCTCCATCGGAGTGACTGGCGCGATCAGCGGCCAACTACCTTCCTCCCCCTATGCGATGCCGGCAGGATCGGCGCCGTACGATTTGGCGTTTTCAGCGGACGGGACCACACTTTACGTTTCGTTTTCCGAGGCAAGCGCCATCGGCGTCTATTCGGTGGTCCCCGGTGATGGCAGCTTGGCCTCCGCTCTGCCAGGGATTCCCTTCATGTCCATTGTAACCGGGAATCCCTTAGGTAATCTCTGGGTCGACCCGACTTTGAACCATCTGTATCTTTCGGTCTTTGGTGCGAACGCTAACAGCTTGCAGCTCTTTCAAATTGCCGGAGACAAAACTCTTTCAGCGGCGCAGTCGCTCGCGTCTGCCGCGGGTGGAGGCTCGGATGTGGCCGGCACTTCGGACGGGAAAATGGTGATTTTCAGTTCCATCGGGGGCGGTCTCGCTTCTTATGCGAGAAATCCGACGACCGGCGCGCTTAGCCAGAACGGTGCAGTGATCTCCGGGGCGTTTGACGGTATCTTGGTGCTCGAATAGCGGACGGGAGAGAAATAAAAAAGCGCCCCCACCTTTCGGCAGGGGCGCCAGAAGGGACAATATTCAGGTCATGGCCTGATCGATCATCTCAGCGATGTCCATCACCTTGACCTTATCCTGCATTTCCTTGTCCTTGACCCCGTCAGTGAGCATCGTCATGCAGAAAGGACAGGAGGCGGCGATCACGCCCGCATTGGTGGCCAGAGCCTGTTCGGTGCGTGCCACGTTGACGCGCTTGCCGATCTTCTCTTCCATCCACATGCGCCCGCCACCGGCGCCGCAGCACATTGCTTGATCGTGATGTTGTTTCATCTCGACAATACGGGCAGATGGGAGCGCCTGGATCACATCGCGGGGCTGGGCATAGACGCCGTTCCAACGCCCCATGTAACAACTGTCGTGGAACGTGACGGTCTCGTCGAAAGCTTTGGTCGGCTTGATCTTGCCTTCGGAGATGAGCTTGGCCAGGAATTGCGAGTGATGGAGGACTTCGTAGCTTCCGCCGAAATCCTTGTACTCGTTCTTGATGGTATTGAAGCAATGCGGGCAGGCCGTGACGATACGCTTGATGCTGTAGCGATTGAGCGTCTCGACGTTGGCCTGGGCCAGGGTCTGGAAGAGATACTCGTTGCCGATGCGGCGGGCGGCATCACCGGTGCACTGTTCTTCGGTGCCGAGGATCGCGAACTTGATCTCGGCCTTCTTGAGAATGCTGGCAAAAGAGCGCAGCACCTTTTTGTTGCGGTCGTCATAGGAGCCAGCGCAACCGACCCAGAGCAGGACGTCAATGTCGTTGCCGGATTCGGCCACGGTCGGAATGGACATTCCTTCGGCCCAGTTGGCGCGTTCTGAAGCTGAAAACGCCCAGGGGCTCGCGTTGGTTTCCATGTTTTTGAACACGGCTTGGACTTCGGCCGGGAACTTGGATTCCATCATCACTAAGTTCCGACGGATGTCGAAGATCTTGTCCGTGTGCTCGATGAACACCGGGCAGGCGACTTCACAAGCGCGGCAACTCGTACAGGCCCAGATCACGTCTTCGGTGACGTTTTCGTCGATTGCCGGAGTCACCTCGTCATATTTGCCCGCGAGGACCGCCGCTTTATTGCGATACAGGTTTTCCTTGAGGTCGAGGATAAGCGCCTTGGGAGAAAGGGGCTTCTGGGTGTTGTACGCGGGACAGAGATCCTGGCAGCGACCGCATTCCGTGCAAGAATAGTAGTCCAGGGCGGACTTCCACGAAAGATCGGATACCTTCGCGGCGCCGTACTGGGTCAGGTTCTCATTGGTGAAATCAATGGTCGTCATCGCCTTCTCGCGGGGGAGGGTGCGGAAGAAGGTATTGGGCCCGGCAGCCACGATATGAAGGTGCTTGGAGCTCGGGATGTACATCGCGAAGCCAAGCACGATGAGCATGTGTACCCATTTGAAGAAGGTGCCAAGCGCGATGTTCGTCTCTGGAGCGAAGCCCAGGCCGCCCAGCATCTGAGCGATGGGGGTTGAGATGGGCATCGCGCTCCCGTACCAGGGGTTGGTGCCCAGGATGTGAAAGGCGTTCATCAGGAAGATGGCGATCATCAGCGAGGACGTAAACGCGAGCACAAGATTGGCGTCGTGCGACTTGCCGAGACCTTCGGGACGGACGATGTAGCGGCGATAAGCGGCGTACATGATCCCGAGCAGGACAGACATCGTGAAGATGTCCTGCATGAAGACGAAGGCCAGGTATGGCTTTTCGCCGATGAATTCGAAGCTGGCGGGCTGGTAGATCGTGCTGATGAATTGCTCGAGAGTGCCGAGCGAGATGATCAGAAAGCCCCAGAAGATCATCGTGTGCGCGATCCCGATGGGATTCTTTCGCAACACCGCTTTCTGACCGAGGACATTCGCCAGGGAAGTCTTGATCCGCTCGCTGATTTGATCGAGCCGATCAGACTTGCCCTGGTGAGCTTTCAACATCTTATATAGAATTCGAAACCGATGTCCTGAATAACCGAATGCAATACCTGCAACGAGAAGAAACGCGAAAGTTTGCCAAGTCATGGCCTCACTTTATCAGTGTTCCTTGATCTTTTTAAACTCTTCCTTCAGTGCCGGTACGATTGTGAAAAGATCGCCGACGATGCCGTAATCCGCGGCTTGGAAAATCGGAGCCTCGGCGTCGGTATTGATGGCGACGATGACCTTGGAGGTGCGCATGCCCGCGAGATGCTGGATGGCGCCACTGATGCCCGCGGCGATGTAGAGCGTCGGCGAGACAACTTTACCCGTCTGGCCCACCTGATCCCGATGGGGCCGGAGACCGGCGTCCACCGCGGCACGGGAGGCGCCGACAGCGCCGCCGAGCACGTCAGCGAGCTCCTCGAGCATCTTGAAGTTGTCGGCCGTCTTGAGCGAGCGGCCACCGGAGACGACAATCGATGCTTCGGTGACATCCGGACGGCCGCTGGCGCCTTTCACCACTTCAACAACCTTCGACTTGAGCGCGCCGAGATTCGGAGCGACGTTGACCACTTCGGCGGTCTTGGACGCGTCCGCCTTGGGCATGCCCAGGGCATTTGCGCGGACTGTGGCCATTTGCGGGCCGGTGCCGAGGAATTCGACTTCGACCGTGGCCTTGCCGGCGTAAACCGGACGGCGGGCCTTGATCTTGGCTCCATCAAACGAGAGCTGCGTGCAGTCGCTTGCGAGACCGACACCCAAACGAGCCGCTACGCGAGGCATGAAATCACGGCCCGTGGGAGTGTGGCTTGCGAGGATGATGTCAGCGCCCGCGGACTTGGCCACGTCAGCCACGACTTTGGAGTAGGCTTCGGCGGAGTAAAGCTTGAGGGCCGCATCCTGGACGAGATGCACTTTTTGGGCGCCGTATTGAGCGAGTTCCTTGGCCATATCGGCAACGCCTTCTCCGAGGAGGATGGCGTGCGTTTCGTTGCCCGCGGCGGCAGACGCGCCGAGGAGCTCGAACGTGGATTTCTTCAAACGACCGTCACGATGTTCCGCGATGACGAATACTTTAGCCATGATCACACCACCTTTGCTTCTTCGTGGAGGAGACGCGCGAGTTCCTTGGCCTGAGTGGCCGGGTCGCCCGCGATCTTTTTGCCGGCCTGTTTGGGGGGCGGCAGCTGATAGTTCTTGTAACGGATCTTCTGGTCGGCTTCGGAGACGCCCACATCGGCGGCCTTAAGGACTTTCACTTCTTTTTTCTTGGCCTTCATGATGTTGGGGAGACTCGCGTAACGGGGCTCGTTCATGCCCTTTTGAGCGGCGATGACAACAGGCAACGAAGCTTCGATGACTTCGATCGCGCCACCTTCGACTTCACGCTTCGCCTTCACCGAGGTGGCGCTGTATTCCACGCCAAGCGCGACCGTAATGGACGGTGCGTCCAGGTACTCGGCGATGAGTTGGCTCACCTGAGCCGCGCCGTCGTCGATCGCTTCCTTGCCGGTGAAAACGAGATCCACCTTGGCTTCCTTCTTGAGCGCGCCGGCCAAAGCTTTAGCGGCCATGTTGTTGTCCGCGTTCTCGGGGAGATCGACATGAATCGCGTTGTCAGCGCCCATCGCGAGCGCGGTGCGGAGAGCTTCCACGCAGCGTGCGGGCCCGGCGGAGATCACGGTGACCGTGCTGCCAGGATTCTTTTCGCGGACGCGGAGAGCCTCTTCGACCGCGAATTCGTCGAAGGAGGACATGATCCACTTGATACCGGCCTGATCGATGCCGGAGGAGTCCGCATTGAGCTTGATCTTGGTTTCAGTATCGGGAACTTGTTTGAGACATGCGTATATGTTCATAATTATGTGCCCTTATCTTGCTGCTCTTTATATCGACGCCTTCAATGTTTCCGCAACCTGTTTTAGCACCACTTCGTCGGAACATAGCGTGAATCTGACGTACCCTTCACCCGCCGATCCGAAGCCGTTTCCAGGCGTCGATACGATTCCTTTGGTGCGGATCAGATCTAGAACAAAGTCCTCGGACTTAATGTCCCGCGGGAGTTTTGCCCATGCATAAAAAGTCGCATCGGGCTTGGCGCAGCGAAGTCCGATGGCCTGCAAGGCCGGAATGAGGATGTCTCGACGTCTCTGGTAAATTGAACGAAGCTCATTGCAGAATCCGTCACCCTTGTCCAAGGCCTCGATTCCAGCCTCTTGACAGGCGTTGAAAGCGCCGGAATCGATGTTGGTCTTGATCTGGGCGAGGCCCTCCACGATTTTCGCGTTGCCCACGAGGAAGCCTACGCGCCAGCCCGTCATATTGTACGTCTTCGAAAGGCTGTGGAATTCGCAGCCGATTTCCTTGGCGCCGGGGACCTGAAGGAAGCTCGGTTGCTTCTTTCCGTCGAAGTAGATCTCGGAGTAAGCGTTATCGTGGCAAACGATGAGGTCGTGCTTTTTCGCGAATTTAACGACTTCCGCGAAGAATTCGAGCGTCGCTGAAGCTGAAGTCGGGTTGTTGGGGTAGTTGAGGAAGAGCAGGCGGGCTTTTGGGCCGTCCTTTACTAGGCGCTCAAGATCGTTGAAGTCGGGGAGGAAGCCGTTTTCCTCCTTGAGCGCGAAATGCCTCGGAATGCCGCCCGCGAAGAGTGTCGCCGCGTGATAGACGGGATAGCCCGGATCAGGTACGAGCGTCGCCTCGCCTGGATTGACGAAGGCGAGTGGGATGTGCGCGATGCCTTCTTTCGAGCCGATGAGGGCAAGAACTTCGTTTTCCGGATTGAGCGTTACTCCGAAACGGCGGTCGTACCATCGGGCTACCGCCTTGCGGAACTCCGTCATCCCCCAATATGAGGGATACTGGTGGTTGAGGGGATTCCTGGCCGCGTGGGTCAGGCGATCGATGACGAAGTCAGGTGTCGGAAGGTCGGGATCCCCGATGCCAAGCGCGATGAGTTTGCGGCCCTTTTTCAGCTCTTCCTGTTTGATCTTATCAATCCGTGCGAAGAGATAGGGAGGCAGCTCCTTGAGGGTCTCCTGGATTTCCTTGAGGTAGGCATCGAGGCCGATGATGGCCCCGCCGGTGAAGTTGACAGGTTTGTCGGCAAGCCAAATGGCCGCAGCGACCGCGCCGCGCGCGAAGACGGAGCGGTCGCTGGCGTGGTGTCGGAGGGTGATCGTGTCACCGAGTCCGTAAAACGAGACGTCATGGTCGCCAATGACTTCTCCGGCGCGTACGCTCAGGGTTTGCACCAGCGAAGGATCAGTTGGGTTAACGGCGCGCGCGAGGGTGATCGCGGTGCCGCTGGGGGCGTCTTTTTTGTGTCTGTGGTGGGTTTCGACAATGGCGGGCTGATATCCCAGCTTGAGGAGCGCCGGAGCGAATTGGCGCAACATCTCATTGAGGAGGCCGATACCGGTGGAGAAATTGGAAGCCATGAGGACTCGTGTTCTCTTGGCGAGAGCTTCGAGTTGGCTCATCTGTTCCGCTGTCCAGCCGGTGCTTCCCACTACGAAGGCGGGGAGCCTGCTTTCCGAGAGACGGAGCGCGCCTCGAGCCAGGATCGACATCGCTTCAGGTGACGAGAAATCGATGATCACGTCCGAGCTGAGAAGCAGCTCTAGGGGATCGCCCACGGATGCAGTCACGGTGATCGCTGCGCGTCCCTGGTATTCCCGGGCGACGACCTTCTTGACCCATTGTCCCATACGGCCGGAAGCTCCGAGCAAGCCAATGCGGACCGCGCTTTGTGGAAGATTTGGAAAGGTGGTTTCGGCGATGGCTGGGGCATTGTTCACAGGCGGGAACCCTTTCCGATTTCGCATCGGGCTAGTGTGTGGTCGAGTGCTGCACGTGACGACGTATCAAGCGGCGCGAGTGGGGCTCGGACCGCATCCCCGCAGAAACCCACGACTGCCATGGCCCGTTTGATGGGTACTGGATTGGACTCGATGAACAGGTCGCGGAAGAGCGGATAATACCGGTCGTGAAGCTTGCGGGCCTCCGCCACATCACCCTGCTCAAAGCGGTCCTGGATCGCGATCATGGCTCGAGGAAAGAGATTGCTTGCGACCGAGATCACTCCCGATGCTCCGATCGAGAGCAGCGGGAGGAAGGTGGCGTCGTCGCCCGAGAGCACGTCCATCGAGCGCCCCGCTTGCGCAAGCGCATTGAAGATCTCACTCGAGAAGGCGACGTTTCCAGTAGCCTCCTTGATCGTCCGGATACGTGGATGTTCGGCAAGGGCCGCGATCGTCGGCGCGGTCAGGCTTACCCCCGTGCGGCCGGGTACGTTGTAAAGAATGACTTCGCAGCGGACGGCGTCTGCTACCGCGCCAAAGTGCGCTTTGAGGCCAGCTTGCGAGGGCTTGTTATAATACGGTGTCACAACCAGAATGCCGTCGACCCCCTGGTCAGAGGCCCACCGGGAGAATTCAATCGTCTCGGCGGTACTATAGGAGCCAGTTCCCGCGACCACTTTGACCGAAGTGCCTTTGAACTTCTTGAGGCAGGCCTGGATGAGGCTCATTTTTTCGCTTTTGGAAAGGGTGGGCGTTTCGCCAGTGGTGCCGCAAGGGATGACGCCGGCGACGCCGGCGGCGCGTTGGTCCTCCAGCACTCGGTCAAAGCCCTGAAAATCGATGGATCCGTCCGGGAGGAAGGGCGTTATGAGTGCCGTGTAAACTCCGCGCATGATCTTCTGCTCCTTGTTCAAGTCGGGTCAATGCCGTCGGGGGACCGGGTTCAAGCGCCGGTGTCTTCGCCGCGCACGAGGTCGTAATAGGTCTCGCGTTCGCGCACGATTTCGAACTTGCCGTTTCGCACCAGTACTTCCGGCGGGCGGGGGCGGCTGTTGTAATTACCGGACATCGTAAATCCGTAGGCGCCGGCCGATAGAATAGCGAGCAGCTCTCCTTGCTCGATCCGAGTCGGAAGTTTCCGGTCGGAGGCCAAGCAGTCCCCCGACTCGCAGACGGGCCCGACGACGTCGGTTTTCTTGGTCTTGCCCGCGCGCGGCTTAATCACGCAGACGATCTCATGATAGCTGCCATAGAGCGATGGACGGACCAGGTCGTTCATCGCGGCGTCGACGATCAGGAAGTCCTTTTCCTTTCGCTCCTTGCGATAGAGTACTTCGGTGACCAGGATGCCGGCGTTACCCGCGATCGAACGGCCGGGCTCGAGCAGGATCCGCAGCGGGCGCGCGAGACCTTTGGCTTTTGGCCCAAAGTATTTGCGGATCAGCGCGCAGTAACGTGCGATCGGGATTGTCTTCTCATTGCGATAGGTGATGCCGACACCCCCGCCTACGTCAATGAAGCGGATGGCGCCGGGCTGGTGTTTTTCGATGTCTGCCATAAGCGCTCGGACGCGCTTGAAAGAATCCTCTATCGGCGAAAGGGACAGCAACTGGCTGCCGATGTGGATACTCAGTCCTTTGAGCTCGACGCCCGGATAACGATCCAGTTCCTTGACGATCTGGAGCAGCTCCGCGCGTTGCAAGCCGAACTTGTTCTTCTTGAGGCCGGTTGAAATGTAGGGATGCGTCTTGGGATTGACATCGGGATTGAAGCGTAGCGCGATCGGCGCCTTTCGTCCGGCATGGCTCGCAACCGCGCTGATCATCTCGAGTTCGCCAATGGATTCGACGTTGAACGAGAAGATTCCCCGCTCTTCGCCCTCATCTTGCCCAAACTCGAGCGCTGCAGTGATTTCGCCCGGTGTTTTTCCGACTCCCGAGAAGACGACTTTACTGCCTTCCACGCCGGCCAGACCGGCTCGGAACAGCTCGCCGCCGGACACGAGGTCCATTCCAGCTCCCGCATCCGCGAGTAACTTGAGGACGGCGAGATTGGAGTTGGACTTCACCGCGAAGCACACGACGTGATCCGTGCCTTCGAGTCCTTTTTGCAGCTCGCGTAACGGGGCGAGCAGCGCTTCCGCCGAATAGATATAGACGGGAGTGCCGACGGTATCGGCGATCTCTGAAACAGGGATGCCTCCCGCGCAGAGAGTTCCGTTCTTATATTGGAAAAAATCCATGGGATGGCTCATGGTTGGTGACTCGGCAGGGGGCTGGGCTGATTTTTCACGGCTTCCGCGGAACTACGCGCATCCATTCGATCGGACTGTTCCGGCGTGGACGAAATCGGCGGAAGCGGGGGCCCCTTTACCCCGCAGGCACACAACGCCGTCGCGATCAGGATCAGAAAAAGCCAGGAAGTGATGGTTACTGCGCGCAGCGGCGCTTGCATGGGCTAGAACCTTAGCATAAGGCCTGCGCCAAGGATATCCATACCGAGGTCGAACCGGAACTCCCATTGGGGAGCGAACTGGATCATCAGGCCTACGCCGCCCGCGATGCCGATGCCAGTCGCGGCGTTCGCACTTGCGTCGGTACCGCCTGCTCCCGGTGTTGCGTAGTTGAACAATAGGCCACCGTAAAAGAACGGCGAAAAGTTGGGACTCGACCAAAGGTTGTACCGCGCTGTGCCAATCGTAGTGATGACGCTGTTTGAATCCAATTTATAGAAGTAGAGCCCACCTTCGATGGAGAGCGTGTCTTGGAGTGTTGGACTCCGGGACAGAAACTTTCGCACCATGACGACTGAGTAACGTACCCCGGCACTGGACCAGTAGGTGCTTCCGTTAGACACCATTCCGTAGCCCAATGTGAGCGCGTTGCGGTGCGGATCGAGGAGTATGGTTTCCTTGGCCGTGATTTCAATTCCTTCCTCATCGAGCCCGTCGGTGTCGAATTGCGAATCGTCAGCGTTGACCGAGTCGGCCGCACCAGGGGGTGAGGGTGGCGTATGATCATTTGCCGCATCCGCACCTGGCGCCAGACCACTGGGGTCCGCACTGCCCTCGTCATTTAGCCCGGGAGGCGGAGGGGGATCTGTTCGACCTTTCCTTTCCGTAGCGCGGGCCT
>CAYXVB010000011.1:0-38885 GCA_964467785.1 uncultured Bacteriovoracaceae bacterium
AGAAGGAATGCAAGTGGGAAGAGATCAAGCCCCAGGTTGATCATGTGATCTTCC
The DNA here is from genome assembly GCA_964467785.1 of uncultured Bacteriovoracaceae bacterium. Taxonomy (GTDB): domain Bacteria; phylum Bdellovibrionota; class UBA1018; order UBA1018; family UBA1018; genus CAYXVB01. The sequence continues at coordinate 55 of CAYXVB010000011.1, forward strand.
CGGACAAGAAGCGGATCATCTTGTTGGCCAAAGGTCGCCTCGTCAACCTCGGTTGCGGTACCGGTCATCCGAGCTATGTGATGTCCTCGTCGTTCGCCAATCAGACGATCGCACAGATCGAGCTGTTCACGCAGACCACTCAGTACCCGGTCGGCGTGTACACGCTGCCCAAGCATCTCGATGAGAAAGTCGCGCGGCTCCAGCTCAAGAAGCTCAACGCGCAGCTCACCCAGCTCACGCCCGAGCAGGCCAAGTACATCGGCGTCTCGATGGAAGGCCCGTACAAGGCTGACCATTACCGCTACTGAGTTCGCGGCGGAGTCCGATCATTGAGAAAGCCCCGGGTCTTGAGTGGCCCGGGGCTTTTTCTATTGGGGTCCTGAAGTCAACGAGTGCCGATGACTTCGAGTCCGAGATACGGGCGCCGTGGACGCAGCTCCGGCTTGAGCACCCGATCCTCGAATTTGAACTCTGGCGCCCGGAACGAAAACGTTCCTTTTTCCTCCGCGGCGAATTGGAGCAGCGCGCTGACCTCTTGCGAAAGCTGCGCTAGGTTAGTCCGGCTTGATCGACGAGGATAGCCATCTTGCCACCGCCCATCGATCTGGACGTTGTCGAGTCCCGCGACTCCGAACTCCACCCGATCCTCAAGCTGTCGGTAATCGACCTTGGGCGCTACGTCGATGAGGAAGGAGAAGTAGTCTTTCCACTCGCCTCGCTCGAGCACCTGAAGCTTGAGATCGATCCTCGGAACGTGCACCAGGATTTCGCCCTGTTCGGTCACCTCGACCGATGGGGGTGAGTCCATGCGGTAAGCGGCTTTCAGATTTTCGTTGTCTAGTTGGAGAGTTTGAAGATCCTCAAGGTAGGGAGCGAGGTTTTCGCGCGTAAACAGGCCCTGGAGTTCGGGTTTATCTTCGAGCCGAATTTCCTGGTAATCGAACTGCCTTGGAAAGGCCTCGGCGAGCTTGAGATTGATCAGGCGCGTGTTCAAACCTACCCAGGCAAAACGGGTTGGATCGAGATTGAGATTGGGAGTGGGGCCTTCGGGCGGAATATCCGAAGCAACGGCGTCGGAAACTTCAACCTTCGCGCCGAGTTCGAGAAACAGGGTATTGGCAGAGATCCCGATTCCGGAAAGCTTGACCTCGCCGATGGAGCCGGGCCGGGAGTGTCCGGGGGGCTTGGCCGTTTCGAGGAGACGGTCATTGAGCTTGTTTTGGATTTTTGGCGCAAGTTCCGCAAGCTGTTTGCGAACCTGCTCCTCCAGCTTGGGCCGCATTTTGGTGAGCTGGCGCTCAATCGCGTTTTTGATGACGCCACTGAGGAGACCGCCGGAACAGCTTTCGGGACGCTCGGCATGGTATTCCGATTCCGGAATGACAAACTGGATGGACTCGTTGGTGAGTTGGAGTCGGTCGTCCGCCACTGCGGGCAGGAGGGCTATCGCTCCGGCGACTTGGGAACCGGTGGCGATGTTGACGTTGATGTTCCTGCAGGTGGTACGAAGCAGCTTGTACCTAACCTGGAGCTCGTCGACATGGAGATTGACGTCTCCGATCGAAAAATCGACGTTCAGCGTATTGCCGCGAGGGGCGACCTGAAAGCTTCGAACGTTGATGATGTAGGAAATGCCGCTAGCGCGGACTTTGGCACCGCCGCTCTCATCTTCGACGTCATCCATTCGAACCCGTTCGGACTGGGATAACTCCTTTTTTCGCACTTCACTTGATAGCGCTTCGAAGAAGTCGATCCCTAGCTCGATACGGAGGGCGTCTTTTACTTCGATCTTTGCCGCATGGGCCGCGGATGTGCCGATCCCGGATAATATTCCACAAGAAATTAGGACGAATGCGCGAAAGCAAGAGCTTGCAGCTGTCATGGTTTCCCCCTGAGTGGAGCTATACACGCAACGAGCAAGCGTTGCCAACGACTCTGCAGCGGCGACGAAGTTTGTCCCTTGAGTTCTTTGCTCAGGATCAAGATGTCTCTGTTTTTTGCTGAAACGGCTCGATCCGGTGTCAGAACGGCGCGAAAAACGCGGCACGTCGGTTGCAGCGCGCCCACAGCAAAACTGAGCCTCAAGAAAGGAACGCTCTCATGTCTCATTTCAAGTATCTCAATTCCTGTTTTGTGTTTTGCGCTCTCGCGCTTTCGTCCTCCGCCTTGGCGAGTGACCTGTCATTGTATATGCAGCCTTCGAAGAAGGGCGCGGTGATGCGGGTCGAGACTCGGAATGCGTCCACAGTCGGCACATTGTATGAGCTGAACGTACGACGTGAAGGCTGCGATGACACGCCGCCAGCCTCCGAGGACTGGCATTGCGAGGAAAGCGTCGAAGGCAAGAGCAACGACATGGATGTATGGGGCTGTCGGGATCAGAAAAATAGTTGGGTATGCTACGAAACCATCAAGGAGACCTGCATCGAGCGCATCTCAGGCCGCGAGATGAGCCGTTCCCGCAAGGAGAAAACCGCTAGCTGCGTGGAGTTGAGTACCTGTTTCTGAAGGCGATTCAATTCAAACTCTCTGGCTAGCTTCGTCGGAGAGTCTGAAGTGTTTTTACAATAAATGGACACAGCGTCACTGAAAGCCAAATTCCGTCCGACCCAAACTGGCGACTCTTGTCTCATCATCGACAGGAACATCAGACAGCTCAACCCATCCGGCGCCGCGCTCAGGATCGACACGCGCGACGCAGACACAGGCGCGGGTTGAAACCACGAGATCAGCTTTGTGAACTGAGTGCGCACGCGCCTCCCTGGCTTGCCAGGGGTATGCGGCTCAGGCATAGTGAATACACCGCATGCCGATCGAACTGGAGTCACTGGGAGACGTCGTTGACCCTTCAACCGGGCAGATTATCGCCGGGCGGGAGCTCCGCGCTCGGATTTTTCGTCGTCGCGATGAATATCATGCGGCCGGAGTGCGTCCGGGTGACCGGGTTCTCATCAAGCATGGAAATAGTCCCCGATTCCTGGTCGATCTTCTGGGGCTTTGGTCCGCGGAAGGCTGCGCCGCGCCCGTTGATCCGAGCTTGCCAGCGCCGGAACTCGAATCGGTGCTCCGCGAGACCGGCTGCTCCTTTGTCTCGTCCGGTGATGCGATCACCGCGTTGGCGCGTTCCGACGTCCGCGTTGATGAAGCCCGTCTGCTGCTCATGACATCGGGCACCTCCGGGCGCCCCAAGGCCATCTTGCATTCACTCGACGGGCTGCAGAGCCGCTTCCGGGCTTGGGGCTCCCGCATGAAGGCCGAAGAGCTGGTCGGGACTCTCTGTTTTTTGCCGACCCACTTTGGTCACGGACTTCTCGCCAACTGCCTTTTTCCGCTCCTGCAGGGGGCCAGGCTGCACATTGTCCCACCTTTCGATTTCAACACGCTGGCCGCGCTCGACTCTTATGTGGATGCGCATGGGATCACGTTCATGAGCTCGGTCCCCTCGGCCTGGAACCTGATCACGCGCTTTGCGGAGCAGCCGCGAAAGGGTTCGCTGAAAAGGATTCACTGCGCCTCGGCGCCGTTGCCGGATGCACTTTGGACCGCGATCGAACAGTGGGGCCAAGGAGCAGCGGTTATCAATTGCTACGGCCTGACCGAAGTCGCCAGCTGGATCGCGAGCACGGAAGGCTGCGCGCGCGCGATGGAAAGCGGTTGCGTGGGCCGGTCCTGGGGGGCGGAATTCGAAATTCGAGGTGGCGAAGTCTGGGTCAAAGCGGAGTCGCTGATGCTCGAGTATTTGGGACGCCCGGAGCTGACCTCGCAGATGGTCAGGGATGGATGGTTCAACACCGGGGATCTGGGAAGGATCGATGCGGAAGGGCGCATCTTCCTGACTGGAAGGACCGGTACCCTAATCAACAAGGCGGGCATGAAAATTTCCCCCGAAGAAGTCGAGCGAACTCTGAGGGAGCATCCCGTGGTCGCGGAGATCTGCGTACTTGGGTTGCCGGATCCGCTTTCTGGCGAAACGGTCGGAGCCGCCGTGGTGTTCCACTTGGGAGCTGAGGCGCCCGCTTTCGAGGATCTCGAAGCCTGGTGCCGTGAGCGGCTGACATCGTTCAAGGTGCCGTCCCGTTGGTTTGGGTTGGCTTCGCTGCCCAAGACTGCCAATGGCAAAGTGGACCGACGTTCGCTCGCGGAACTCTTCGGGGCGAAAGGTTGATATGGACTGGGAAGCCGAACTGCAGCGGATCTTCCGCGGGGTGATGAACTTGGACGGAAATCGTCCGATTGGCGGGATCGCGCGCGGGGATTTTCCCGCATGGGACTCGCTTCGGCATGCCGAGCTGATTCTCAAGATCCAGGATCGTTTCGAGCTCAAGTTCAGGGGCGCGGAAATCATCCCGGTCGATTCCTACGCAAAGCTCCGGAGCTTGGTCGCGGCTAAGATGGCGGTCCAGGGCCGTGATCCAGGAGCCTCCTGATGTCGGTGAATTCGCCTTATTTCTGGCTCGCGTTCGCGCCGTTCCTGCTGCTCTATCGGCGTTTTGCCACGGAGCCGGCGCGCGGTAGCCATCTTTGGATCCTCGGCTTCAGTGCCGCGTTTCTTTGTCTCCGCAGTCCTTGGACGCTGGTCGCGATCACGCTGCTGGGCGCGGCCGTCTTTTACGGGGCGTTGCACATCGAATCCCTTCAGCCGGGCTCCGCGGTCCGGCGGCGATGGGCGGGCGGCCTGATCCTGCTTTGTCTTGCGGTCCTGGTCGGCAGCCGATTGCCCTCCGTCTGGAACGTAATGGGCGCGTCCTTTTTCGTGTTCCAGCTCATCGCTTACGTGGCCGATGTCGCGTCCGGTGCGAATCGCGCGGAGGGCGACTTTGGAAGCTATCTCTCCTCGATCGGGTGTTTTGCGTACCTCACCGCGGGACCGATCGTCCGGCTTCCCCAGCTTTTGCCGCAGCTTCGCGGTCCTGAAGTCGTCGATTACAGCGGTTCCGCCGAAGCGGTTTTCCGTATCGTCAATGGGCTGGCCAAGAAGACTGCGGCCGATCTGCTCACCTATCCGGTGAACGACTATTTCGCCCAGCTCGGAACCCAAGGGGCGCAGGGCTCCCTCGAGGCCTGGACCGCATTGCTCGCGCTGGGCGCCCAGTATTACGCCGACTTTTCGGGATACAGCGACATTGCGCTCGGGATCGGGGCATTGCTCGGCCTGCGGCTCCCTGAAAACTTCCGAACTCCCTATTTCGCCGCCTCCGTGCTTGAGCACTGGAAGCGCTCGCATATCTCGCTCAGTTATTGGGCGCACGATTATCTCTTCATCCCGCTTTGCCTGGGCAATTGGGGTCGAGGCCTTGGGATCCGGATTTCCGCTCCGTTGAAAATGGCCGCCGCGCTGACCGTGACTTTGGTGTTCATCGGTCTGTGGCATGGGTTTGGGCCGAATTTCTTTGCTTGGGGGATCTTCAACGCCGCCTTGATCTTGCTGGCTCACCAGCTTCGGCGATTCGCGTGGCCGGGTTGGTCCGCGAGCAGAGTCCTCAAAGTCGCGGTGACTTTCTACCTGATACTCCTCGGGCGGGTATTCCTGCGTACCTCCGGGCTGGACGAAGTCTGGCTGACCTGGAAGGACCTGCACTCCTTCGCGTCGGGAGCTTCCAGGCGTCCGGATGCTCCGCTGGTTCTCGGTCTGGTCGTGGTTGCCCTGATCGTTCCCCACTTGCTCGATCAGCTGTATCTTTCGCGCAAAGAATTGTTTCGCGGGCGATGGTTGGGCTGGGCGGTCGCGCTGCTATTGCTGACCTTCGCGATGGTCTTCAATACGCCGGGCAGGGCGTTTCTTTATGAGGGGTTCTGATGGCCGGCACAGGTAGGATCTTTGTCCATTCCCTCCTGCTCGTGGCCGGGGCGATCGCGCTGACTTCCGTTTGTTTTCATGCGGCGGAAAGCGTGGCGCCCCGAAGCGGTCGCTGGTTGCGCCACCGAGTTCTGCAGGCGATGGAATACATGGATCACCTGCCGGGCGCCGGGGATGCCAAGACGATCGTGATCGCTGGATCGTCTGATGTCGAAGTGGGCGTCGATCCCGTCTTGGTCGACGAGGAATTTCAGCGCCTCGGTTTAAAGACCAGGACGATCAACTTGGGATTCAGGAACACTCCCCCGGTCGTGCTGAAGTTCCTGGCGCGCCGGCTGGAAGAGTCGCTCGAGCGCCAGGGCGCCCGGCTGGACCTAGTGGCAGTGAAGTTGACGCCCCTCCATATGACCCGAAGGCACGCGGAGGAGATTTCTTTTCCAGGCTCGTCGTCGCGATTCAGCGACGCGGCGGCCGCTCTCCATACTCCGCGTATGATCGCCCGAGACGCATTTTCCGATCCGCTTCGGGCGTTTTTTATTTGGATGAGCCGCACGTTCTACTCCTGCATCTCACCCACTTTTGTCGCCAATTATCTTTGGGAGTTTTTGACAAACCAGCTTCGGCTATGGCCTGACATGAAGCCTTCCGAACGCGCGGTTTACGGTTTTTTTTACTCGCTCTGGTATGGCTCCGAGCTCAATCCGGAACCCGCGTGGGATGCGGCAAGGCGCGGGGACTTCCAGTTTGGTCAGCCTGGAACTTCCGCCCGCTTGCGGGACGCCATCCGGGTTCTCGAAGACGAGGAAGTGATCCGTGACCTCGTCAAGGTGCAGGAGAAATACTACGGCGCTCTGACTCTTGAGTTCGATCCCACGGCCATCGCGGAGCTGGTGGAGGCGCTGAACGGATTCAAAAGATCGGCCCGGAAAGTCGTATTGATCTATTTTCCGGATTCTCCCGCTCTCGGGCGCTCGGCGGACGCGGTCCGACGGCTGAATGAAGCGATTGCCCGAGTCGGTCGGGAGGCTAACGTACCCGTTATCGATCTTTCTCGTGAACTCTCTGGTCGAACCATTCTCGGCGAGGGAGATTATATTGACCGATTTCATCTGAATTCTAAGGGGCGGACCAAGCTAGCACGGCAGTTGGCAGATGGGCTTGTGGGCAAGTTTTTATTTAATTTCAAATAGTTATCATAACTTTACTTCCTGTATAGTCACATGCTATCCTGAGTAAGCAGGTTTAAATTTTAAAACTCATTCAGATTTCCGTTTGAACTATGCCGAAAAAGAAAGCTGACAAAAGTAAACGGACGCTATCCCAGGGTAAGCAGCCGAAGAGCGACTCTTCCCGTAAGTCGGCAGATTCCGCGAAAGATTACGATTTCGGGGGCGTCCGGGAGTTGAGCAGCTCGGAAATTATGGGTTTGGTTTCGACTCTTTTTGCTTCAGGCGCGGCCCATGCTGGCGGTGCCTGCAAGTACTAGAGTTTCATCATCGGATCCCGCGCGTCGTATCTGCCGGAATGAAGATAGGCCGCGTATCGCGATCCTCCTCGGCAGTCGAGGCGATGGACGCATTTACGGCACTCGCCGGGAAGCATATCCAGCTCTCTCAGCTGTTTCATGAAGGGATGATTCCAGCAGGCCAGGATGTCGCGCGGATCCCCGAGATTTTCATTGATATAGTATGAGGGTTTAGCAAAACCCCTGGGATCGATGAAGAGCCGGAGGTGGTTTGCTTCTGAGCCCGGAGCGGAACAGAAAAGCCTGAGCGTCTCCATGTCTCCCGCGCAGAACGGCATGGGATTAGCCACTGTAACGGGCTTTCCGAAGCTGACGCTCAGCATGGCCAGTTTTTTCACGAGTAGCGAAACGTCCAAAGGCGCATCGCCGGGAGCCAGGTCCACCGGCCGATAGACCTCCCAGTCATCGACGTCCGCCGCGCGGATCACTTTGTAAATGAGCTCGAGGTTGTTCAGGTTAAAGGGCGTCAGGGCCGTTCCGGCGCGAATGAGCTTGATGCCCGCTTCGCGCAACAGAGAGACGCCTCTGAGCTTCCGGGCGAAGGATCCGGGAGTATGGGTCCAGAGCAGGTCGCTCTCCGGATCGAATCCATTGAATTGAACGAGGACGTTATCCACCACCCGCGCGATACGTTGGGCGTTGGCCGGATTAACGAGAGTCGCGTTGGTGTTGAGCCAGACCTTGAGTCCCAGGCCCTTCGCATGCTCCATGAGTTCGACGATATCCGGGCGGGACAGGGCTTCGCCTCCGGTGAAGCGCACCTGAGGGATTCCGGCTGCTTGGATTGAAGAGAGCACTTCGCGGATGAAGGTTGACGCCATTCCGGCGATGTCGCGCGTCTCTTTGGCGAAGGAGGCGCGATTGAAGCAGCCGGGGCAGGAGAAGTTGCAGCCGGGAGCCGCCTCGATGACGACTTCCTGAGGGATCTCCTGCGCGGTCATCGGGCCGTGAACTGGATCAAGGCCCGGCTCTCTAGTTCTTCGAGGAAATCCGTGAGGTCTTCGGCAAGCCGTTCACCGTGCGAAGGATCCAAATCGCGGGAGAGATCCGCAAGAATGGTCGCGATGTCGGAAGTGCCGTCGACCGCCTCGCAAGCAGCCGCGGCGAGGCCGTGAACCTCAAAGAGCCTTCCGCTGGAGCGGGAATAGACAATCAGGACTCCATCGGCCTTTTTTTCAAGGATGATGGCGTTGTTCCACTGAGGTATCCGTTTGTCCACTTTCATGAACGTCGTCTGGCTCTTGCGTGTTGAGGTTTCCGAAGGCTTGAAATACTTTCTTGCACATGCCCTCAGAACGCAAACTAATTCTGGATGCGCCGGAGTTCTTGCTGCACCTTCGCGATGCCGGTAAAACCCGGACCGCCCGGCTCAATCCGGTCAATCACGAGCTGCGTTGGTCTGACGACGGCGGTCGGGTCTTTGCTGCGCCTGGGGCTCCCGTTGCAGTCGATCTTGAGCCGGCTTTCGCGGTCAGTCCTCTCAATCCCGGTTTAAAGATGCCCGATCCCGCGGTGATCAAGATTCAGGTCGGCTTGGGCTGCAACATGAGTTGCGAATACTGCAGCCAGAGAGAGATCCGTCCGGGGCGGGCAGCCGTGGACGAAAGCCTGCGAAAAGCGCGCGAATTCATGGTCGGAGTCGACAAATGGTACCGCGGCGGCGCCCAAGGTGATGGCGAGGGCACGAGGGTCGAGCTTTGGGGCGGGGAAACGCTGATCTACTGGGACGCGGTGAGCGAGCTCGCCCGCGAGTTCCGCTCCCGCTATCCCAAGGTGCTGCTGCATTTCTTCACCAACGGCTCAATGTTGACTCCGGAGATCATCGACGCGGTCGACCAGCTTGGCATCCATGTGACGATCTCGCATGACGGGCCTTTCAGCGCCCGTACCCGAGGGCGGGACGTGCTCGCCGATCCGAGGACTCTGGCGCAGATCCGCGAGCTGTTCCGAAGGCTCAATTCGAGATCGCGGATCACGTTCAATGCGACCATCACGCGCGAAAGCCCGAATTTGCTCGAGATCCACCGGTATATCGCCGAGCGTCTCGAGGTCCCGTTCGAGGCAGTCCGCGTCTCGCATGAGATCGGAATTCCCTACAGCTCCGAGAGCGTCAAATTGTTCGGCGACGCTTCACTCGATATCCGCACCCGCCTGGTCCGAAACGCTGTTGCCGACGGGGTGCACGGCCTGCTTGCTTGTAGTCTTTGGGAGCCGATCCAGGAAGTCCGGGAACTGCTCGCCAATCCCGTTCATCGCGATGTCTTCGGGCAGCGCTGCGGGATGGATCGGGCTGACCGCCTTGCCGTGGATCTCGACGGCAATGTGCTGACTTGCCAGATCACTTCGGCCGAGTCGGGGCATCGGATCGGCGCAGTGGATCGTCTTGAAGAGGCGCGTTTGACGACTTCCCGGCATTGGAGCCTGCGCGATGAATGTGTCAGCTGCCCGGTGCTAATGACCTGTCGCGGCGGCTGCATGTTCATGACCGAGAAGACGTGGAGCGAATCCTGTGATCAGCTCTTCGACTGGCATCTCGGGTACCTGGCCGCCGCTCTTTTTCAGCAGACCGGAATGATCCTGGAAAGAATCGAGGGCGCCGTGGTTCGTGGTGCGCGAGGTAGCGGATCAACTTCAGTCGAAGTCTTGCGTTATAAGGATTTTCTCGACGTTTTGAGCAAAAGCTCGGCACAAGTAAGCGCCGAAAAGTCTCAAGCCAGATCGTAAAAGTGATTTAAGTGCTCGAGGAACCGGTTTGCCTTGCCTTCCGGCTTGGTGCGGAGTTCCCGCCTGACGGAAGCGCTGACAAACAGCGTCGAGAGCTCATCGCTCACAATCCTGCCTTCCTCATTGAGCAAGAGGGTGTCGCCCTGTCTGGATGCAAGGCCGGCAGCTACCAGCTGATTAAAGCGCTTATCCAGGCGGGCAAAGGCGGTTGTACCCGCGAGCCAGCGAAGGATCCCAAGATCCACCGCGCCTGCGCGTACGGCCATGACCGCACCGCGATGGGTCAGCTCGGTGGAAGTGATCTTGCGAGCCCGCAACGCGGGAGATTCGCCTGCCTTGATCCGCCGCATGTATTCCCGCACTTGGGGAACGTTGTGGTACGCAAGTCCGCCAAAGAGGCCGTAAGCCCCGCAGCCGATTCCGAGCTCCGGCTGGATCGCCTCCGTAGTGCATTCGCGCGCGATCATCGCCGGAGCGCTCTCTGCTTTCTTCTTGAACACGCGCGAGGTGGCCTCTTCGTATCCATGACGGTCGGCCACGGCCTGAGCCATCGCATGCATCAACATGGAGCGCGTTTCATTCCTCAGATCCAAGGCGGATGCCAGCTTCTTCTTGACGGGCATCGTTTCGCGGACGGATGTCGTGTAAAGAGTCACCGAATTCGGATCCAGGGAGAAGGCCGTCCGAAGCGTCTCAATCCAAGAGGAGTCGGTCTGTCCTGGAAGCGGGGCAAGCAGGTCGATATTGAAATCGAAGCGGAAATGCCGAATCGCCGCGATGGCATCCATGGCCTGGTCCCTGGAGTGACGCCGAATCGTGCCACTCAGCACGGAATTGTCGAAGTCCTGCACTCCGATGCTGATCCGGTTGACCCCGCGGCCCCAGAGCTCACCCAAAAATTTCCGGTTCACCGTCTCCGGATGCATCTCCAAGGTGATCGTGCACGCGGGATCGACCTCGATGCCGGCCCGGATCCGAGCGATGAGTCCACCGATTTCCGTCGCGGACATGAGGGAGGGGGTCCCGCCGCCGAAATAGATTTCACGGCACTTGAACTGCTCCGAACCGTCGACCATCATCCCTAGCTCGCGTTCGAGGCAGCGCACATACTCCGAGGTCGTCGAATCCCGGGCGAGCGAGATGTTGAAGTGGCAGAAGGAGCAACGTCCCGAGCAGAATGGGAAGTGGACGTAGACCCGGGTCCAGCCGCCTGGATGGGACTTGATCGGAGCTTTGGTTTTGCGGTCGTGCAAGGCGCTCAACGGAGGATAGGTCGCGGTGTAACAATAGCGAAGCAAGTCGCGACCCCGCTTCTTTCCCAACGCGAACTCAAATGCGGTTGACGCCAATCTTGAACGGGCTTCCGTCACGCACTCCTGGGCCCAGGTGTTGTCTCGCGGCGTAGTCTCGGAAAATTCGTTCGCCATGTGGGCATAACCTTAACACATTGGAAGGCGCGATCTAGCAATCGCGGATCCGGATTTCACTTTGGGATTGCGTTTGAGGATTTTTGCTGGATTAATCCAAGGTGTGAAAAATAAGCGGCTTTTGATCCTTTCAGCGCGTTCGAAGTATACCTGGTGGAGCTGCCAGACGATCGGACGCAATCTGAGGGCCGCGTATGAGCGGTTGGGAAAACCCTATGTCGTAAGCACTCTCGAACTGAGCACCGGATCCGGGACCAACCCCCGATACCATCGCTCGTTCCAACGCGATTTCGTCGGTGCGATCAAGGAATTCAGGCCGGACGAATTCGTGGTGAGCGATACTGTCCCTCATCCGCTCGAGCTGTTCAAGAACCTCCTCGTCGATCGCACCGAGGAGGAAAGATCCTCCTTGCAGTATGAGAGTCGCGCCAAGATGCGCCCGTTCTTGCAGTCGCTGGGAGTCGCGGACAAACCTTGGACTTTTCACGTCTACGGTGACTTTACCTACGCCGCGCGCCACTGGCTCGAATTCGGGAAGAGGGAGAATTCGTTGGGGGTCCCGCTCCGACTCGTTTGCGCATCCCCTCGCCAGCAGAGACTTGTCAGCGGATTCCTGGCCGGCTCTCCCGAAGAGACAGTCAGTTGCTTGCCGTTTCCGGTGGACTGCAAGGCCTGGTCGTTCGACGAGGAGCTGAGGTCGGAGGCTCGGAAGGCGCTGAAGGTTGCGGCGGCTTCGAAGGTGATCCTCTACACCGGGCGAATCAGTTTGCAAAAAAACGTGACCGCGCTCGTTAGCGAATTCGCCAGGCTCGTGAATGAAGGCGAAAGTAACGCGCTCCTTTGGATTGTCGGTCCCTTTGACGACCGCGACGGCGCCATTATGTCGCTGGATGCCCCGCTTGGATATTTTTTTAAGAAATTTTCCTCCCTCCTCTCGGAACTGCCTGAGAAGGTTCGTTCCAAGATTCGTGTCATTGATCCACTATCGGGCGAGGAGCTGCGAAAGGTCTATTGCGCGGCGGACGTCTTTGCGAGCCTGAGTCTTTATCATGACGAGGATTTCGGAATGGCTCCCGCTGAGGCGCTGGCTTGCGGGCTTCCTGCGGTTCTTTCGGACTGGGGCGGTTATTCGGGTTTTGCCGTGGCCGGAGTCGCTTGCGAGAAAGTACCCGTGAGTCTGACTCTCGAGGGGTTACTGCTCCCTTCAAATGGGGTACAAAAAGCCCTCAAGGCGGCGTTGGCGGCGGCGCGCGCTTCGGGTGCGCAAAGAAAGATGCGCGGTGATGCCTTCGCCGCAAGCTTTTCGATCGATGTGGTCGCCGGCCGCTTGTCGACGGTTTATGAGAGGACAGCGGTGCCGTTTCAGGGATTCAACGCTCGATATAAGCATTTGGGCGATCGAGTCAGCATTGGCCGGCCACATCCTGATTTTTTCCCTTCGTCCGGAACCTTATACGAGGAAGTTTATCGTCCCTATTTCGAGGAGCAGCGGGGATGAGCAAGTCAGGAAAACGGACGGGTGCGTCCGATCAGCCGATCAGTTGGGTCATGGATTATCTCTTCTCGCGGCTGCATCTTGAATTCACGGATTATGAGGCGGCGGATGTCAGAAGGGTGCTTTGGCCTTCCACGGAGGCGCTCTACGCGGAGACGAGTCCGATCTTCCTTTCGGACGGTATTCCGAAGAAGTTGCTCAAGTTCCGGAGCGAAGTGATGGCCCGCGACGGGTTCTTGCCCTTGAAGTATTTTTTCGAGAGCTGTCCTGCGAGCGTGGATTGCCCTAAGCTGCTCGTGGCCGAGGATTTGGCCTGGATCGTGCCGTCCGCTTGGCGGGCCCGGATCGGAACTTACAGGGTTAGGAGCAAGACCCGCTCCGGAAAGACGCCGCCGGACCGGATCCTCATGGCGGCTCCGCTCAGGCCTGCGTTTGCGCTCGGGTTCGAGGACCGTCCCTTTCTCGATTTTGTCGAAAAATTGCAGGAAAAATGGGGCATCGAGGCGTTCCGCAAGATCCGCTGGCTGATGTGGATGCCCGTGCGCGACACCAGCTGTGTCGATCAGGATGATCGGTTTCTAGAGCACTTGACGATCATCATGAGGGACTTTGGGGCCCAGGTGGACTTCGTGAGCTGGGAAGATCTTTCGCATCTCCACGATCTGCGGGGCTGGGGTTTCGTGGAGTTCAATTGCAAGACCATGATCGCCGAAAGCTACGTCAAGCATTTCGCCCTTTCAAAAGGGGCGCAATGGATCGAGCCCTTTGAGGTATCGGAATTGTCATCAGCCGGGGCGCGGATCGAGGCGCTTTCTCCCTACCATGAGCTGGTGGTCCATTCGGCCCTGCCGCGAGAGGTTGCTCGCAGGCAAGTCACGGCGAGCAGCCTTGCGCGAATCGAACGTCTGGTCGATTACGACGAAGGGATCGGGCGTCGGACCAAAAAGCTGATTCTCGCGACTGTTGGAGCGTTGACCTCAGGCTGAGCGCGTTATTCCGCTTGGAGCTTGTTGATCAGGCCCGCGCTGAAACGCTTTTCGTATTTCAGCAAGAGCGGTGCGGTGGCTTGGCGGATTCGGGCTTTCTCCGATTCAGGGAGGTCCACGACCTGAATTCCTTCCTTTTCACAGCGGCCGCGCGTGATGGCGATGTCGTCGATCGACTCCTGGCGTTCGGTGCGGGCCGCGACAAGGGCAGCGTCCCTGACCATGTCCTGCTCAGCGGGGGTCAGGCCGTTCCAGAAAGTCTTGTTCAAGACGATCGAGGTGAGGAAGAGGCTATGCTGGGTGTCGTTGACGACCGTGCCGGGCCGATTCTGTTTCATGGAGTAAAAGCGAACGTAAGTGGACTCCGCCGCGTCGATTTTACCGTTCTGGAACGCCTGGGGGACATCGTTGAGACTCATCGGAACCGGTTGGGCTCCGAGCGCGCGCAGCGTATCCATTGCCACGGGATTGTTGGAAGTGCGGATTCTCAGGCCTTTGAAGTCCTCCAGCTTCCTGACGGGTTTGGTGGCCGGCAGGATCCGGTATCCACCGCTATAGGTGAACGCGAGTCCCTTCAGGTTGCCCGTTGAAAGTCCGGCAAGCAGTTGGCCGCCGACTTCGCCTTCCAGGACCTTTTTAGCGTGGTCATGGCTCTTAAAGATGTAGGGCAGCTCGAGCGCGAGCATATCCTTGTTGTAGCGGCCCAGGTCGCTCACGTAACTCTGGCTCATTTCAATGCGGCCGTCGCTGACGTAGGCGATGACATCCTCTTGCCGGAAGGTTCCGCCACCGTACTTGCCGGAATATTCGTTCACGGTCAGAACTTCGACCTCGAGCTTGCCCTGAGAGGCTTTGCTGAGCTGTTCGGAAAAGGCGCCAGCGGCGCGCCGGAAGACATCCACGGGTTCGTGGGCGAGTACCCAGCGGATTTTCTTTTTTGTTTCCGGGGCCTTCTGCTCTCCGTCCGCGCGCGCAGAGGTGGCGAACAACGTGCTCATGGAGCCCAGGAGTACGAACATTCCGAGGTATTTGTTTCTCACGGAGCAGCCCCTTTCGAAAGGTTCAAGCATTTCAATTATTTAAATATAATAACATTATGAAAACAGTTGATCAACTCGTTTTTTCCAGGCAAGGCGGTGTTCGACACTGTCAAAAATCTCAGAAATCGTCAATCCAATCAATGAGATGATGAATATCCCGCAGTAAATGTCGACGATCTTGAATTGGTCCCAGGCGTTCCAGATGAAGACCCCGACGCCCGTGCTGCTGACCGTGTACTCGGAGGCCACCACCATTACCAG
The DNA here is from genome assembly GCA_964467785.1 of uncultured Bacteriovoracaceae bacterium. Classification (GTDB taxonomy): domain Bacteria; phylum Bdellovibrionota; class UBA1018; order UBA1018; family UBA1018; genus CAYXVB01. The sequence continues at coordinate 15,310 of CAYXVB010000011.1, forward strand.
GCCATAACCGATTCCCGCTTTGAGCCCCAAAAGGATGTCGGGCACGGCCCCCTTCACGATCACCTGAAAGATGACCGTATGCCGAGCAACCCGATAGACGCGGGTGATGTCCAGCAATCCGGAGCGGATCACGCCGCGGACGCCGTTGGCCGTGTTGATCAGCACGAGAAAGAAGATTCCGATCGCGATCAAGGCGATCTTGGAGCTGTCGCCCACACCGAAGATGACTAGCAGCAGCGGAAAGAGCGCTAGCTTAGGGAGTGGATAGGTCAGACCGACGAGCGGTTTGAGCAGCTTTCCGACATATGGATTGAGCTCGGAGAGTATGCCCAGTGTCACCGCCGCTGGTGTCGCGACCAGGAAGCCGACGAGCAGGCGATGGCCACTGTCCAGAAGATGCCGCCGAAAGCGCGGATCAAACGCGATCAGTTCCATGAGGCGCGCGACGATCGTCGACGGCGCAGGAAAAAAGGTTGGATCGATCCACTGTGACCTGCTCGTCAGCTCCCAAATCGCCAGCAGCACCAACGGAGGAGTGAGCAGCTCAGCCAGCCGGCGCATGCGGGCGCTCCATTTCGTTGAAGAGGAGACGCTCGATCTCCAATTTCAGCGTACGCTGGGGTTCCGAGGCGTGGCCGGGGCTTGTCCTGAAGTCATTCAAGATCCGGCCCGGAAGCGCTGAGATGACGAGGATCCGGTCGGCGAGGCGCAAGGCTTCGTCGAGGTCATGGGTCACGAAAATAACGGTCTTGCCTTTGCTGGCGCAAAAGTCGCGAGTAAAGACTTGGAGTCGCCTTCTTTGAAGGAAATCCAGCGAGACAAATGGCTCGTCCATCAGGAGGAGACGGGCGTCGCTTGCAAAGGATCGCACCACATTGATCTTTTGACGCATGCCTCCTGACATTTCGTGAGGATATTGGCTCTCAAAATCAATGAGGCCAGTTTCCGCAAGCAGGCCTCTCGCGAGTTCCCTCTTTCGCTGCCGATTTCCTACAGTCGACGGCACGCAAAGCGTGATGTTCTCGAGCACGGTGAGCCAAGGTATGAGGGCCGCGTCTTGGAAGGCGATTCCGACTGGAGAGGATGACGCATCGGCTCCGCCTTCGATCCAGACGGTCCCCTCTTTGGGGCGTATCAGTCCAGCGATCGTTCGCAGAAGGACGGTTTTTCCGCAGCCGCTTGGTCCGATCACTGCCACGAACTCCCCCGCGGAAACCTCGAAATCGATGTGGTCGAGGACGAGGCGCCCGTGGAAGGCTTGGACGAGCTTACGGACCTGAAGCAGGCTACTTGCCATTCCGAGACGCCCCGATGAGTTTGAGCGCGTCGATCCTGAATGAGTTGTCCAGGATCTTGGCGAGATCGGGGGTTTTGGCGAGATAGCCCTTGGCGACATACCACTCGAGATCGCTCTTCAGCGCGTCAGTGTTGATCATCCCGTCCGGATCGAGACCGACAGGAATCATTTTATCCCAGACTTCGTCGGATTCGATCGACGTGTAACGTTTGAGAATCTCTACGACCTCTTTGCGGATCTTGCCCCCGGCCATTGCGGCGCGATAATCGCGGACGCCCTTGAGGTAGGCCGCAAGAAAACGTACCGCCGTGTCCTTTCGGGCGGCAAAAGCCCCGGAGTAGAAGATCGCGGCGCTGACTTGGTCCGGATAGACATCATAAAGTGGCGCGACTACCTTGGCGGTTCCAGAGATCACGGCCTGGGTGACAAAGGGCTCGAGCTGAACCGCGGCATCGAGCGTCTTGCTTTTGAACGCCGCGTTCATCTCCGCGTAGGACATCTTTTCTAATTGGACGTCCGAGAGCGACAGTCCTCCGGCTTTGAGAAAGCGCTCGGTCGCGATCTCCTGGGACACCCCTCCCAGGGCGGTAAGACCGAACTTGAAGCCCTTGAGATCCTTGAGGGTCGTAAAGCGCTTGCTGACGAAGTGATCCGATCTGACCAGCAAGGCAAGATAGCTATGGTTACGCTCGATGTGCCCCTTGTCGGCCACGATCTTGATGCCTGCTCCCGCAATGTCCGCGTTATAGAGTCCCGCCGTGATGTTGCCGGCGCCGACATCCAGCGTCCCTTTGGCCAGGAGCACGTTCATCGGCGCGCTGGAGGAGTTAAAGGGCGTCAGTTCAACCGCGAGGCCCTGTTCCTTGAAGTATCCTCGCTCCTGGGCGACAAAGATTCCGGCCGTGCTGACCACGGGGGAATAGCCGACTTTGACTAGCTCTTCCGCCGCTGCCGCCGCTGCCGCCGCTGCCGCCGCCGCGCCGGTGAAGAGCGAAAACGCGATAGTTAGCAAGCCGAAAGAAACGCGCGCAACCCGGGCCTTCAACATTTAGAATCATCCTTCGCCAGTAGTTAAATTTTCAGATATGATTCAAAGACAAGAGTAGCACGCATGAAAAAAATCATCATTCCATTGTTGGTCCTCCTGGGTGCGAGCATCGCGATTCTTTCGGTGTCGATCTGGAATTTGACGATCGAATATCGGAAAGGATCCAGGTTTTCGAATCTCACTTGCTTCAAGGGACCGCAGGCCGTTTCGTATCCTGACCCCGGTTGCAGCATGACAGAGCAGTCGCAGAACGGGGAGATCACTTACAAGTTCAACGAGGAGAGCCTTAGGGAAAGGCCGATGGCTGAAATCAAGGAGGGGCAGGTGCTCGTGCTCGGCTCCAACGTGGTCGAAGGCATGGCGTTGCCCGCGGAAAGCACCCTGTCTCACCTGCTCGAAGCCAAGCTCGCCGCCTCGGTCGGACTTCAGTTCATCAACATCGGCAAGAGCCTCGGCGGCACGACGGTCATCGGAAACCGCACGGTGCGCCTGGCCCCGAAACTCAAACCTCGACATATCCTGTGGATCCTCGGTGAGGAGGACGTGCGGCAGGATCTGTACCTGGACCAGGTCGCGACCAGTCGAGACGAGACCGGCGTGCCAGTCAGGTTCAACCGCGAAGTCCTCAATCAAAAGGACGGGATACTCGCCCTCGCCTCTAGCCTGTTCGGTGGAGTGGCGCCTGGGAGCCTCGTCCACAAAAGCGTGATCAGCTATATCTGGGCCGAGCGGCTTGGCAGCCGAATTTCCGGATTTGATCCGTGTAAGGCGATCCGAAAGGTAGAGAAATTTTTTAATGGAAGCGGAACTTCCATGAAGTTCGTCCTGGTCCCCACCGGCCCGGAACATTCGAGTCGGGTCCTGAAGGCCCATCTTTCGATGTTGTCAGTCTGCGCTACCGGCCATGTGCTCGATTTGACCGAATCTCTGGGAAGCGCGGAATATTTTCAGGCCAATCATATCGATTTGAGCAAAGCAGGAGTGGAGAAGGCGGCGGATCTGATCGCGAAAGCGCTCGAAGAGGAATGGCGTAGTGCCCGCTAGTCGGCGCGCTCAAGTGGGGTTTGTCGGATTCACGCTTCTCTTTGGACTCTTTGCTTCGATCCAAGCGACCTTGGACCCACGCTTTCGGTCAGATGTCGCGGATTCATTGGCCGGCGGCATCTATCTTAAGGTGGTCGGTTGGGCGACGAGCAGACCTTTGGAAGCCACTACGTCCGAGTCTTCGAATTTTTCGGATCCGAGTACGCTGCAGGAATTTCATTTCGATGGACGCCGCTTGGGTATCCAGAGCGCGGAGGGCATTGCTTACCCTTCTCGTCGTTTCGTCGTCAGCGCGCTAGGGCGCATGGAAGTTGTCTGTTCGGAAGCGGGACAAGGCTGTTTCTCAAATCTTTTGCCTGGAGCGCCTTCCGCGGCAGAGGGCTGGCGTCTTGTGCCGGATCAGGGATCGGAAGCCGGATCGGCGGCTCAATGCCTTGGGGCGGTCACTGACGCTTTGACCTCGCTCTCCAGTGATCGAAAGAGCCAGTTCGCGGACGGAGAGCTCTTGATCTCCTGCGCGCAAAAGTCCAGCGAGCTTTTGCAGTATCTGGCGGTTCCGGTAGCCCATGAATGCGTCGGTGGCCGGGATTTTGTCGAGCGAGTTTCCAAGCTCTTCGTCCAACAAGCTCGATTTGGCCGGCATTTCTCGCGCCTCCGGGCTCCGATTTTCAGTTACTATTCGGATCTCGCAAGATGCGCCGGTTCGCTCGGGTTGACCGAGCTGACGGAAATCGCCTTGTATCGCGCTCAAGCCCTATACGAGAGGATGTCCTGGGCATCCCATCAGATCCTGATCGATTCGAACAGTAGATCGATCCAGCTGGTACCGATCGTACAGTCGGTGGATACGGGATTTCATATCGGCGGTGTCATCGGCATCTCTGAACCTGGAGAGAGGGTCAATGAGTTGATCCGTCTCCGCGCGCAAGCGCTTGCCGCGCCCTCTCCCGCTGGATTTGAGAAATACCTGGAAGGCAGCTGGATCGATGAGCAGCGGCTCTTTTTGAGAGATCTGGCCGAACTTCGACTGGGCACGGAGCCCGCACTGGTCCGGGAAGCGTTTGCGCGGTTGATGGCTCGCCATCCTGTAGCGGATTCCGATCTGGACGAAGCCTTCGTTCGGTTCGGAATTTCCAAAACGAATGGCGACGAAGGATATAGCGCGAAGAAGGCGCGGTTGATTCGCGCGTTGCGAGGTGAGATCTGAGATGAGAGTTCTCCATTCCTGCTCGCTCTTGCCCGCGCCCGGTACGGCGGGATGCTTTTATGTCCCTGCGATCGGATTCCCGAAAAAAGAGCTTCCTTGCCGGTTCATCGATACCGCCGGGCTCGCTTCGTTTTCGGATCAGAGAAAAAGGCGTAGATGCAATCGGGCATCCCTGCTTGCGATCGAGACTCTCAGCCCGTCGATCCGTGGGGCGATCGCGCAAGTCGATCCCGCTCGGGTAGGCATTTACACCTATCTGGCTGGCGAAGAGGACATCGATACATTGCCGCTCTTTTGGCGCTCGGGGGAAAGCCTAACGGAAGCCGCCTCGAGGATCTCGTTCCGAAACAAGCTGCTGTTCAGTCCGGGGTTGCTGGACGCCCAATTGGCCATCGAGCTCGGAGTCACGGGGCTGGGCTTCAACTTCATTTCCCTGATGACTTCACCAGGCGACGTAATCAAACTGATCGAAAGCGATCTGGCTGACCGTCAGGTGGATCTGGCACTGTTGACCGCCGTCTTGTCCCTGGAGAATCTCTCGGCAGTCAGCCATTTCGGGGCGATTCCGGCAGGGGCGACGCTCGCGGAATCGGCGGTTTCCCTGCTGCTTGGACCCGGCCCTGCGCGCGGCGACCAGATGGGCGGACTAGGGTCCAGGACCTCCGAAGTGACCTTTGGTCCCATGTGGGATATCATCAGGCTGGGTGAAGAGGAGCCAACGTGCGAAATGAAGACTACCTGAAAGCCATCAGCGACTCGGTCGAAGCGATTCTCGGAAAGAAGTTCGAGGTTTCGGCCCAGCACAAAATGATTGGAGACGTCGGGATGGAATCCATCGACGTTATCGACTTCCTGCATGAGATCGAGCGCCGCGTCGGGATCGAAGTGCGCATTCCGCTCTTGCTGGAGCAGATGCACAAAAGTGGTGGCAGGCGCTTCGACCAGCTGACGGCGCAGGACCTGATCAACTACCTGCAGAATGCGAAAAAATAGAGTCTACATCCAGCGCTCGGCCGTGATCTCGCCGCTGGGCGATGATCCGGTTTCGATGGGAAACCGGCTTGACTCCGGCGAGATCGGGATCCGGAGGATCGCTGACCTGCCAGCCGGAAGCTCGGTGTCGGATCCTGGTGCGGCCGGACCCCGCGTGGTCGGCGTGACCTCCTTTGACACGAGATGGGAGCTGCGAAAGGACGGCCCGAAGTTTTTAGCCGTTCTCTCCGCACTTTTCTCCCAGATCAGGAGGGAGTCGCCCCTCGAGCTCGACGCCATTGTGCTGGCCACCCATCTCTACAAGTACGACGAGCTGATCGATGCCCTTCCCGGCTTTCTTAGGCGAGAACCCGACTCTCAAGGGTCCGGCTTGAAGGACGAGATTCGAAAGCGCGCCATGGCGCAGGGGTACAGGCTCAAGGCCGACGCGGAGGTGCTCCACTTCTCCACAATCTGCTCGAGCGGAATTTCTGGACTGGGCCTCGCCTTTCGGCGGATTCGTCAGGGCGACTGGAAGCGGGCAGTAGTCTGTTGCATCGATCTTGTCGACACCGCACGGCTCGTTGAGATGGGGGCGCTTGGCGTGCTCGCGCTCGAAGACGATGTGGCAGCTTGTCGACCCTTCGGGGCAAATCGCGGCGGCATGGTCTGCGCGGGCGGCGCCGGACTTTGCCTTCTTGAGTCCAACGAAATCTCGACACAAGAGCCCGAGGCGGAAATTTTTGGGCATGGCCACACATCCGACGCGTGGCGTCTCACGGACGGTCGCGAAGATGGGGCGCAGGTCGCGCGGGCGATTCGCCAGTCCATCGAGGATGCGGGTCTTGATCGAGCGAGGATCTCACTCGTCAAGGCGCATGGTACCGGCACGTTTCTGAACGACCAACTCGAGCACCGCGCCTTGCGTGAGGTATTCGAAGAGCGACTGCCTTCGTTGCCCGTGACCGCGCTCAAGTCGCAGCTTGGGCATAGCACGGAGGCCTCTGGTATCGTAGAGCTGGTCGCGTGCATCCAGATGCTGAAGCGCGGACGGATCTTTCCGGTTCCGACCGTGACGGAGATCGATCCTGAATTCAGGTTGAAACTAATAATGAAGAGTGGAATTTCCGCGGATCTGGAATACATTATATGCAATGCGATCGGATTCGGAGGCCACAACGCCAGCATCATCATCGGAAAAGTCGGCATCTGACCGCCTTGTGCTGGTCACGAACGGCTGCAGCGGGCTTGGCCTGGTTTGCGCTCGGAGACTCGCTTCCGAACATGACTTGATTCTCGTTTCGTCTTCCCGAGACCCGGATCCCGAGCGGGGCCGAGATCAGCAACGACAGGCGATCGAGGAGTTGCGGTCGAGCGGAGCCACAGGGGCTCTCATGTTCGAAATGGCGGATTTATCCGAACCCGGGAGCGCGCAAGAGCTGCGCGGTCGCCTCAAGGCGTCCGGTGCGCTGGATCGATTGTACGCAATCGTGCATGTGAGCGAGTCGGATGAAGGGGCGCCATTCCTTCAGGAAAGTCGAAAAAGTTTTGAAGAGTGCATGGAGCGCCATTTTTTTTCCGCAGTGAACCTGTCTTCTGAGTTCGTGCCCGACCTCGTTAGGAACCGACGCGGACGGGTCATCGTGATCGGATCGGGCGCGGAATCTCGGCGCCGTTCAAGCTCCGCCTACGCCGCCTCCATGTCCGCGCTGGAGACTCTCGTGCGCAGCCTCGCGGGCGAAGTCGGTGCTTCGGGCGTGACCGTCAATGGACTGCGGTCAGGGCCGGTACTGGCTTCATGGGTTGCTTTCCTTCTTTCAGACGCTGCGAGCGTCATCAACGGCAATATCCTTACTGAACAGAACTCAAGCTTTGCCTTTAATCCCAATCCACCGAATCCCAACGAATAACTGAATGAGGACCAGATGAGACGAAGAACCCGCGCTGACCGAATGATTCCCAGTACTGTATTGCTCCTCATGATGGCCTTATTCGGCGTCAGCTCGCCCGAAATCGCCAAGGCTGAGGTAACTGAGGTCCGATTGGACCGTCAGTCCGGATTCAACTTCCTGCCGCTCATGGTGATGGAACACGAAAAATTGATCGAGAAGCACGCCGCCTCGGCTGGTATGCCACAGCTCAAGGTCAAATGGAGCCAGGCGGTGGGCGCGCCCGCCGTGATCGATGCGCTGCTGTCGGATGCCGCCGACTTTGTCGTGGCCGGCGCTCCTTCCTTGGCTTTGGTTTGGGACAAGACCAAAGGTGGCAAGGGGGATGTGCATGGGGTGGCGGCAGTGGGTTGGACCCCGCTTACGCTGGTCTCCCGGAATTCCGAAGTGAAGTCCATCCGCGATTTCACCCCCAAGGATCGCATCGCCATGCAGGGGTTGGGCACGGGAATCCAGGCGATCCTATTGCAGATGGCTGCGGAAAAGGAATGGGGCGCGGCTGCCTACACTCGCTTGGATCCACTGATGATTTCCATGCCCCATCCGGATGCGATGATGGCGATGCTATCGGGAAAGGGCGAGGTGACCGCTCACTTCAGCGGCGCCCCCTATGACCAGATTGAGCTTTCGAAAAAAGGTTTTCATAAAGTACTGGGCAGCCAGGATGTTCTTGGTTCCTTTTCATCGACCGTCATGTTCGCCAAGAAGTCCTTTCATGATGGAAATCCGAAAGTCTACAAAGTCGTGCTTGCGGCCCTCAAGGATGCCGCTGACCTGATCAATCGCGACAAGGAAAAGGCAGCGCGGATCTACTTGGAGCAAACGCGGGAGAAGCTCAAGCTGGAGGACCTGGTCTCAATTCTCAAGAATCCTAAGGTCGTGCACAAGATCCAACCGGAAAATACATTTCCGCTGGTCGAATTTTTACATCGCACGGGCCGGATCAAGAACAAGCCCGCCAATTGGAAGGACCTCTACTTCCCCGAGATCCATGAGCTCGGAGGGAGCTGATGGGGCCTTTGATCGAGGCCAAAGATGTCACGCTCCGGTACGGCGGCCCAATGGGGGCAGTGGCGGCGCAAGGAATCAATTTTGAGGTGTTTCCTTCGGAGCGCCTCATCATTCTCGGCCCATCCGGATGCGGTAAGTCTAGCATACTCAAAGCGGTGGCGGGTTATCTCGCCCCCGCTGAGGGGTCGGTTAAATTCGGATCTCGCGTTGTGACGGGTCCGTCTTCGGATCGGATCCTCGTTTTTCAGGAAACCGAGCAGCTCTTTCCGTGGAAGACCGTCAAACAGAACATCGTGTTCGCGCTTGAGGCCAGCGGGCGCTCACGGGGCGATGGGGCGCGCCGCGCAGCTGACCACTGGCTGCAAAAAGTCGGTCTTGCGGGCTTTAGCGATTCGTTTCCGCACACCTTGTCGATCGGGATGCGGCAGCGGGCCGCGGTGGCGCGTGCGCTCGCGCTCCAACCCGATACACTCATCATGGATGAGCCGTTTGCCGCGCTCGATGCCTTTACCCGTGAGAGTCTTCAAATGGAGCTACGCGCTCTCTGGGAAGAGCTGCGGTTCACGCTCATTTTTGTGACCCATTCCATCGAAGAAGCCATTTTCCTCGGTAGCCGGATCCTGGTCCTGTCCCCGCACCCGGGTCGCATCCGAGCCACATTCGATTGTACGGGTACGGACCGCATCGATCCCGTGACGGGAGAGAGTCTCTCGGCGATCATAAAAAAGCTCATCTTCAGCGAGATGGGGGAGCCGCCGGCCCATGTCTGAGACGTCGACTCGAGGGTACCGCACGGTATGGGTGGTTTTGCTGCTTCTCGCAGGGTGGGAGGTCGCGGCTAGGGCTATCAACAGCCCGCTCTTGTTTCCAGGTTTGTTGGAGACGCTTGAAGCCTTTGCCCGCGGAGTGATCAGCGGCGAGTTACCCAGCCGGATGCTCAATTCCCTGATGATTCTGATCGTCGGTTACTTGGCGGGCCTCATCGGCGCGGGAATTCTCGTCGCCTTCGCGGTATCGTCCCGGGTCGGTGAGGCGCTGCTGCGGGTCCTCACCTCCGTTTTTAATCCCCTTCCAGCGATCACGCTTCTTCCTCTGGCTTTGATCTGGTTCGGAGTCGGCACCCGGAGCATCGCGTTTGTCGTGGCGCATTCGGTACTCTGGACCATCGCTTTGAACACCCACTCCGGCATCAGGTCGGTTTCGGTTATACTCCGGATGGTCGGGAGAAATTATGGGCTGCGAGGGCACCGCTATTTCTTTCTGGTTCTGGTTCCTGCTGCCCTGCCCCAGATACTTACGGGGCTCAAGGTCGGTTGGTCTTTTGCCTGGCGGACTTTGATCGCGGCCGAGCTGGTGTTCGGAGTGTCGTCGGGTTCGGGCGGCATTGGCTGGTTCATCTATACGCATAAGAACTATCTGGACATCCCGATGGTATTTGCCGGACTTTTGGCTATTTCGCTGGTCGGATTTCTCATGGAGAGCGTGGTTTTCGCGCAGATCGAGCGGGTCACCGTGCGCAAATGGGGGATGCAGGATTGAAGCTCTGGCCTGAAGAGACCTTATGGAATCTCATCGAGGGGGCTGCGAAGTCTGCCGGGAATAAGCGTTTCGTGATCGATCCTGTCTCGGGAGTCGCGCTCACCTACGACGAGTTTCGGCAGGCGGCGCTCGCATTTTCCAACCTCTTGCTTCGTAATGGCGCCTCGGCAGGTGATCGCGTCGTGCTGTGCCTGGAGAACGGGCCCGAGCTTTCGGTCCTGATCGTCGGCACCTGGCTTGCCGGAATGGTGGCAGTGCCCCTGCCGATTAGCATGAAAGACGCAGAGCTTTCGGAGTCGCTGAAACATGCTTCGCCCCGTTTCCTTGCATGCAGGGCCGAGGCTATTCCAAATATCTCCAGTCCGTTCTCGGACACTTCCGTGCCGCTCGAACTCCCTTTCCTGGCTTGCGGCACGACCCTGCTTTTTGGCGCGGGAGAGTCGTGCCCCGCGGGCGCGGAGACGCCTCAGGCGACGCCGCCCGCCGCGGTCGACGCGGCAGTCCTCCTGTACACATCGGGTAGCACTCGGAACCGTAAAGGCGCATTGCTGAGCCACGAAAGTTTGCTGAATTCGGCAAGGAACATCGTGTCCGCGTGCGAGGTCTCGGAGCATGACGTCACCATCTGTACCACTCCGATGGCCCATAACATCGGGCTGCTCTCCGGTCTGATTGTGCCTCTGATGACGGGATCGAGCGTCGTGATGCCGCCGGTCTTCAGGGCCGAGGGTTTTCTCGATCTGTTGAGGCGTCATCGCGTCACGTGGCTGACTTCGGTGCCGACCGTGCTTCAAATGCTCCAAAACTTTTCGATCGATGACGGAAAGCGGGATCTTAGCCTGCGCGTCGTGCGGGTCGCGGGCGGTCCCCTTCCCATTGCGTTCCGCCGAGCGTTCGAGGGTCGGTTCGGCGTGCCTGTGGTATTCGCTTACGGAATGACCGAAGGTGGCGTGATCACCTCGAATTCCTTGAGATTCGACCGAGCGGGATCGGTCGGCAAAGCTTGTGCTCGGATGGAGATTCAGGTTGTCGACGAAGCGGGATCCCCGATGCGCGCGGGCGAAGTCGGAGAGGTCCGAACACGGGGGGCATCCGTGTTTCTCGGATACATGGGCAATCCGGAAGCCACGCGCGAGTCGTTGAAGGACGGTTGGCTGTACACGGGAGACCTGGGATTCTTGGACCAAGACGGCTACTTATTTATATCGGGGCGAAAAAAAGAGGTCCTCAACATCGGCGGCAAGAAGGTCGCGTACCGCGAGATCGAGGAAGCGATCGAGCTTCTGCCGGAGGTGGAGACTGCGATCGTGGCCGGGGACTCCCAGACGATCGCTGGCGAGCGGGTGATCGCCTTCATCAAGCTTCGTCCGGGCGCGGCCTTGGATCCCGAACGTGTCATCCGCCATTGCGACGAAAGGCTGGCGGATTATAAAGTTCCACGACGCGTCATCCAGGTGTCCGGATTCCCGCTCAGCGATAGCGGCAAGATCCTGCGAAATCGCCTTTTGGAACTGCACGGTCTAAAGCCGCCGATCTGGGAAAGCGCATCGCCCACTACAGGCCGAACAGGTGGCGAAGATAGTTGATCCGCGATGCGAGTGATTCCTGGCTTTGTTTGAAGCCGTAAGTGAAAACCAGAAAAACCGTATAGGCTGCGATGATCGCGAGAAGCTGGGCGGCCCGGAATACACGGCTTCGCCTGGCGCTGGCGGCGCTCGGAATCGAACTGGCGATCGCCAACAAGAGCAAATAAGGGAGCAGTCCTTCCGCGTACATGCGAAGCACGGCCGCATGTCCCTGATTCAAGATTGCGAATGAATCCTTGATGAGATGGAAGGTGCCCCCTCCGATCACCACGGTGATTAGTATGGCCAGCCATTTTCTGACGCCGTAGGCGCCTCGAAGAAAACGTAGTCGATCGTACACCGGAAAGAAGAATTCCTCGACGAGGAAGCGGTTATAATAGTGGTAGACCCGCACCATGTAATCGGAAAAGGAGACGGATCCCAGGGGGCGGTATACTGGGCGGCTTGCAGCAACCCCGAAATACCGAGCGATTGCCACGTATGGTCCGATCGTGCAGGTCAGGAGCAATCCAATCAATGCGAGTTGATTCAGGAAAGCGGAGAACCAGAGCTGCGCCCTGGAGTCGGCGAGATAGGCGGCCCCGGGAAGGCCTACATCAAGCGATGCGACAAGGCCGCGGCTGGGGGACATTGGGTAGAGCCATTCGAGCAACTTGACGATACCGAGATAGCAAATCGAAAGATGGATCAAGTAGCGCGCGCCGCTCGCGCGCAGCTTCGCGAAATGGCCACCGTCCGACTGTGACGAAAATGTATCGTCCCAGCATCGAAGAAAGCCTCTTGACCAAGGGGGAGAGATATTGGCGACGAGCGTGCCTGCCGAAGGGCGGGCCTCTCCGAGGTTTCTGAGGACAAAGGGCAAGATGAGTACGAAGTGGGCAAGCGCGATGACGCTCGCCACTACCACCACTGGTGTATTGACGGACAGACCCCCTTCGCGGGTCAGCACAAAGAGGAGGGCGCTGTAGCCGATGATCCAGACCCACGAACTTGAAAAGGCCGCCCGGATTCGCCTGTTCCGGCTGCAAAGCGCGACTAATCCGAAGATCAGAACAAAGACCAGCGCGCGAATCAGGATGGCTTCCAGTCTGCCGAAGCCAGTGAGGTAGCGACCGGACTTATTGATCCAGGCGTAGAAAGCGTTGTGGTAGTCCCTCATCTGCGGCAAGTAGTGGGGAAAATAGGAAAATTGGAAGTCGAAGAGCAGGAAAGTCAAAGTGCTGGCGGTCGCGATGATCCCAATGCGCTTTTCCGGCCAACAGTAGACGGCCAGGACGCTGATATAGAGGATGAGCGCGACATCGAACTGGAATCTGAAAACCGTGTTCAGCGCTAGGTACAGAACGGCGAATTGAAATAGCGTGTTCCCACTGATGGTTCTGTAAATTCCGGCGAAGTTTCTTGGCATCCTAAAACATTGTACAGCGTCTTTCGCGCGGATCGAAGGCACTTCCTGCTCCAGGCCTCCACGATTTGGGAACGATGACGATTGAATTCGAATCGTAGCGTATCCGAACGACTTTTCGCTAAATGCGTGACTGGACGAATAGACTTAGGGCATTGCAAATCGCACTCGCAGACCAGACTCATCCATGACAGATTCTAAAAACAGGGTCAGTTACAGAAAACCCAAAGCTCACCTCACCAAGACGCCCCATCGCTTGGGTCCAATTGCCAACCTTCCGTAATTATTTTCCGGTCTCGATCTAAATAATTTCCTGTGGCATATTTCGACCGCTAGTGGACGTGTGGAGATTCGGGGCAATGAGTGACCCAACAATGGGTCACCTTGCCAATGACAAATCAATAGACGCTACTGGCACAATAACTGACTGACTATGTCTTCTCAGAACAAAATGAGGATGGAATCGGAATGCTCAATCTATCAAACCTTCGCGCTGTGATCTGTATTGCTTTAGCCTTATTCAGCTCAGTCGCCTTTGCACAAACTGACGAAAAAAAAGATATTGAATTGTCAGTCCACTTGGAATTTCAAATCTGCGATAAGCCTGGCGCACCCGATGCGCCACCGAATTGCACCTTTGAAAGGTCAGATAAATCCAGCAATATCCTCATCACCTTATTGAAGCAGCAAAACCCCGAAGGAAAGATTTCTTGGGTTGGGCACTGGGACCAATTCCAAGATCAATTAGGAACAAAATTTTATGGGAACATGGGGATTGCGTTAGAGGAAATCGAAAATGCGCCTCCACGGGTTTCTCTGGGTGCAGCAGTAGGAAAAGCCGGCGCTTTGAATGACCCAAACGGTCCAATTGCAAATTCTGCGTCTATGACCGCATTGGCATCCTCGCTTGAGAATTTGAACTCAATCACGCTTTCGTCTCCCGTCTTTACGATTGATAATAAGATCCTTGTCGTGAAACTTTATATCTCTCCTAAGTAGATTCAAATTGAGCCGCAGAGTTGTCTCCCGATAATTCTGCGGCTCGACACTTCAGACTAGTGTTCCGTGACCGCGCTTTTGCTCAATACGATCAAGGAACTAGATTCATCCTAGGCGGAGACTTCCTCATCGTCACAAGGGCGCCACAGAAGGGAGGCGCAGTACGCTTGCCATCCAGACCGAGAATGCTTGTCACCTGGCAAGAGGTCGTCGCACGGAATTCCGTCGATGAGATCAGGCTAGCGCCAGAGATCGTCTTGTTCTCGACATAGGAGCCTTGGGTGCATTTGTAATCAGCACTCACGGCGTTGGTGATCCGCCAGCTGAGCTGACCTGCTTGTGCAATCGATCCATCGCCATTGATGGTTCCGTCCTGGGCCCGCAGCGAACAAGTCGGAGCCGCAACCTGTGTCGGACTCGGCGTCGGAGTTGGATTTGGAGTTGGAGTCCGAGTCGGCGTTGGCGTTGGCAACGACTGCCTGGCCATAGTTGCCGTTGCCGAACACCCTGAGAGAACGGTCGACCTCCCATCAGCTTGATCCGCCCTGGTGATCGAACAGGTGATCGCTTGATCGTATGATTTAGTCTGGACAAGTTGAGAGCCTCTGAGCTGACCTTTTTCGACATAGGTTCCCATCTGGCACTGATAAGTCGCAGAATCAGCATTTTCGACACGCCAAGATAAAGTAGCCTGCCTCACCTCGGCTCCATTGGCCGACAACGCGCCATCCATTGCCACGACCGAACAGGTCGGCATGCGCGTCATCGCGACAGCTCCTTCGCAGGAAGCGGGGGCCACCCTCAGGCCATCCTGCTTCACGATGCTCGTCAAGCGACAAGAAATGGGTTCACGATACTTTTTGGTCGCATTGAGCTCAGCGCCGGAGAGGCTCCCGCTCACCGCAGTCGATCCCACGGTGCAGGTGTAATCGGCATTTTGGGCATTCGCGATCTGCCAGCTCAGTTCGGCTTCTACGGCAACGGATCCGTTGGCGTTTAAGAATCCATTTTTCGCGCTGATGGAGCAGGTTGGTTCCGGCGCCAATACAGCCGTAGCAGCATAGGGCGCCGCCAGGGCGAAGAGAGTGGCCTTGGAAGCAGGCCACTGCCGGATACCGGAGACATAGACGCTACGTCCCCAAACGCTGAGGTACTCGTCATGGTTTGCCCAGGCATAATTGTCGAGGCCGATGACCTGGGGCTCCCTCTTGGCGTAATCATGAAAGAGCCGCCACCGCCGCTCGATGTGCTGGTCCCGGAACGCCGGTTGGAAATTGAGGAGAAATTGATCCGTCCCATCCGGGATCAGCACGATCGGCTTGCCGGTCATTCTTTTCAGTTTCTCGACAGTATTAATGATTTTTTCCTGAAACTCCTGCGCATCGAGATCGGGATTGGTCCCGAGGTACCAGTCAAATCCGATCATATCCGCGTTTGCTGGCAGCCCACGCCTACCGGCGAGACCACAATAGGAATCCCGCGCGCTCGAGTCATCAAAACAATCCTGCGCATAGACGACGAACGTGGGAATTCCGGGCATCTGGCTCTTCAGCTCCGCTATCGCCAGCTCGAGATCGGTCCGGGAAATCCCCCAGGACGTCGGCTCATCGATCAAGTAAAAGGCGCGGATCCTGTCGCGATAGCCTTCGGTCGTGCGCTTAATTTCCCGGACGCGCTCCTTATAGTCAGTTCTCAACGAACCGGGCCTGTTCCATCCGCCAATCACAAAAAGCGGATCGCCGACATCGAGAATCGCTTCTTGGGCCCTCAGGCGTGAAGCATAGCCTGGAAACTGATCCACGCGGACATGGAATGCGGAAAGCTTTCCTTGAAACTCGGGCAAGAAATCCTGGCCGGCGGAGGAGCTGACGATATAAGTGCTGATAAACTTCAGGCCTTCTGCGTAAGCGCCTCCGGTGGAGGTGATCACTGATCTCCCTAATGTATCGTGACTATCGGCGCCCCCTTCAACTGTGGACATCGCGCGGGTGGCGGTTGCGCGCGGAGAACAGGATGCCGTCAACAGAGCGCCGATCACCATTGAAAAGAGCGCGTACTGAGTGGTTTCAAAAGCCTTGGCAGTCTTCATTGTCGTCCCCCGACGAAGCGGATTCCCGCGTACCCCTTCAGAACTTGATGCAATCTAAAAACTGCAAGAAGCATCGCATGGGTCTTCAAAAACACAGGGGACTCGAATCAGCTGAAAATCCAGCCAGTTGTCCAACTGGTGAACACCCTGAAGTTGTCGATGAGTTTGACAGCGAAGATAAATTTTACAGAAAAATCGCTGAAAAATCTGGTTCTTATCTTCAGTTCGTTGCATGTTTTCTCACGATGTCTTCTTGGTTCATTCTGATCATCGCGGGCATGGTTGAAGTGGGTTGGGCAATGGGACTCAAAGCGTCCGACGGTTTGACGAGGCCTTGGATCAGCGCTCTGACTATTGCGGGGATGATCGTCAGTTTCGTTTTGCTCTCCCAAGCCATGAAGACACTGCCGGTAGGCACCGCCTATTCCGTCTGGACGGGCATCGGGGCGATCGGCACGGTGATTCTTGGCATACTGTTCTTCGGCGAGTCCCGTGATCCAATTCGACTTGCCTGCATCGGCTTGATTGTCCTCGGAATCGTGGGACTTAGATGGAGCCGCTAGAGTCAGGGCCGGTCGAGGAAGCGATTCAGATCAATAGCCAATAGACGCCTATCGCGATCGAGGCAGCGCCGCAAGCGGACATCACGCGGCGGTAAGCGCTCGCTCCGCCCCAAGCGAGCGCCCGCAGACCAATCGTACCGAAAGCCTGGGAAAACGCCCCCATGGCGAGTACCGTCCCCGCGCCAAAAGACAGGATGTAGATCGCCGCCGCGAACCGAGTCGGCATGGCCAGCGCCGGGAGCACTCCGACAAAGTGAGCCCCTCCTGCTAGACCATGAAGCACTCCCACTCCAATGGCGGCGTGACCATGCACGTGATGCGCTCCATCTCCATGGGAGTGATCTGCTCGCGAATGGAAGTGAATATGATCATGGGCGGGCAAATCACCATGTGCGTGACGATGGACATGCACCTTGAAATCAAAGGCTCGACGCAGGCCCCAGGCCCCGATGCCGATCAACATCACTCCGACGATCCGTTCACTGCGGGCCGAAATCACGTCAATCGATATCGTCTCGCGAAACAGCCATCCAACGAGCGCGACCAGAGTCACGCCAGCCGCGTGACCCGCTCCCCAGCGCACTCCGGTCAACCAAGAACGCTGCGGGCGCCGGACCGCAAGTGGCGCGACTGCCGCCAGATGGTCCGGACCCAGAAGGACGTGGGTTGCCCCGGCGATCAATCCGGCAAATGCAGCCGCTAAAATGACTCCATCCGTCGTCAGCATCATTGGGAGTGATGTTCCAGTTTTCGTACCCGGCCGAACGAGCGTTAGCAGCCGAGCGCTTCGGGCGATGCGCCCACGCTGGAGAATCCTCCGTCGCTGTAGATGTTCTGCATGGTCACCCGACGAGTGAGATCGGAAAATAAAGCGATGCAAAGATCCGCGCAATCATCGGCGGTGGCATTGCCGAGGGGCGACATCTTTTCCGCGAAATTAAACATTTCCTCAAACCCAGCGATCCCGCTTCCTGCGGTAGTCACGGTCGGGGACTGCGAGATCGTATTGACGCGGACTTTGCACTTTTTTCCAAAATAATAGCCAAAGGTGCGAGCAATTGACTCGAGCAGCGCCTTTGCGTCATTCATGTCATTATACTTGGGGAAGGTCCGCTGCGCCGCGATGAAGCTCAGGCCTAGGATCGAACCCCCCTCGTTCATCAGATCGCGATTATACGCGACGCTCATCATCTTATGGAAGGAGACGGCCGAGACATCGAGAGTCTTGTTCAGCCAGTCGTAATTGAGGTCGGTATAGGGCTTGTCTTTGCGCACATTAGGAGACATGCCGATCGAATGGAGCATGAAGTCGATTTTACCGAAGCGCTTCTCGACCTCATCAAACAGGATTTTTAGGTCGCCGGCATCCGTCGCATCCGCCGGGATGACGTCAGAGTCGATGGTCTTGGCAAGCTCCTTGATCGAGCCCAGCCGCAGCGCGACCGGAGCGTTGGTCAGGAGGACTTGAGCGCCATTCTCATAGGCCTTTTTCGCGACCTTCCATGCAATCGACGACTCGTCGAGCGCTCCGGTGATCAGACCTTTTTTTCCTTCAAGCAGCTTCATGCGGGTAGGGCCTCTTTCGAAGCCAAACCTAATCAGAGCCCGAGAGGAAGGCAACAAAAACCTCTCACCCATCATGCACAGGATGGCGCTCAGTATTGGCAGTTTGCGTTGTAATTGGCGAGCTGGGTCCCGTATTTTGCGGCAAGCTTGCACTCGAGCGTCCGGCGCTGGTTATCGCCGATCTCGTTGTTGTAAACGAGGACCTCGGCGATATCGCCCAAAAAGAAGCTACTGCCACTTCCGTCAGCGCCGATCGACACGCCGTTGTGTCCGGCTAACGCGCCGGGAGTGGCGTTCATGGGTCCGGTATCGGCGAGGACATTGTCGACATAAAGCTCAACGCGGGACCCACCACTGGTCCGCCAGACCAAGCTGTAAACATGCCAGGCACCGGGAAGAGCGGAATACTTAGTGGACATCACGGGAGCGCCACCCGAGTCATAGAGCCAGCCATCGATACCGCCGGTCGAGTTGGATTTCATCCCGATGAAATTGTTGGAGCCACCCATGCAGCAGGACGAGACGTTCTCCGCATACATCGCGAGATGACTTGCGGAATTGGCGGGCAGGGCGACCACGATCACCGTCCGGCCAGCACTGAGCAGATTCGGGTTGTTGGCCGGGCCCTTCATATAGGAAGCCTGATCGAAATGTGCCACCGGCCTGCCATTGGGCAGCGGAAGGTTACCCTGGGTAAACGCGTTGGATTTGGCCACGCGGACAGTACCCGCGACAGTAGTGGGATGCAGCGCACTACTGGAGCGGTCGTTCCAGCTCGGCAGGGAATTACCATCCGTAAAGCTCGCCAGATCGTCCGAGCTCAGCCAGAGCGAAAGGCCACCGACGGCATTGGGATCGAACCCGCTCCCAGTTCCGGTCCCAGTCCCAGTCCCGTTCGAATTACATTTGAACATCACGGCCGGATTGGCCGGATCATAGGTCGGAGCGAGTGTAACCGTCGTATCCGCGAAGATATCCTTGGTCGTCCTGGCCAACTCGATCGGGTCGCCGAGATCGACATGCACTCCCGGCGTGCCGGTCGCTTCAGCGAGCTTGTTCATCCTGCCGATCTCCTCGAGATCGGGGCAGACGCCCGAAGAGCCGGCCATGACGCCGATCAGCTGAATGAGGCGATTGCTTCCGGAGGCGACTTTCATCTGTACGGTGCCGCCGCTCGCGCTCACGAGACCACCAAAGTGACCAGGCCTGGAAGGCATCCCCGGTCCGCCTTGGAAATTACTGCAGATGTATCCGTCATTGATGTCTGGAGCCGAAACCATCACGCCATAACAGCTAAAGGCGCGCCAATCCGTGGGATTGGGGACTGACAACCAGCTCTGATCGCCGCCAAGTCGAGGCGAAATGAAGCTCCGGTCCGGTTGAAGATAAGATGCGTTCACCCTGGATTCCCGCAGATCGGGGATGCGGATAGTGAGCCCCGTGGACGGAGCGTCCAGCGCGCATGAGACCGCTCCCGACGCTACCAGCGTCAGGGCGAATGCTCGGATGAGGAGGGCCTGGTTCCGGACAAAGCGCAAACGTACCATATCCTTGAATGGTACTCCCTGGCCGGGTCCCTGCACAGGGGGCATGCTTTGCCCAGGCATTCCGCAAGCTTTCAGTGATGACTGTTTAATCTCTGTACAGAGCCATGCCCAGGCAACGGGAAATCGTCTCGGGCGAGAAACCCCGGCGCATCAGCGCTTCGTAGGCCTTGCGCTTCTCGTTCGGGTCGGTCTTCGCGTTTGGGTAACGTCGCTCGAGAATGGATTCGATCGCCGCCCTCTCGCCGTCTTGGGAGGCATCGGCGTAAAGCTTGCGAACCTCGTTCATGGGGAGGGCCACGCCTTTGGCGCGCAAACGCTGAGCCACTTTCATCGGTCCCTTGTCGCGGATGAACTGCTCGCGCGCGATCGCGCCCGCAAAGCGCACCTCGCTCAGCGACCCTTCGGCGACCAGCGCCTCGACGACTTCGCGGGCAACCGCTTCGTCATGCCCCTTGCGCTTGAGGTACTGGCGCATTTCGGCAGCGCTGTACTCGCGTACACCGAGACGTCCCAGGGCCTGCCAGCGTGCTTTTTCGCGTGGGTCTTGTCCGTCGTCACCGACCATGACACTGTGTTAGCAGGCACAGGGAAAGGTCTCAAGTGGCGCTCAAGACGTTTGACCGAAAATTCGGCGCGAAATTTGTTTCGGAACTTCCGGCCAAGCCGGGCGTTTACCGCGTTTTCGACCTGGAAGACCAACTGGTCTACGTCGGCAAAGCCAAGAACCTGCGTCGCCGGCTCGCCCAATACCGGAACGCCAAACGCTGCCGCAAGCACCGCAAGATGAAGTCCATTGTCGCGGATGCCGCCCGCATCGAGTTCGATGTCTGCGACACGGAACTTGACGCGCTATTGCTCGAAACCCGGTTAATCCAGAGTCATCGACCCAAATGGAACGTGGAGGGCGCGTTTTCGTTCCTTTATCCCATGATCGGGATGAAAGCCGAGAACGGCGCGGTACGCTTTTGCTTCACTACGAAACCCGAGGAATGCGAAGGCTTTGAGTGGCACGGCGCTTACCGGTCGCGCTTCCTCACATCGGAGGCCTTTTTCGGGCTGATGAAGCTGTTGAAGTATGTCGGGCATCGGGTCCCTGGCAAGGCGCGCGGGACAGGCTCTCGTTCCTATGTGTTTTCGTTCAGGCGACTTCCGGAAGAAACGCTCCCACAATGGAGCGGTTTCTGGAAAGGTGAGACACGCGAAGCGCTCGAAAAGCTGGTTTTCGCGCTGCTCGAGAACGCCGGCGCTCGCAGACAGAAGAGCGATGTTGAAGAGCATCTCAAAGCAGTCGACCGATTCTGGAAGCACGAAGCGAGACGCCTGGCTAAGGCCTGCAAAGCGGCGGGCTATGAACGTTATCCCGTGCCGCAGGCGGACCGGGACCTCATCTTCATTCGCAGCCGCTTTTCCCACGAAAAGGAACTCAAACCATGATTGCCGTCATCCAAAGAGTGCATGAAGCCTCCGTCAGCGTCGAAGGCGAGGCGGTATCCCGCATCGGCAAGGGCATCCTCACGCTGCTTGGGGTCGAAAACGGCGACACCGAGGAACAACTGGCACGGATGGTCGACAAGATCATCGGTCTCCGAATCTTCGAAGATCAGGCGGGGAAGATGAACCTCTCCCTTAAAGACATCCAGGGAGAGCATCTCCTGGTTTCTCAGTTCACCCTGGCGGGGGACTGCAACTCCGGCCGGCGCCCCTCCTTCACGACTGCCGAAAAACCGGCCCGCGCCAAGGAGCTCTACGAAAAGGGAATCGACCTGAGTCGAGAGGCCGGAATCGTGACCTATGGAGGAGTTTTCCAGGCGGACATGAAGGTTTCCCTTACGAATGATGGACCTGTCACTTTCGTTTTGAGGACTTAGACGCGTCTCCAAAAAACGGTAGTAGCTGTCGGTAAATCGATTTATAATAATTCTATGAGCGTTGAAACTGTGCATCACCTGGTCATCGACGAAGATCTGATCGCCACCGCGATTCGTTCCGTGGAGACTGCGTTTCTCGAGCTCTTTGCTTGCAAGGTCAAGGCAGGAGAGCACTCGATCCATGCCGCCTACAACAGCCGCGGGGATATCTCGGGAATATTGGGCATGGTCCAGGACCGGGTCGAGGCGACGCTCGTCATCACGCTGGAAGCCAACACCATCTGCAAAGTGCTCGGTCGATTGTACGACAAGGAATTTACGGAGATCAACGAGTCCGTCAAGCAAGGAGTCGGGGAGCTCACCAACATCATCTACGCCGGGATGAAGAAAACCCTGAATCTGAAGGGCTACAAATTTCGAATGTCCATTCCCACGGTAGTCGTCGGCCACGACCACTCCGTATACAACCTGCACCAGGGCGAAACGTTGGTCATCCCCTTCGTAAGCGACGACGGAGGGTTCTTCGTTGAGATCGCGCTCCAGAAACTTTGATTTACGGCTGATTCCGCTTCTGCTTGCCGCGATCTCGACGTTCGCTGTTTTGGCGCCGATCGACGCTTGCGCCCGCCCAGTCGCCAAAAAAGAACGCGGACTGGTGGAGACTCTGCTCGTCCCAGCTCCCAAGGACCGCGAGGTCTGCTTCAGCCCTGATGAACCTTGCGACGTCAAGCTTGCCAAGTTCGTCATGTCGGCCGAAAAGTCGCTCGATATCGCTATCTACGATCTCAATCTCGCGCCCATGACGAATCATTTCCTGGACGCGGCAAAAAAAGGCCTCAAAGTCAGAGTCCTCGTCGACCGCAGGCAAGCGATGACCGAGAAATCGCTGGTTCCGAAGCTCGTCGCCTCCGGCGCCGACGTGCGACTGGGCAAACAGCGCGGGATCATGCACAACAAATTCGTGATCGTGGACGGCAAGATGATTGAAACAGGCTCTTTCAACTTCACGAACGGCGCCGCCTTTTCCAACAACGAGAACCAGCTCTACCTCGCCGATCCAGCGATCGTGAAGCGCTACAGGGATCGCTTCGAAGAGCTTTGGGAGCGCGCCGATTCCAGTTCCAAACTGAAAAGATCCCGCGACCGCTAAAGAGAAAGAGTCATTTTCAGGCGGCCCGATGCCTGGTGGGGGCTTGGCTTGTCATGAAATAGTGGCCAAACCATTCGGATGCGAGCCGACTGACCTGCTCCATCGCCCCGAATTCCTCAAATAGATGGCCGGCGCCTTCGATGATTCTGAGATCCGCGTGCGGAAGCCGCGCCATGGCCCATCGGTTGAGCTCGAGTACGATGTCATCGGCTCCCCCGACAATAAGCAGCGTGGGCGGAATGGCCCGCCGGGACGCGTGGCGAATCGCCGGCGAAAGATCCACGCGCCCTCCGCGCGAGACGATCGCGACGATTTCGGCCTGCGGGTCCGCGGCCGCGCTGAGAGCCGCGGCAGCCCCGGTGCTGGCTCCGAAGTACCCGATCGGTAACCCTCGGGTCTCGCGCACCTCGCGGACCCAGCGTGTGGCCGCCAACAGCCGTCCTGCAAGCAAAGGAACATCGAAAACATTGCCCCTGAAACGCGCTTCGTTCTCCGCCAGGAGGTCAAAAAGCAGCGTCGCGAACCCGCACGCGTTCAGCACTTGGGCGATCTTCCGATTTCTCGGACTAAAGCGCCCGCTTCCGCTCCCATGCGCGAAGATGACCACTCCAAGCGGCTCGCGCGGCACAGTCAAGATACTAGGCAACTCGACGCCGGCTTGCACTTGGATCGTCGAATCGATGACTCGTGGATACCGAGTCAAGATTTCGACCACCTCGTCGTCCGAGGTCTGGGA
>CAYXVB010000012.1:0-4812 GCA_964467785.1 uncultured Bacteriovoracaceae bacterium
CGAACCTCCCTGTTGATCAATCTCTACGAACTCACCGAGCCCAATATCGCTGACGCCATCGAAGAGCGCATCCGCGCTGGAGTCCGAGTCGAGATCCTTCAAGAGGGGCATCCGGTGGGAGGGTTTTCGGCGGCCGGACGCGGGATCCAGTCCCGCCTGGTCCAGGTGATGAACGAAACCAACGGGGGAGGCGACCGCTACTTTCAGATGGACCCGCCCGAAAACGGTTCCAGACGTCGGTACCGTTTCGATCACGCCAAATACATGGTGGTCGACGGCGGCGCGCTCTGGATCGCGTCCGAGAATTTTTCCCCCTCGGGTATGCCCGTTCCCGGTGCCATGGGCAACCGAGGCTGGAGCGCCCTGATCCAAGACAGCGACCTGGGCGAGCATTTCAGCGCGATGTTCCGCGTCGACACCCGCACGGACTTTGGCGATGTCACGGTGCTGGCCGGACAGGCTGTGCGCAAAGGGTATCGCGCGTTCTTTGCCGCACTCGGAGGGATCGCCCCGGCCGATCCGGTGGGCGTGCTCGGCGGCGCCACCCGGACTCTCGACATCGAGCAGATGAACCTCCATCCGGACTGGAAGACGCTGGGTCGCGCTTCGCCTCTCGTGGAAGGCCTGATCGCCGCAGCCCGGAGAGGAGTTCGGGTGCGAGTGCTCCTCAATGACGAACGCGCCTTTTACGACCGGCCGCCTTCGCCTGACCAAAACAACAACGCCGCTCGGGCTTGCGAGGATCCGGACAGCGATGCCTGCGTTTCCCCGGACTCCCCGGCCAAGCGGGATCGGAATCGTGAGACGGTGGACCTTCTTCTCGCGACAGCGGCCCGAGAACATCTGCCGATCCAGGCACGTATCGCGGATCTCAAGGCCATGGGCGTCACCATCATCCATAACAAGGGAATGATCGTGGACAATCGCCATGTATTGGTGAGCTCGATCAATTGGAACGAAAACTCCGTGACGCGAAACCGCGAAGCCGCGGTGGCGATCAACAGCCTCCAAGCGGCCAACTATTTCGGCAATCTTTTTGAGCGCGACTGGCGCGCCAGCGCGAACAAAGCGCGTCTGAAACCTCGCGACCGCTTCTAGAGCTCCCCCTAAGGGGATCTCCTCGGGGCCCGCCATTTTGGAACTCGACGCCGACTGATTGCGCCCTCGCGAGACGGGCGATTCAGGCATCGTCGCTCCGATTTGCAACCTCCATTGGGTGGAACTCGGTTTTTGAGCTCCACCCAAAGGAGGTCTATCTATGACCGAAAAGAAAGCAGCCGAACGGCCACCTTCCGAAGAGCGTCGCGAAAAAGTCGTGCTCCCGCGTGAGATCCGCAGTCCGCGTGCCGCCTATTCGGGGATCGAGCCCACTCAGGCGCAGGAAACCTCGCGTCGTCGGGAGCGCGCCGGCGCGCTACGCCTGAAAAATCGCTCCCGTCAGATCAAGTGAGCTTCAAGCGGCTTCCGGAATTAGAAGTAAAAGCGCACGCCGATCCCAGCGTTGAGCATCGCGAAGGTCCCCGGAATGATGCCGATCCCCGGCGCAAGCTCGAGAAATACCCCGATCGGAGGCCCGGAAGGAATCCATTCGAGTCCCAGGGGAATACGAAGTCCAAGCCCAAGCGAGGACGACGTGCCCGTGGTGTCGACGTAAAGGGCTTTTTGCGTGCGTGTGGCGCGCGTTGAAGCCAGTAGGAGTCCACCTACGCCGATATAGGGCCTGAGATCGGAAAGGAAACGCTTGAACTCCGCGTCTTTTCCTCCTCCGCCCGGGTGGATGTTGAAGTGATAGAGATAATCGCCGTAGATCAGCACGAAGTCGCTCAGCGCGTACGCCAAGCCCCCATCGATCGCGGAGCGCGAATCCATCCAGTGCTTGACGGTGATGCCTGTGGGATCCCCGAGCACGATGCCAAGGCCCGTGTTGCCATGGGGCGCGGCTGCCTGCGCGGATCCAAAGAGCATGCAGAAAGACAACAGAAGAAGCGAAGCGGATCTCTTGAAGATTTTCCTCATGGCTTCAGACAATAGATCAGCGGAGGACTGAGTTCAATGCTGCAGCAAATGCCGTCCGCATCCTTTTTGCGCGATCTTTACGGGCGGCCACGTCGCGGGGAATCCCTCTTGCTTCCGTACGGGCGGAGGAACCGCTCGATGCCCAGTCTCAATATGAAAACAAAAAGCTTTCTGACTCCCGTCGGGATCGGAATGACCCTGGTTCTTTGCGCGCCGCAGGTATTCGCGCAGTCGGAGAGCGAGGGCGGGACGTCAATCGAGTCCACCGCGGATATACCGTCCTCGACGGAAGTCACGCAGCAGGCCAACAACTACTTCGGCGGCCAACTCGGTGCTGGCGTACTCGGCTCCAGCGGGGGGGCTCACCTTAACTTCGGGTTGCAGCTCGGCAGGAAGATCCTGCCCAGCATCTCCACCCACTTCATCGCAGGTTTGTTCTTCGATCATATTAGCCGCGGTTCCATCAACAGCCAGGATGATCCCAGCGGCGGTCTCAACCTCGACTCCAACCTTAACTTCTATGGGGTCGAGGGCGACTACCTGCTGTCACAACTGGTGCCGGGCGCTCAAGTCGGTCTCAAACTGGCGTTAGGCAATAATAACGTGTCCGTCAATGGAGTCTCCAGTTCTTCGACGGATCTCTATCTGGGTCCAAAAGTCGCATATGACGTGGGCATCGGCGGAGGTCTGACCGGGGGTCTAGAGGGCAACATCCTCTTTGGCACCGGCACGGACTCCCGGACCACCACCAGCATTCTTGGCACGTTGAAATATTGGCTGGGCTGAGACCGACCCAGGAAGGATACCCGACACATGACTCAAAAGACGAATCTCAAACAAAGACTGCTCCGCGTGGCCGCACTACTGGCTGCACTGACCGCTGTCTCCGCGTGCAATCCCAACAGTCGTCAATCCGGAGGCCAGAGCGGCGATTCCAGCGGTTCGACAATCGGCACTACCGGCGATTCGCAGCAACCCGGCCAACAACCCGCAGCCACGGCAACTCCGGGCGGCGTCTCCTCCGGAAAGTAAAGGAGGACAAGCTTCCGAAGCGAATCTGGCCCGCCCCGGTCCGGCCCCGAGCGATCAGGGTCGCGCCGGGGTGATGAAAGTGTCCAGATCCCCGCAGATCCGCCCGATCTTGTCGTGCTCAATGCAGACTGTATTGGTGATGATGCGGCCCGCGGGCTCGTTCGGAACGATCTTCACCTGGAAGCGAGCCTCGCCACCTGAGGGCCGGAGATCCACGGGGGGCCACATGACCTTGCCCACCGGCAGATGGATCACTTCAAGGGGCGTGGGAGTCGCCGAACGAAACTGTACCCGTCGCGGAAGGAAATTCGTGACCCGCGCGCCTGCGAGATCGCAGCGGTCTCCGGCTTCCGCGTTCGCGTTAAAGATGCGGATCTCATAGGTCAGCTCCGCGCCCGCCTCCGCCTGCGAAGGGCCGTCCTGGCGGATGAGCACCCCCTGACATTCCCACGCGGCCGCCGGGAGCGGGGAGAGCAGGGCTGCGGCCAGTGTCACGTTCACGATCCAATTGCTTCTCATACCGGGAGTTTCCTTTCAGTTCACTTCAATTGAACCAAGGCTGGTCTTTCCAAACCTCGAGCGAGAGCTGCTCCTGGCCTTTTTTTCCGGGATGGAAGCAGTCAGCCGCCATGATGTCGATCGGGATGGAGAGGTGATAGAGGCGCGAAGTGTAGCGCAGATCCAGGTTGGGGAATTGCGCACGCGCCTCGGTGGCCACGCTTTGCAGCAGACGGTTGACGTTTTCGACGATTTGCATGGAATCGCCGTACTCGTCCCAATTGTTCCAGAGCAGCCTCGGATTGCAGAACTTCAGAATGTTATTTCGTACGGTCTTGCAGCTCAGCCCGAAGAGCGTGATGTGATTGCGGATCGCGTCCTCGCCCAGATCGGGGATCCGGGGAATCCCGACCACTAGGACGCGGATCGGATCGTTCTGACGGATCGAAGCGAGTCGAGCGAGCGCCGCCAGCAGCTGGACGCGCATCTTAGGGATCGGTGTGCCTGACTTTGATCCACAGGCATCATTGGCGCCAATGAGCAGTGTGACATAGTAAAGGGATTCGTAACGACCCGATTCCATGGTCTCGACAACCCGCTCGACCTGGGGTGCCAGGTCAACCGCTTGGTCCCCGGGCCAGGCCATATTGAGGACTTCCAAGGCGCGTCCTGGCTCATTTTTACGCAGCCAAGAACCCAATAGCCGGTACTGCGAGCGGATCTTCGTGCCCGAGGCCCAAGAATAGGTGTGCTTATTGGTGATGACTCGATTGGAGTCGACACGCTGGTCCGCCCATTTGCGTACTCTTTCCTCAGGAGTCCCTTCAAGCGGGATCGGCACGTCGGCCAAGGAGCCGGCAGAGATAGAGTCGCCCAGCACCGCCATGAGGTAGGGTTTTTTTCGCGCTTTGCCAAAGGCGTAGACATCCCCCTGCGGCCAAAACGCAAACCCACAGGCAGCAAGCAACGCGGTGACCTGGAGGAACTGGAAAAGTTTTGCCTCGTTTTTCGTGCGCACACCGGGCAGCCAAGCAAAGCCCGAACCATGACGAGCCGCCCGGAACAACGCCTCGAGGCAAACAGAAGAAAAAAAGGCGGCGGCATCCCATACGGGTGCCGCCGCCTTCAAAAGAAGAGATTACAGGACTGCAGCGGTATTGATGAGCGCTTTGTTCTGGTCAATCGTCCAGGCGTCGTTGCCGACCTGAGTTGTCGAGACGTTGCCCGTCGATCTGACCGTGAAAGTCGACTTGGTCAGAACGGTGC
>CAYXVB010000012.1:4912-36986 GCA_964467785.1 uncultured Bacteriovoracaceae bacterium
TTCTTCCGAATACATGCGTTTCAGTTTGGAAAATGTCATGCTCATACGTCCCTTCTATCGAGCCATTAGGCCAAGAATTACTACTCTTTATAGAGTAACATCGGCAAAAGACGTGCGGCAACTGGGTCTTGGTGGACTCGATCAAAAAAGAAAACGGCGGCACCCGTATGGGATGCCGCCGCCATCAAGAGAAGAGATTACAGGACTGCAGCGGTATTGATGAGCGCTTTGTTCTCGTCAATCGTCCAGGCATCATTGCCGACCTGAGTCGTCGAGACGTTGCCCGTCGATCTGACCGTGAAAGTCGACTTGGTCAGAACGGTGCCCAAGTTGGCCTGCGTAGGCATCGTGGCGCCTGGATTGGCCCGGATGTTCGGCAGATAGTGGGTGACGTTTACGGCTGCCGCGCAGGCCGTCCCGCAGGTGCTCGGACCTGACCAGGACTGGCAAGCGCAAGAGACGCCGCCGCTCTCGCCGCAGGTGGTGTTGGCGGCGTTGGCGTTAGTCCAGCCGTGGCCGTAGTAGCGCTTGGCGCCTTCCGGAGCGTAGCCGATCGCCGCCAGGCAGGAGGAGAAGTTGTTGTTCTCCGTGGCGAACGCTTTCTCCGCCGTGTAGATCGCCGAAAGCGCGACCTTGGCCTCGCTCTGGCGAGCTTTGGCTTGGTATTTCTGATAATTCGGAATCGCTACCGCAGCGAGAATTCCGATGATCGCGACAACCACCATCAGCTCCACCAGGGTGAAGCCGGATTCTTCCGAATACATGCGTTTCAGTTTGGAAAATGTCATGCTCATACGTCCCTTCATCAAACAGCAAAGCCAGGTTATGTTTTTCAATCGAACGGAAAAGTTAGATTGAATGCTTAAGAGATAGTATAACTAGGAAAACAATTGCAGCAACTATGTCTGCTCGGACACAGATCCGGAAGACGGAGAGTCACACGGCATGGCATCCAAAATTGTGAAACCTGCTATAATTAACGCATCTGGTGCCGCTCTCAAGCAAACGATCACGATCGCCTCGTCGATAGTGCTTATCCCGATCGTGACCACTCTCCTCAATACCGCCCTCACTCATGACAGCAGCCGGCAGCAAGACCCCGCGATCAAGCCGGAAGCCCTCGCCAAAAGACTGAACCCCAAGATGATCCAAGTCCTCAGCTTCGGGCACACCCCGACCGTCACGGACTGGATCTGGATCGAGGGCCTGCTGGATCCGACTTTGACCCATGTGAAGAAAGGGGAGCACGCGGATCTCTTTTACGTCGCCAACCTCGTCACCGACATCGACCGGGCTAATATGACGGCGTACATCGCGAGCGCTATGCTTTTGACGGTCGTGCGAAACGACAACACGGGGGCCAGGGACCTCCTCGTCAAGGCGGGGGAATTCGATCAACGGGAACTCAAGAACTACCCCGAGGACTTCCGTAAACGATTCTGGAACCAGCGCTGGGCGATCTATCTCACGCTCGCCTATGTGCATCTCTTCGAGCTCAACGACATGAGCAGCGCCGCGAAAGCGTTTCAGGACGCCGCGAAAATCCCGGGAGCGCCGGAATACCTCAAGCAACTCTCCGAGCGCTTTCAACGGCCCGGCGGACAATATGAGGTCGGGCTCCGGTTGATCAATTTCATGCTACCTGAGGCCAAGAAACCCGAAGCCCGGGAAGCGCTCGAGAGAAAGAAGTACTTTCTCAATATCGCGCGCTACCGCGCGGAAGCGGATCAGGCGTTTCGAAACTACCTTTCCACCCAACCCCGCTACCGATCCAAGCTGGACATCCCCGCGAGCGAGTTGAACGCTTATTGGAAGGCGTTCCGGAAGAGCAACCAGGTGCCGGCGGTCGATCCGTGGGGCGGAAAACTCTATTTGGATGAAACCGGCCATGTTGCCACGACAACTCCCTATGAAAAAGTCTTCGGACTCGAATAAGATGCAGAAACAAAGAAGGCCCGTATGAGCACGCCCATTTTGGAACTCGAAAAGGTCAGTCAGGCATTCCGTTCCGGCTTCTGGATGAAGCGGGTCCAGGTGCTCGATGAGATTACCTTCAACGTACCGTCCCGATCCATTTTCGGTTTTCTCGGGGCGAATGGCGCAGGCAAGACTACTCTGATTCACCTGATGGTGGGATTGAGGCGTCCGCTGAGCGGTTCGGTTCGGGTGCAAGGGCGTGAGGCGGCGAGTCTAGAAGCCCGCGCCTCGATCGGCTATCTGCCCGAGCGCCCGTATTTTCACGATCACCTCACGGGCGAGAACATGTTGCGCTACTTCGGCGACCTCTCGGGCATGAGCCGATCCAAGATCCGCGACCGAATTCCCGAAGTCCTCGCCACCGTCGGCATGGGCCATGCCCGGCACACCGAGCTCAAGCGCTACTCCAAGGGAATGCTCCAGCGCATCGGCATCGCACAGGCGTTGCTTCATGACCCGGAGTTCCTGGTTCTCGACGAGCCGATGAGCGGCCTGGACCCGATGGGGCGCAAAGAGATCCGCGAACTGATCATCAAACTCGCGGCAGAAGGGCGCACTGTTTTCTTCAGCTCGCATGTCATTCCAGACGTCGAAGCGATCTGCGACCAGGTCGCGTTGATCCAGAAGGGCAAATTGATCGGATGTGGTCCTATCGGCAAGCTTCTCGCACAAGGCCCCTTGCAGACAGAAATCGCCTTCTCCGGGCTTCATCCTGATAAAATGGCCGGCATACCCGAGATCCAATCCTTTCGGCAGATCCCCGATGCGATACGCGCGGTCGTGTCGGGCCAGGAAGCCGTTCAGTCCTCGTTGAAAACCCTCATGAGCGCCGGCGCCAATATCCTCTGGGTGTCACCCATCCGCCCTTCGCTCGAAAGTCTCTTCGGCATGCCTGTGGACGTTCCGGAAGGCGACCTGATCCGCAGGGAAGGAGAACGTCATGAATAAGCTGTATCGGATTCCGTCATTTTGGCAGGTGATCCAAGCGGTAGGCCGCGTGACTTTCTGGGAGATCGTCCGGGACAAGGTTCTCTACAATGTTGGCCTCGCCGGCCTCATCATTTTTTCAGTGAGCTTCCTGGCCTCGCGCCTCAATGCGATCCAGCCCGAGCGCGTGACGGTGGACTTCGGAATGTCCGCGCTCTCCCTCTCGTGTCTTCTGATTGCCGTGCTCACGGGCGCCGGCATGCTCGCCAAGGAATTCGATCGCCGGACCGCCTATGTCGTGCTTTCGCATCCGATCACCCGGTTTCAATTCGTGGCCGGAAAGTATTTCGGCCTGATCACGGTGGTGACGCTCAATTGGTTCCTGCTCACGCTTCTCTATATCGGAATGCTCGCGACTCAGGCCGAGGACCTCAGTGTGTGGGTCTTTAACCCAACCTGGATCGCGGCTGTGGTCCTGACGCTTCTGCAGGGGCTGTTCATGGCCAGCATCACCGTATTGTTTTCGACTTTCACGACGACCTCGCTCACGGTGATCATGACCTTCGGACTCTATCTCATCGGCAGCAACAACACCGAGATCCGGAATGTGGCGCTCAAAATGGACTCGGCTGCCGGGCGGGCGCTTCTTGAAGGAGTTGCGGCGATCCTGCCCAACCTGGAGCATTTCAACCTGGGTTACAAGGCCACGTACGCTCTTCCCGTAACTCCGCTCTGGTTCGCAGGTTCGTTGGCATACGGAATCCTCTATACCGCGCTCTGCCTACTAGGCGCCGGGCTTCTGATCCGCGGTCGCGAAAGCTGAATTTCGTCACTGCAGCAGGCTCGAGGCCTCCATCGACCAGGATGCCGGGGCCCGGATCCGTCCGCCCTGCGAGCGAATGCGATTCTCGATCGACGACCAGACCGGAATCCCGGTGTCACGAGGGCGGAAAAAGAGCGATAGCACGGTACTCAGCTCGAGCGCCCCGCGACCAATGCCTTCAGTGACGGCAAGCCGGTACTCACGAAGCGCGCGGAGTTTGCGTCCTTTGATTTTTACTCGGCGGAGCGCGATCCGGCCGTTGTTCGGATTTTTGATTCGGTCGTAGGTGACCCCAGCAGTCGTGAGATGCAGTCCAGAGTTTTCGGCCGTCTCGAGAACGTAGCGAATCAGCCAGCCCGGCGCCCGGATGGACCAGACGTTCCAGCCCGAGGCCTTGCGGGTGTCAAAGGTCCGCGGGTACATCGAGATCAAGTCCTCGCGGGTCACGAACCCCGCGGGCCGCGTGTTGCCAAAAAACTCCCCGACATCCAGCGCCAGGTCCGCGCTCGCGGTATCCATGATGGCGGTTGCGACGAATTCTCCCCAGGCCGTCGGCTGATTGAGCGGCTGTTCAAGAGGAATCTCCGAAAGCCCGATGACTTTGTAGAACCACTCCCTGCCGAAGCGATTCTCCAGCTCTCTGCGGGCCTGCGCGACCCGCCGATCGATACCAGCGTCGGTGCCTTGGTCCTTGAACACGGAGACCAGGCGGTAGGAGAGGACCTTGAGCGGCTGCCCCGGTTCCACGTCGACGACCAAGTCTCCCACGAGCTGGCCATGCTGTCCGGCCTGGACGATCGGCACCTGGCGGCCCACCCGGTTTCGCGCCGGAAACGGCGTTTCGAGCGTGGTGTGCGAGTGACCGCCCACGATCATGTCCACGCCATCGACGACGCGGGCCAAGGCGATGTCGACCTGGAAACCCAGATGGCTCAATACAATGACAAAGTCATTTCGATTGCGTAGCGCGGGGATCTGGGAGCGCGCCTCGAAATCGGGGGGCGTCAAAGCGGCATTTTCTAAACGCCATTTATAAACCAACTCGTCGGTCAAAAGTCCCAGCACCGCGATCCGGGCGCCGGCGCGATTCAGTTCCACGTAAGGTTGGATGTGCTTGCGTAGGGCTGGAACCCGGGCCTGCGGGTCGACCTCGAGGTTAGCCGAGAGAAAAGGGGTAGTGGGCCTCACCGAGGAGAGGATCTTGTCCATCTGACGAAGCCCGATCAGGAAATCGTGATTGCCGATGGCCACGGCGTCGTAGCCCATTTGATCCATGATCGACCAGGAGGTGCGTCCTTCGTCGGCAAAGAAGAAGCTATTTCCTTCCGAAAAGTCCCCGGCGTCCAACACCAGCGTATCCATGCCCTGATCGCGGGCATCGGCCTTGAGCCGATCGATAGTCGCCTTGACCGCGGCATAGCCTCCGCGCCCGGGAGCATCCGCCTCCTCAAAGAACGAGTGCAGGTCATTGGTATGGATGACTTTCAGGGGTCTGGCCTCGGCGGGGAATTGAGCCCCCCAAAAGCCAACCACCCAGGTCACGACCGCCAACAAGCGGCGCGCCGCCGGGGCACCGCCAAGAAATACTCCGATTCGCATATATCCCTGGTATCGGAGTATTTTGGTCGGTCTTAAATTTAAGTCATATTGCTATGCGGCAACCGAAGTTAACCGACCCGGTTTTCAATGGCCGGGGCCGAAACACTGAACTTCAGTGGATCCTGAGAGATCACGACCGTACCGTCAGGCTCCTCAACAATCAAATGGGCCTGATAGTGGACGACTTTGCCGCCCGAGGCGAGCAGTCCGAGCTGATCGGAAGTCAGGCTGCCACGCCAAAGGTTGCCCCCGATGTTCTGCATCTCGATTTCGACGGGCGCGCCATCGACACGAAGTCGCACATCGGTTTCGTCCGCCATGGGCGTACGGACTTCGGCAAGAAATTGATGGGCTGTTCGCTGCTGCATGAAGGAATCCACCGAGATCGTCTCCGGTAAACTCTTTTGCGAAGAGATGACCTGCTGCTGGGAGGTCTGTTGGACCGAAGCCTGGCTTGGCGGCTGACCTGCGGGGGTGGCTTTGCCATTCTTGGAGGCGGAAGCGCACCCGAATAGCGTCGCGGTCAAAGCCAGCGACATAGGAATCAAAATGGTTTTAGCGCACGAAGATTGCCGGTTTTTTCTGGGGACTTGCATGGATTTTGTCATGATGTGGCTTAAAGACTGCAACTCCGGGACCGGCCGCGTACCGAGCAAAAGCTGCCCGCAAACCCTCATCGGTTGACATAATGTTTATTATCAGACTTTTATTTAAATAATTAGGACAACCGGACAAACCCCGTTTAAAGCCGCTTCAGGTACCAGAACCAGACCGCCTGAGTGGCCTCCACGGCGGCTCGCAGCCGGGCGCGCTTGTATCGAACAAAGACTGCCGCGTCGATCTCGACCCGGTCGCCGCGATACCAAAACGAGGTCTCGCCAAAGGAATTACCAAACGCGCCATAATCGCCAAAGACCGGGCCTTCGGCGTCTTTCCAAAATGCCTGTTTCCAGCGTGTCGTCCGCGCCATGCCGGCCCGCCGGTATGGTACGGCCTCATCCAAAGTGGCCAGCGTACCCAGCGCGGTGCCTTTGAGAATGTCCAAAAGCGACTCCGCTCGAAGCGTCCGAGCTTGGATTTCCAAAAGGTTCCGGCAGTCCGGAGTCGCTTCGCGCGCGCCGGGTTCGCTCGGTTCTCGGATCGCCACTTCAAGGCTCTCAAAGCCGTCAGTCAGCCAATGCGATACCGGGACCACATGGACCGGTGCCGCGGAATCCTGGATGTGATGAATCACTCGCCCTAGGAGCTCGGCCCGCAAATCCTCCGGGACCGCGCGGCCTTGTCGAAGCGCCGCCTCGGACTCCAGAACCGTCGCCGACGAATCCGCCCGGCGCATCTCGATCTCCTTGAGCGGATGATAATAATGCGAGTAATACGACCATTTGCGGACCAGGTCCAGGTCCTCATCGATGTCGCCTTGAATCACAGATTCAAAGAATGCCGTCGAAGCCGTATCGGGATCCGATGGGATCGCACCACAGCGTTCCAGCTCGTCCAGAGCCACGCGCGTGATCCGTTCGTGGTCGGAGATTCGAAACGCATGAGCGTCCCGAGGGGCGATCCAATCCGTCATCATCAACATCAACATCAACAGCGCCAAATTCGGGCCTGAAATTCTGGACATCGACATCGGCCGGCATACAATCATTTGAGACAAAATTGGTCAAGAATTGGGATTGTTATTGATAAGCCAACGAAAACAAAAGGCTTTATGTCAACCCTTGGGCCACTCCCCTGCCCTGGGCCGGCAATTTTTGCCGCACAAGGCAATAAGAGGGGATGCTACTCGCTTAGAACTGATAGGGATCCGTCTGTCCATGCGGACGCACTTTCTTCACCGGTTTGCGAAGCGAAAACGCATAGAGGTTTCCGCCCCCCGAAAGCGCATAAATCCGCTGTTGATTGGCGTCGTAGGCTGGACTCCCCGAAAAGCCGCTGCCATAGCCCGCATTGAAGCGATACAACCCCTTCCCTGTTAGCTTATCGACGACATAGAGGTACTGCTGGCTGGAGCCGACGATCAGATATTTCTCGGTCAGAACGATCTGCGTCGGGGTGCCGCCGTCGAGCTCGAATTTCCAGAGCATCTTGGCGTTGTCCCGCTGGATCGCATGCACGGCGCCTTCAGACGAAGGCATGAAGATCCGATCGCCTTCGACCGCCACCGTCTTGCTGCCCCCAGCGTCATAGCGCCACACCCCGTTTCCGTTGTCGCGCTTGAGCGCATAAAGGGCGCCATCATACGAGGGTACGTAAAGAAGTCCCTGATCCAATACCGGGTGCGCGTCGACATCTGTGAACTTGGAGCCCGTATGAAGTTTGCGCTCCCACTTGAGCTGACCGTCCTGCTCATTGAGCGCGACTAGATAACCATCGCTCAGGCCCGTCAGAACTTCGCCGTTGTCCACCAACGGTGACGATGCGCCCTGAATCGTGGCTTGGCCAGCGGACCGCCGGCGATAGTGCCAGAGCCATTTACCGGTTCCGGCATCCAGAGCTACGACCGTATCATCGGACGTTGTGACAAACACTCGGCCGCCAGAAAGCGCAGGACGGGAGACCGAAGGATTGCGAAGCTCATATCGCCAATTCACCTGCCCGGTCTCCGCGTTGACCGAGTAAAAGAATCCGTCGCCACCGCCAAAATAAACGTTGCCCTGACCAAGCGCCAGTTCGCTCACCACGCCATTACGGACGGCAAGGCTCCAGCGCTGCTGATTCATCAGCGGATAGATCGAGGTCAACCCCACGCTTCGGTTTCCGAAGATCAGTGTGTTTTCGTGGAAGACCGGGCTGGAGTACTCCGTGCCGTGGTCGCCCGCCTCGCGCACCTCAGCGTGCGTCGACAGCGTCCAGCGGCGCACCAGCACTGCCGGGTCGTCGGCGAGATCTTTGTGGATGTTCCGTCCCGTGCATCCCGAGCCTGTGAGCGCGACAGCACCCACAAGTCCGAACAGGACCTTATTGAAGACGGGCTTTGAGGCTTTCGGCAGTCTTTGCATATTCACTCGTGGGCATCTGGGAAAGGATCTGATCATAAACGGCGCGGGCTTTGGCTATATCCTTGAGCAGCTCATGACTGCGGGCCTGAGCCAACATCAGCTCGCCTTGGATCGCTTGAGAGTCTTTGACGATCGCCAGCGCCTTGCCGTAAGCGTCGAGCGCTTCGGCAAACTTGCCTGCGTTTTCAAAGGAGTGCCCTTGGGCCGAGTAAGCCATGGCCT
Source organism: uncultured Bacteriovoracaceae bacterium (assembly GCA_964467785.1). Taxonomy (GTDB): domain Bacteria; phylum Bdellovibrionota; class UBA1018; order UBA1018; family UBA1018; genus CAYXVB01. The sequence goes on from CAYXVB010000012.1 coordinate 13,463, forward strand.
TTTCCTGAGACGTCGGGGCCGAAGCCACCGCGCTGCCAAAGGTTTGTGCCGCGCGAACTGAGTCCCCGTGCTCAAAATAAAGATTGCCGAGCACGAGCTTCGCTTCGTACGCCGCGCGCGTGTTCGCATACGGACCGGAGGCCAGCGCCTGGAGTTCCTTCACCGACTTAGGAAGCTTGGCGTCCACGTCAAAGCGGTCGAATCGAACACTCTCTTCGCTCACAGGAGCGACATCCTTGGCGTCTTTTTTCGCGTCTGGTTTCGCGTCTTTCTTGGCGCCTGCTAAAGGATTGCTTGCTTTAGCCTGAGCCACGGCCTTGAGCTCCTCGGATAGCGTCTTGCGCGCCAGGAAAAGTTGGTTGTAGGCCAATTCGGACTGCGAATCATTGCGCGAGGAGAGCCAAAATCCGGCCGCGCCTACAGCGAGCACCGTAACCGTTAGACCGATGGTCGCGCCGCGATTCTTGGAAATCGCGTCAAAGATTTGGTGAATCCAACCTATGCCATCGGACTGGGCATGCGGGTGAACGTTCAAGTGCGGGGTTTCTGGCGTCGTAGAGGACATAACTTATTGTTTAGAGGACTCTAGAGGGGTTGTCAAAAGCAAAGCCCACGGTTACCCTGAACTCAGATGATACTGAAACCCCGGCCCATGCTGCTAGTTGCCATCGTTCGATTTGCAGGACTGGCGGCAGTCGCCCTGACCGCTTTCGCTTTCCCTCGTTTCGCCGCAGCGCGAGAAATGCAGGGACGGGTCGGACTGGGCTACAATAGCGAATTCCAAAACTCGACAACCACCCAGCGCGTGCCCGCCGTGAGTCTCAAGTACGGTCTCACTCGCGACATCGCCGTCGAAGGACTTTTCGGGATCGCCTCCACGAGTCCGGCCAATACGATTATCGGCGCCAAGTTCTTCAAGAACCTACTCTATGAAACGAACCTCACTTACTACTTCATGCTCGGCGGCGGTATTCTTAGCGCCAGCGGCAATTCGGGCGGGCAGTTTCTCGGAGGGTTCGGCGTGGAGTTCTTCGTCCCGGGCCTCGAGAGCTTGGGCTTTTCATTCGAAGTGGGTGCCTCCATCGACACGCTGAGCGGAATGACCGTTCGAACCCTGGGAGCGAGCTTCCTTGACGCCGGAATGCATTTCTACTTCTAAGTCCTCGCGAACCGCGAAATCGACCGAGCAAGTGGGCCAGGACGCCCCTCTCCTTCGCTCCGGTTTCGCCGGCCTATCTCGTGGATTACTCTGGGGCTCACTCCTTGCGCTCAACGTCACGGTCGCGCTCGCGGACCCCAAAGCTGGCCCCCCTAAGGAAGAGGATTTTTCCGACACCCCGTTCACCGAGTACGGCGAGTTCAACGAGGAAGCCGAAGAAGCTGCCGAAACCAAGTTCTTTCAATACGGCCGATTCTTCGGTGTGGGCCTCGGTTTGGGCTCGCAAGGCGCGCTCGGCAACCGTGGGGGGCTTTGGCAGGGCGGATTTCCGGCCGTTGACCTCAAGGTTCATTACTGGTTCGACTTCCAGCTCGCCATGGACCTTAATATCGCCGTGGCCAATCAGTTCTACGAGTCCACCAGCCTGGGCCATGTTGACACGACGCTGCTCCGACTAGGCCTCGACCTCCGCTATTACTTCGACACGCATAACATGTCGGCCCCGATCAGCGCCGCGAGTCCGTACCTGCACGGAGGCATCGGCAACTACAGCAAGACGGAGTACTCCCATAAGCAAGGCACGACCGATAATGACTCGGCCTTCGGCTTCTCGTTCGGTGGCGGCCTGGAGTTCGCCATCTCGCCCCGCAAGTCCTACTTCCAGCTCGAAGCCAAGGGCCACCTGGTGACTTTCAAAGACACCTATTCGACTGCTTACAGCGGCTCACCCTACAGCCTGCCCGACCTGAGCGGCTTGATCTACACAGTCACCGGCAGCGTCATGTTTACCTGGTAACAAAGGTAACAAAGGTATCCGCTTCCTTTTTGATGCACGCCGCGTCACCGGCGAAGCGAGACCACCCTAATACGGATTTCGTGATCCCGTGAGGGCAATCGCGTGGCGAATCACTTCCTCTTGGTCTTGTCTTTGGCGGAGACAAAAAGCAGCCGGATCGGGCTGCCCATGAAGCCCCAGCGCTCCCGCATCGCATTCACGAAGTGACGTTGCAGCGAGAAGTGGACGCGTCCCGGGTCGTTGACATGGCAGACGAAAGTAGGCGGATGACGTCCTGCCTGATGGCAGAGGAAGAACTTGGCGTTCATCGGATTGTGGATGAGCGCCTCCTTGCGAACCCAGGTCGTGAACTCGTGAGTCGGAATTCGCAGGCGCCGTTGATGGAGAATCTCCTCGATCAAGTCGCCCAGGTTTTTCAGGCCTTGGCGGCGCTTGCCGCTCATGAACATGATCGGCGCGTACTTGAGGAAGCCCATCTTGCCGCGGATCCGCTCGGCGGCCATTTCCTTGGTGAACTTCGAGCCAACCTGCGTGTCCCATTTGTTCATAGCCAGGATCACCGCGCAGCCAGCCTCTTCGATCAGCCCGCCGATCTTTTCGTCCTGGTCCGTCAGGCCCTTCTCTCCATCCAGGAGCAGGATGGCGATGTCGGCGCGCTCGAGCGCTTTCTTGGCCTGTACGACTGAGAGGACTTCGATGCCTTGCTCGGTCTTACTCTTGCGCCGGATCCCTGCGGTATCCACGATCACATAGGGCTTGCCCGAAAGCTCCACGATCGAGTCCACCGCATCCACCGTGGTGCCGGCGATGGGGCTTGCAATCATGCGCTCTTCGCCCAATAGCGCATTGACGAGCGTTGATTTTCCGACGTTGGGGCGGCCCACTACTGCAATGCGCGGAACCGACCCTTCGGGGGGCACGTCTCGAAACTTCTCGAAGTTTTCCTCGAGCTCGGTACCTTCGAACGCCTCTAGTCCCTCCACATCCGAATCGTCGATGTCATGGGAGGCGGGGTCGCTGTCATAGTCAGCCGGGGCGCCGTCCGATACTTCAAGCGCTTCTTGAGCTTCTTCGTCCTGCTCCGTACCCGCCAGAGGAAAAAGGGCCGCGCAAGCGCTGTCCGTAAGATCCTCCACGCCGCGGCCGTGCTCAGCCGAGATCGTCAGCACCTCGTCGAGGTCCAGCTCGTAGAACTCCGCGCCAAGCGCTTCATGGACTTCGGCGTCGACCTTATTGACCACGCAAAAGACGCGCGCGCGCCCACGTATGCCGCTCTTTTTGAGCTCGCGCACCAGCTCCTTGTCCCCGTTTTCGAGGCCAGCCCGTGCGTCAAAGAGCGCGATCACGAGGTCTGCCTCCTGTAGGGCGGTTGCGACCTGCTTTTTGATCTCCTCGGCGAAGCGCTCATGTCCGAGCCCCCCCGTATCAATCAGGCGCACCGAGCGCTCACGCCCCTTGTACCACCACTTGCAGAGGTGCTCGATGCGATCTCGGGTCACTCCCGGCTCGTCATGCACCAGCGATTTTCGGAAGCCGACCAGACGATTGAAGAGCGTCGACTTCCCGACGTTTGGGCGGCCGACAATCACAACCTGCGGAATTTTGCGGGAAGCGCTCATTTGCGGCCCCCGTGCGGGCGCTTGCCTTTTTTGCCCGTATCACGGCTCTCGGGTAGCGCGTAGCCCATGCGCTTCAAAGCCTCGGCGTCCTTCGACCAGTCCTTCAATACATTCACCCGAAGCCCCAGGAAAACCTGTGAACCCACGAATGCCTCGATCTCCCGCCGGGCCGCCTGGCCGATCTCCTTGATCTTGGAGCCGCCCTTGCCGATAACCATGCCTTTCTGAGAGTCCCGCTCGACATGGATGATCGCCTCGATGCGGGGAATCTCGCCCGGCGCGCGCGGATCCTGATATCTTTCGATCTCGACGGCGCAGGAGTACGGAACCTCCTCCCCGAGATGCATGAGGAGCTGTTGGCGGATCTTTTCAGCGACAAAGTACCGGACCGGGCGATCGGAGATCTGATCTGGGTCCGGGTAATACATCGGCCCTTCCGGAATTTCCTTCCAGGTCTCGGCGAGCAGCTCGTCCACTCCTTCGCCATACCGTCCCGAAAGCTTGAGGACGCGGACATCCGTGATGCCGATTTTATCAAGCTCCGCCTTCATTCCCGCTTCCAAGGCCGCGAAATGCTCGACGAAGTCCGGTCGCTTCACCACGTCCGTCTTATTGAGGAGCACGAATACCTTGAGGCCCTTACCGGCCTTTTCGAGGATCTCCAGGACTGCTTTCTCGTGCTCGACCGCGGAAGAGGGGTCCACAAGGTACCACACGACATTCGGGGCCTCGAGGGCGCCGCGCGCCTCCTCCACCATGAACTGGTTGATGCCGCCCTCTTTGGCCCGATGAATGCCGGGCGTGTCGATGAAGACGATCTGTCCCTTGTCCTCTTCGGTCAAGATACCCAGCACGCGCTCGCGCGTCGTCTGAGCCTTGGGCGTGACGATCGAGACCTTGGAACCGAGTACTCGGTTCAGCAGCGTGCTTTTGCCCGCGTTGGGGCGCCCGATGATGGCGACAAAGCCGGAATGGGTCATAAAAGGGGGACTTCCTGGATCTTTCCTAAACGTTTACTCGAGGCTCTGAATCGCGGTCCGCGCGGCATTCTGCTCGGCTTCCTTTTTCGAGGAACCCGAGGCGGCCGCCATCGCCTTGCCGTTCATACGCACTTCGACCTCAAAGGTCTTGGCATGGTCCGGCCCGTTGGAGCCGATGAGGTGGTACGAAGGCGTGACCTTCCAGCGGGCCTGGACGATTTCCTGGAGCTGGGTCTTGTGGTCGTAAAACGAGACCAATTCACGCTCTTCAGCGAACAGGGGCGCGAAAAGGTGGCGAACCACGGGATACACGGCATTAAAGCCCCCGTCGAGGTAAATCGCGGCGATCAGCGCCTCAAAGGCGCTCGAGAGGATCGACGGCTTTTCCTGCCCGTTGGTCTGGGCCTCGCCTTTGCCCAATCGGATGCAGTCATGCAGCCGGATGCTTTTGGCGACCAGGGCGAGCGTCTTTTCGTTCACCACGGCCGCTCGCATTTTGGAGAGTTGGCCTTCGTTGGCGTTCGGAAAGGCTTCGAGAAGGATGTCAGAGACAATGACGTCGAGGATGGCGTCGCCTAAAAACTCGAGTCGTTCGTTATCGCGTTGAGCGATCGACTTTTCGTGCAGGAACTCATGGCCAAACGACGTGTGCGTCATGGCTTGGAGCAAAATGCCCCGGTCACCAAACGTGTACCCTAGTCGTTCCTGCAATCGTTGAAAAATCATGCCTATTGCCGCTCTGCTTCAAATCTCACTTCAAACATCCACTTGAAAGGCGAAACAAGGGTTACAATATCAGTCAACCATTGTCAAGATCAGGTCCAGAACCATTCCCGATAAAATCGCCCATTTCTCAATGAGTTACAGACCGTAGCCCTTCACTATTCAAGCTCCGCTTCAATCCAGGCCTCGCCGCTTGCCGAATCACTCTCGACTCGCACTGGCCGAGCCGTGAAAAGCTCGTTGCGGAGAGACTCCCCTGGGAGGCCTTTGACGCGGACACGGAGATAGCCTGGAGTGTAGCCAAAAGTTCCGGAGCTGGAATAAACCTCGCCTAGGATATGCGAAATCAAAAAACCTTGGCGCTGATAGGCCTCGCATAGGCTCTGAGCATGATGTCTCGCCCTTTCCAGACTCAACGCCTGGAGTTTTCGCGCTCGTTCCACGCGCACTGACTGCGGCACTGCGCCGGGCAACCGAGTCGCTGGTGTGCCAACCCGCTCGCTGTACGGAAAGACGTGCAAGCGCGTCCAGGGCAGCTCCCGAAGGCGCTCCAGGCCCCATTCGAACTCCGTATCGCTTTCACCCGGAAAGCCGGTAATCACGTCCATCCCAACATAAACCGGCTCTTGGCCCGAAGCATTCGAAGCCGGCCGAATCGCCGCAATTCGCTCCAGGCATCGCTTGACCTCGTCGTAGGAGTAGCGCCTCTTCATCAGGCGCAGGATGCGCGAGTGCGGGCTCTGTAGCGAAACATGGAAATGCGGGCAAAAACGCGGCTCCCGCTCCATGAGTTCGATCAGTCCGGGGGTCAGGACCTCGGACGGATCGAGCGAGCTCATGCGCAGACGTTCCAGTCGGGTTTCGGCAAAGATCCGCTCCAATAGCTCGACCAGCGCAGGCTTTCCTCCCGGCGCCGACGCTTCCAGATCCGAGCCGTAGTCGCCAATGTTCGTCCCCGTCAGCACAACCTCGCGCACACCGGCTGAGACAAGTTCCCGCACCTGCTCCACCAGTTCGCCCGGCCTCAAGCTTCGGCTTGGTCCGCGACCATACGGAATCACGCAATACGTGCAGAAGGAGTTGCATCCATCTTGGATCTTGATGAAAGCGCGCGTCGTGCGCGTCTGGCGCATCTCGGCTCCGACCGCCGATCCCGAGGCGGTCCACTCAGCCCGATCTGGAAGCGACCACTCCCGATCCATCGGGTGGCGCGAGCGCATCTCTTCGTAGCCACTGGCGCGTCCAAGGATCTCTCCCGCGCTCTGCTCGGATGGCGCGAGCTCAGTCTCAGACTCCAGGCGCTTTAGGATCAATTCCACGAGTGCAGGCTTGTCGCGGTTGCCGATGACGTAATGAATTCCCTTGGAAGAGGCCAAGCGCTCGGGATCCACCTCGGCCGAGCAACCCGTCACGACCACCCGGGCCGAGGGATTGTCGCGCGAGAGACGCGCGGCCAGCTTACGGCTCTGCCTGTCGGCTTCGTCGGTCACGGTGCAGCTGTTGACGATGCACAGGTCCGCCACGCCGGCAAAGGCCTCGGGCGCGGGGATCCAGCCCCGACGCTGTAGCTCGGCCTCGATCCTCTGGCTGTCATGAAGATTGGCTTTGCAGCCCAAGGTGCGCACGAGATAGGAGCCGGTTCTCATTTTCGGGTCGCTGGAAATCAAACTCATTTCAATTCACCGCTTGGATCATGCGAACGTCCGTTCGATAATCGCGCCTCCCAGGACTTCGTTGTCTTCATAAAACACGATCGCCCGGCCCGATTGCGGGGCGCGCACCGGGCGCCCAAGCTTCACCCGTATCACGCCCGCCTCGAAGTGCGTGACCTGGCAGGGCACGGGCTCGCTTTGCGGGCCGAAGCTGGCCTGGCAGGCCAGGCCTTTCATTCCGATGACGGGACGGATCCAGCGCGACTGCCGGGCCAGGATCTCCTGTCGCAATAGCTGCGCTTCGGCTCCCACGATCACCGCGTTGGACTGCGGCTCGACGCCGACGACATAAAGATTAGACTGCTCGCTGCCCGGTTTAGCTTCGAGGTACAGGTCGCCTTCGCTGAAGGCAAAAAGTCCCGGGTGATCGCCCATCAGGCTACCGTCGACGGAGCGTACAGGGCCACGCGCACGAAAATGGGCCGGAACACGCGTTTCGATGATCCGGGTTGCCGTATCGCCCCCTTCAAAACATGCTCCCAAATGGCCTATGGCCTCGGAGGGTGACGCATTCAATTCGAACTGGATGGCGAGCTTACGAACCATCGCCGAAGGAATGCCTCCGATAGGCAGGAGCAGGCGCGAAACGATTTCCGGCGAGACACCATAAAGCCAAAAGCTCTGATCATTTCCGCGCTCCAGCGCACGATACAGGCGGCCGCGCCCGCTCGCCGGATCGAGCGCCGCGCTCGCTCGATGTCCCGTGGCGATCATCGTGCAACGGCTCGCATGAGCCACGCGAATCAGAGCCGGAAACAACACTTCGCGCATGCAGTCGGCACAAGCGGACGAGCGCATCGCCTGGATCCGCGCATGCACGAACGAATCGATCACCTTTGCTTCAAATTCCTCGGCCACGTCCTCGACATGGATGGGGATTTCAAGCTTACGCGCCATTTCTCGGGCGGCCTCCTCGCCGGCGTCCGAGGCGCAGACGCGCGGTATGCGACTGTCATGAGTCCGCAGGTACACGCCCAAGATGTCATAGCCCTCGCTCTTGAGCAGGGCCGCGGCCACGGCGCTCGAGACGCCTCCGCTCAGAGCGACCGCAATCCGGGTCTTTTTCTCGTTAGCCGCTGCCACGCTCATGAAGCCGTTCTCCGCTCGTTCATTGTGGGAATCTGGTCAGGTCTTGACGCTCAGTCGGGCGACTACGCGCGCCAAGGCCCCGACAAAGGCCTCCAACTCGGCGACGCCCAGTCCCGGATGAAGCGAGATCCGAAGCCTGCTTTTCGAACGCCGCTCATCCACTCCCATTGCCTGCAAAACACGCGAAGGTCCTTGTACCCCACTTGAACAGGCGGAGCCAGCGCTGACCGCAAAGCCCTCGAGGTCGAGGTTCATCAACAGTGCCTCTGAGGGAATCTCTCCAAAGCCAATGAGGGAAGTATTGGCGACTCTAGGCGCTCCCGCTCCATAGAGGATCGCTCCTGGAATACGCTCCAGAACTAAGCGCTCGAGTTGATCTCGAAGGGGCCCGACCTCGCGCGCATAACGCTGTGGATCCACATCCAGGCTGGCCGCGCCCAGGCTCGCTATACCCAGGAAGTTCTCAGTCCCCCCGCGACGCCCCCCTTCTTGCGTCCCAGGAAAAAGGCGGCCCCCGCGTCCCTGCGTCACGCCCGGACGCGTCCAAAGAAATCCCGTGCCAGACAACGCGCCGATCTTGTGCCCGGAAAAGGAGAGAAAATCCGCGCCCGTTTCGTGCACCCGGATGGGCAACTTGCCCCAAGCTTGTGCGGCGTCCAAGTGGAGCCTCACCTGATTGCGGCCCTTCTCGCGGAGGATTCGCGCCAATTCGGCGATATCCGTAACGACGCCCGTCTCGTTATGGACCCAGATCGCGCTCACCAGACGGGTTTCCGGTCGAAGAAGACTTTCGAGTTCCTCAAGCTTCGGGCGGCCTTCGGCATCCAGCGCCACTCGGCTCACGCTGCCTCCGCGGGCCTCCAGCCAGCCCGTCATGCTATCAACAGCATCGTGTTCGGCAGCTGTCAGGATCCAGTGCGGTTTTTCGCCGATCTCGAGCGCGCTCTCCAGGACTGAGCGGATAGCCGCCTGGCACGACTCGGTACCGGACGATGTAAATTGGATCTGAGTGGGGTCTGCGGAAATCGTGCGAGCGACTTGGTCACGGGCGTCGCGAAGGATGGCCTTGGTCTTTCGGCCGAAAGAATGCGTACTGGAAGGATTTCCCGTCAACCGCTGAGGGTCTGACAGAAAAGACAGAAGCGCCTCGATCACCCGTGGGGACGGAGGCGCTCCTGCATTGAAATCAAGATAAGTCGCGACCCTTGCCGACATTGGCCGACTGGGCGGGGATCTGGAAACCGACGTCAAGCGCTTGGGCCGACTTCGGAAGTTCCTGGGTTCCGCGAGCCTTGCGGATCAGGTCACCCACGGAGGTCGTGGTCAGGTATTCCTGCATGATCAAGCCGAGGTTCTCAAAATAGCTCTTGGTGAGCACGAACTCGACGGTATCGCTCTTGATGTCGCCGGTACCGATCAGATCCCGGGCTGGATTGATATTCTCACCCACGCTGACGAGCACGTCCTTGATCGAAATTTCATCCATCGTGCGCGAAAGCACGTAACCGCCACCAGGGCCGCGAACGCTCTTCACGACCGAGCCTTTGCGAAGGCGGCGGAAAAGCTGTTCCAGATAATGCAGCGAAATCTTCTGACGTTCAGAGATCTCCTGCAGACGGACCGGGCGCCCATTCGAATTGAAAGTCAGATCGAGAATCGCGCGGACCGCGTATCTTCCTTTTGAAGTCAAACGCATGTTCTATCTCCCTTTCCCTCTCACCATTCCTATGATTGGGCGTATCATGCCCTATCTACTCCGTCAACTAATATATCCAAACTTTTTAGTCGCTTTTTATGCCAATGCTAATGTCGCACGGAGCTGGCATTTGATCCTATTCCGTTGAATACTAGGAGCAAGGTCTTTTTTGTGACGAACTCAAATAAAACCAAGCGCAACAAAAAACCTAATAATTCTAAGGAGTCCAGCGAGGATTCCCCCATTGCGGACGGCAATTCGGAATCGCCTGACCAGACGGAGCCGTCGAACCTGTTCACCTTTGATGCGCAATCCCCGGACTGGACCAAGCTCAACAGTATGCCCTCGGTATCGCGCCTGTTGGACCGCAAGAAGCTGGTTATTGATCCCGCGGCCGCTTCAAAGCGATCCTCACCACCTCCCGCGCCGCCAGAATCCACTGCCGAACCCGAGACGATCGAAAAGACGGCAACTCTGCCCGCCGCCACTTATTTCGAAGTCGCCGAGTCAGAGCAGGCGGCCTCACTCGCTCCTCCGCCAGCTCCCGCCACCTCTGTTCCGGCCCCAGCGCGCGTGCAGCCGGCGCAGCGCCGGGGCTCGACGATCCATGTCCAACCGCTTTACCAGTGGACCTCAAGTCAGCTCAAAGGCACAGCCGACCCCATGGGCCCAGGAATTCTAGACATCCTCAAAAAGGGAGCTGTGACGGTTCTCTTTCTTTCGCGTGACCCCAGTCCCCAGGCCGGTGGAGCCACAGGGTTTATCGCCAAGGCGTTCTCTGGCGATCCGGCTAAGGCCAGTACTTGGAAGGGTCTCAAATGGAACTCCAATATCCTTTCACCGGACCTTTGGAAGTTCCTGCTTCAGGAAGGCTCGATTGAATTTTCTCCGAGCTCGACCCAGACATTGGAGCACAGCACCCGAAATATTTTGCGCACTTCGTTCGGCGCGCAAAAGAGCGAATGGCTCGTCCTGACCCGCGTGGGTCCAGAGAGTCAGGTTCGCGGCCTGATCGCGATCATTTCGCTCCAGTCGATCCACGGCCCGATCCGCCCCGCGCTCGAGGCGATGTGGCGGAGTTACGTGCCGCAGTCGTCCGCGCCCGCCAAATGAGCGCCCGCCAAATGAGCGCCCGCCAAATGAGCGCCCGCCAAATGAGCGCCCGCCTGATGAAGCCGGCTTTCCGGCTCCTTCTGAGCGCCGCGCTTCTTCGGGGCGCAATGTGTCGTGCCGATGTGCCGGACCCCTGCCGGACTAGGTTCGGATCCTTTTCCTCCGCTTCGCAGTTTCAGGGCCGATCCCCTCTCCCACTTGTCGATCTGAGCCTGGTCCACTCCCTGGACCTCGAGACGCGCGCGCGCCTTGACCGGGTCGGGGTCCGATATGTGGAGCAACCGGAGCTTTCGAGCTGGCTGCGAAAAATCGTGCGGGATGGCCAGGCGCGCTTCCAGGCCAAGGACGTGTCCCGCTCCTGGGGCGCAATCTATCAGATCGAAGCCGCTCCACCCGCCCGCGGAAAAGCCGCGGCCCTCACGCCGGCGATCGAGCACCCGCGCTTCACCGAATACATGCAAAAGGTCCGCGCCCTGGGTTACCGCGTGGGGGTCGACAGCTCGCTTCCAGCCAGCCCCGACCGGACCCGGGCCTACCTGGATCCCAGCATGCGGATGCTCGTGCTCGGCGCAGGTTCGCCCTGGCACGATTTCCTCCACGAATTCCAGCACCTCGAGTTTGAAACCGTGATCCACAGGCTCGACGGCCCCGCCCTACGCGTCCGAAACGGCGTCTCCCTGCGGGAGATCCTGCCTCCGGAGGCGCTTCAGACCTACGGCGAAAAACGAATCGCCCGGATGGAGCAGCTCATCCGCAAGGGGCTGGGTTCGGTCGGCGTGAACGAGACCCTATCGGTCGACGAGGAGATCCGGGCCCTGGGCTGGCGCCGATTCGTGCCGTTCACGTCCAGCCGCAAGGCGGCGCTGAACGCGCAAGCCTATGCGCTGTCCGAGCAGGACGCTAGCCTTCGCGAGGCGCGCGCCGCACGCATGCCTCCCGGCCTGGAGCCTGAGGCCCGATCCGCTTACGAAGCCGCTATCGAGGCCTCCTTGCGCCAGGTGCGCAACGCCGAACTGGCCAACATCCTCCAGGTGATATATGTCCCCGAGCTCGCCGCGGCCGCCGCCGCGGGCGCGGTGTTTTATTACACAGATTCAGGAGACCAGATCGTCGCGCGGCTCCCGGACGGGGCACTGAAATACTTCGGGAAATCTCCCACCAGGTCCGGCGCAAAGACCTCCACGACGGATTGAATCAGCTCTTTTCGACGATGAGCGACCTCATGCCCGGATCCGCACCGGGCTCGATCGTGACTTGCCAGATGCGCCCGCTCTTGAGGACCGCGGCCTCGAACTCCGGGAACATCGAGAGCCATTCGGTCACCACGATCATCTTTCGCTCCCAGAAATAGGTCGAAAGACCCGCATCCTCGAGCTCTTCCTCGCTCTTGAGTCTGTACAAGTCCATGTGCGCGACGGCGCCCGCGGACGCTTCGTACTCATGGACGATTGCGAAGGTGGGACTGCCCTCCGGCGGCTGATGCACGCCAAGCCCCGCTAGCAGCGCACGGGCAAAAGTCGTCTTGCCCGCGCCCATGGGGCCCTCAAGCAGGACCCGGTCCCCAGCCTTGAGTTCGGAAGCCAGCTCCTCTGCGATCTGTAGAGCGCGCTGCTCAGAGCAGGCGGGCTCCGCCTTCCACAGTCGTTGCGCAGGGCGAGACGGTTTTGATGTCTTTGAAGGCATTGCTGATGTTCTCGATGATGTCGGCCGCGGTCATGCTCCGATGCCCCATCGCGCGCGCGGCGAAATCGCCCGCGAGCGAATGTAGGTAGATGCCCAGCAACGTCGACTGGAAAGCGTTCATGTTCTGGCCGAGGAGTCCCCCGATCATGCCGGCGAGCACGTCGCCGCTTCCGGCGGTGGCCATTCCGTCGTTGGGGTAATGATTGAGGAGCAGGACCTGGTCGGGCGAGCTCACCAATGTGGCCGCGCCCTTGAGGAGCACCACCGCATGAGTCATTTCGACCGCCTTCTGAACCGCGGCGACGGGATCTCGAAGGACTTCCTCCTTGGAGATTCCAAGAAAACGGGCCATTTCGCCTGGATGAGGCGTAAGCACTGTTGCGCCCTTGCGCGCGCGCAGGACGCCGTGAAGCTTGTGATCCGCGATGATGTTGAGCGCGTCGGCGTCGAGCACGACGGGACCTTCGTAGATCGAAAGCAGCTCCTCAACCACTTGCCGGCCTTCGGGGCGCAGTCCCATTCCGGGGCCGACCACCACGCTCGAGTAGGAGTTGAGGCTCTTTTTGTAATACTCGTAATCCGGGCCCGACGTATGGATCGGAAGGACCATGGTCTCCGATGGCAGCTTGAGCATGAGAGGCTCGAACGCATCTTTCCAGCTCGCCACCGAGACCAGCCCTGTGCCCATTTTGTGGGCAGCGCGCGCCGCCATGACGATGGCACCGATCCGGCCGGGCGTCCCGCCAATCAAAAGCGTATGACCGAAGGAATTTTTGTGGCCGTAGCGGTCACGTTCGTGGAGCAGCTCACCCATCGGCTGGCGCATGAGGAGAAATTTGTCTCCTTCACGACGGAAGCGATTGGGCAGCGAAATGTCGACATTGATCAACTCGCCACGACGGGAGGCTCCCGGCGGCAGAAAGTGCCCGAGCTTGGGGAATCCCAGGCTCACCGTCAGGGAGGCCTGGATCGAGGTGCCACAGATGGTGCCCGTGTCGCCGCTGACGCCAGTTGGGATGTCGATGGCGATCACCTGGCGAGCGGCTCCACGTTCGTGGGCCGCATTGATCAGCTCGACGACTTCGTAAAAGATCCCTTCGAGCTCGCCCTTAAGCCCCGTGCCCACGATGCCATCAACGACCGTGAACGGACCGGGCGAGCTCTCGAAGAACGCCTGAAGCTCCGCGGAGGTCTCGAGATAGGCCATCTTCGCCTTGAGCTTCCGAAGAATGTCGAAGTTCTTGCGCGAGGCCCCTTTGTACAGCTCATCGGACTGCAAGTAAAAGACGCGGACTTTTTTGTCGAGGCTCAGGAGCTGGCGCGCAACGACAAAGGCGTCGCCCGCGTTGTTGCCCTTTCCGGCAAAAACGAGGATCTCAGTATCCGTGCCCGCTTCGGGGAAGCGGTCGAGGATGATCTGGGAGAGCGCGCGGCCGGCATTCTCCATCAGGGTCGCGGCATCGATCCCGTATTGGGCCTCGGCGACGCGGTCCAACTCCTTCATTTCGGTACTGCTGCAGATCCTCAGATTCGCACGGTTTGCTGACATGATTTGACCGAAATCTCCTATGGGCCTGGGGGATGTTTGCGCTCGGTTGTTTGGTTAAGGAGCGACGATCGCGGAGTGCATCTCCCTGACCGCGCGTTCCATGCCCACCATGGCCGCGCGGCAAACGATCGCATGTCCGATATTATACTCCTCGATCAGCTCAAGTGCAGCAACCGGCCGTACGTTTTCGTAATCAAACCCGTGGCCGGCATGCGAACCCATGCCCAACTGACGGGCCTGCATCGCCGCTTCCGCGATGCGTTGCAGCTCTGAGGCCACGCGCTTGGGATCGACTTTCCGGGTGACCTTGCCCAGCGCGCCTTGAGACGCCAGGCAGTACCGGCCCGTGTGCAGCTCGATGGCATCGGCACCCAATTCGTGGCTGAGCTGGACTACCTTGAGATCGGGCTCGATAAAATGGCTGACGCGGATTCCAGCCTTCTGGAGAGCCTGGGTCGCCTTGGCCACCCGGGCCTTGCCCTTGCGGACGTCCAGACCGCCTTCGGTGGTCACTTCATTGCGCTTTTCGGGCACGAGGCAAACCCAGTCGGGCCGAATTTTGCGGGCAAACTTGACCATCGCGTCCGTGGCCGCCATCTCGAGATTGAGCGGAATATTGAGCGTGGCTCGGAGGACGCGGACGTCGTCGTCCTGGATGTGGCGACGGTCCTCGCGCAGGTGGACGGTGATCTGCTGCGCGCCCCCCATCTCGCAATGGCGGGCGGCCTCGATCAGATCCGGGTACGGCGTACCGCGGAGCTGCCGAAGGGTGGCAATGTGGTCGATGTTCACGCCAAGACGGATTTCACGGGTTTCCATGTCGAAGAACTCCTCACGAAGTTGCGAAAAAAATGCCTCGGAATCAGCCGAGATGTTTTTGAATGTTCTGCGCGATCGAGCGGGCCAGCCTCTGGATTTCTCCCAGGTCCTCGCCTTCGACCATGACGCGGGCCAGGGGCTCGGTGCCCGAGTAGCGCACAAAGACGCGGCCCTTCTTATTGATCGCGTTCTGGGCTTCGGCGATCGAGCGGGCGATCTCCGGGAAGTTTTCGAACGGATCTTTTTTGGAAACACGCACGTCCTCACGGACTTGCGGGAAAAGTTTAATAGCCCGCTTGAGCTCCGACAAAGGCTTGCCGGTGCGCTTCATCGCCTCGAGAACCTTGAGCGCGGCCACGATGCCGTCGCCGGTGGTCGACTGATCGAGGAACACCACGTGCCCCGATTGCTCGCCACCGAGATTGAAGCCGTTCTTGCGCATGGAGTCCACGACGTAGCGATCCCCGACCTGCGCGCGCACCATGGAAATGCCATGTTCCTTGAGCGTGATCTCGAGGCCCACATTGGACATCGGAGTGGTGACGACCGTGTTTTTCTGCAGGGCGTTTTCGCGCGCCATCTGCAGGGCGCAAAGGCCGATGATCTGGTCTCCGTCGACGATCTCGCCGGTTTCGTCGGCCAGGATGCAGCGATCCCCGTCGCCGTCGAGCGAGATACCGATGTCGGCGCGGTACTCGGTCACGGCAGCCGCGACGTTTTCCGGATGGAGTGCGCCGCACTTGTCATTGATGTTCAGGCCGTTGGGACCCACGCCTCGGCGGATGACTTCGGCGCCGAGCTCCTCGAACACCAGTGGTGCGACCTTGTAGGCCGCGCCGTGGGCGCAGTCGAGCGCGATGCGCATGCCCGAAAGATCCAAGTCCTTGGGGAAAAGGCTTTTTAGGAAAACAAGGTAGCGGCCGTGCACGTCCTCGATGCGCGAGGCGCGGCCGATGTCCTCGCCCGTGGGGCGGAACTTTTCGAGCTCCTTGGAAAAGACCAGGCGCTCGATCTCGGCTTCAACTTCGTCCGGCAATTTATAGCCGTCGGCCGAAAAGATTTTGATGCCGTTGTCATGATACGGGTTATGCGACGCCGAGATCATGATGCCCGCGTCGGCACGCATGTTCTGGGTCACAAAGGCCACGCCTGGGGTCGGAAGCGGGCCGATCAGAATGGCGTCCGCGCCCATCGAACAGATACCCGAGGTGATGGCCTGCTCGATCATGTAGCCCGAAAGGCGCGTGTCCTTGCCGATCACGATACGGGCCTTGCGGGCATTGCGATTGCGAACGGCCTGATTGCGCAAGAGCACGTGCGCGACGGCGCGGCCTACGGCCATCGCCACTTCGCCCGTCATCGGATATTCGTTGGCCAAGCCGCGAATTCCATCGGTGCCAAAAAGCTTGGGGTTTGCACGAACTGTCATGCTGGAGAGACTCCTCGATCTCGGATCCGATTTAGTTATGAGCGCCGCTCTATCAATAGAGCGTCACGTCGACTTTTTCAGGAATGACTTTAACCAGGCCCACGTCTTCGGGAAGCGTGACTTTGACCGACTCCGAGTACTTGCCTTTGGGCTTTCCGGTCAGATCCACCACCGCGTAAACCTGAGTGCGATCGAGTCGCTTCAGGTCCTGGGCATCCGCACGCACCAGGACGGTCACCGTCTTTTCCTCTAGCCGAACTTTATAGGGAGAGAGGACGCGAATGTCCACGTTCTTAATTCGGAAGTTCGCCGACACGGGCTCAATTTCCACCGAGACACGGGGCAGCGCGCCATCGAGTTGCACGCCCGCGCGCGAGAGATCGAGGGCCACTTCTTTTTCGAAGGACTGACGATTGTCGCCCAGCTCGATGGGCATCGTGGCGACTTCGGTGATCCCCTCGACCCGGGTCTCGGCGCCTTTAATACGGACCGTTTCGGGCTTGATCGAGACCTTGGCCACGCGGAAGCCCGCGGGCGGAGCGCCCCGCAGCACGGGCCGCACGGGCACGTCCCGGCGCTTGATGTACTCGAGCTTGATCAAAACCGCCGTGGGATTGATCGACAATACCTTGACCCCGATGGGTAGTCGGATGTTGTCGGGGTAAAAACGATAGGTGATGAGGCCGGGCTTGGCTCCGGCCAGATTCACGCGAATGGGCTCGTCGCGGCGATCGAGGATCGCGCGCAAAAAAGCCATTGGGCCGGTCAGGCGGAAGGAGATTTTCTCGGGGATGTCATTGGCGGCCACGAGGTCGGCAGGCGTGATCACCTCGATCGGCACGTCCTTGGTGTCCTCGACATTGCGGGAGCCTAACACGACGACCCATAGAACGAGGGCAATGATCACCGA
The DNA here is from genome assembly GCA_964467785.1 of uncultured Bacteriovoracaceae bacterium. Classification (GTDB taxonomy): domain Bacteria; phylum Bdellovibrionota; class UBA1018; order UBA1018; family UBA1018; genus CAYXVB01. The sequence continues at coordinate 30,740 of CAYXVB010000012.1, forward strand.
GACCAGCTTGGTGCCGAAGTTTCCGGTGATGATCTGCCAGAGGCGCTCGAGCATATCTGTCATTCCTCGGGTCCACCGCGGTTCTGCGCGGCGCGGATCCAGCTCCTCAAGCGGCGCGGAAGTTTAGCCTGGCTGCGCGAGACATCCAGCAGCGCGGCCAGGCTCTGCCAGATCTCCTGCTCGCTCAAGTTGGTGGTGAGCTTGCCGCTCTTGACCAGATGCGCCTCGCCCGCCTCCTCGGAGACGAGCACCACGATCGCGTCCGTGTCCTCGGTGAGGCCCAGCGCGGCGCGATGGCGCGTGCCGTAGCGCTTGTCAATATTGGGATCCTTGGAAAGCGGCAGAAAACAGCCGGCCGCGGCCACTCGGCCCTCCCGGATGATGACCGCGCCGTCATGGATCGGCGAATTGGTCTGGAAAATCGCGTAAAGCAGCTCGGCCTTGACCTTGGACTCAAGCTTCGAGCCCGTATCGATGAAGTTCTTCAGGCCCGTCTCGCGCTCGATCACGATGAGCGCGCCCGTGCGCTCGGACGCCAGGCGCGTGGCCGCGCGCGCGATCTCGTCGATCATCTCGCGCTCTTCCTCGGCCGAGGCGGACGAGAAGAACGGATTCTTGCCCACGTGAGTGAGCGCGCGCCTCAAGTCGTCTTGGAATAGCACGATCACGATCAGGATGAAGTAGTCGAAGAAATAGCTCAGCAGCCAGTGGGTGGTGAAGAGCTCCAGCGTGCTCGAGAGGAAGAAACCGATCCCCAGGATCCCCAGGCCCGTCAGCATCTGCATTGCGCGGGTGCCGCGAATCAGCAGAAGCGCGCGGTAAACGATGAACGCGACGATTCCGACGTCGACGACGTCAATCCACCGCACGCTAGCCTGGAGTTTGAGTAGTAGGTCTCCCACCGTCTCTTATCGGACGCGAATGGGGCGCGCCCGCGGTCAATACTTGCGCCGCGGGCTGGTGCGTCTGCGAACTGCTTATGCAGGCATCGGCGCCGGCGCGGCCCCTCCTTCCGTTCCCGAGGGGCCCGCCGCCGCGGCGTCGGCCGTTTCAGCCACGTTGGCCGGGCGCGGAGCGCGCACGATCTTCTGGCCGTTGATCACTTGGTCGACTTCCCCGCCGTCGATCGTCTCGTGCTCGATCAGGGCCTTGGCCAGGTCATGGAGCGTATTGAGCCGGGTGGAGAGGATCTCCTTGGCCCGGCGGTAATTGCGCTCGACGATGTCGCGGACCTCGCGATCGATGGTCTGGGCCGTTTGCTCGGAGTAGTCGCGGTTTTGCGCGATCTCGCGGCCGAGGAAGATGGCCTCTTCCTTCTTGCCAAAGGTCACCGGGCCCAGGATGTCGCTCATGCCCCACTCGCAGACCATGCGACGCGCGATCTCAGTCGCCCGCTCGATGTCATTGCCGGCGCCGGTGGTCTTTTGATTGAGGACGATTTCCTCGGCCAGTCGGCCGCCCATGAGGAACGCGATCATGTTTTCCGCGCGGTCGCGGGACATGGAGACGCGGTCTTCGGTCGGAAGCGTCTGGGTCACGCCCAGAGCCATGCCACGCGGGATGATCGTCACCTTATGGATGGGATCGGTGCCCGGCAGGAACTTGCCCACGAGCGTGTGACCGGCTTCGTGATAAGCAGTCGTGCGCTTCTCGTTGTCCGTGAGCGCCATGCTCCGGCGCTCGACCCCCATGAGGACCTTGTCCTTGGCGTCTTCGAAGTCCGACATTTCGAGATACTTCTTGTTCTGCCGAGCAGCCAGGAGCGCCGCCTCGTTGACCAAGTTCTCGAGATCCGCCCCTGAAAAGCCCGGTGTCCCACGCGCGATCACGCTGAGATCGACCTTTTCTTCCATCGGGGTGCGGCGAGTGTGGACCTTGAGGATAGCCTCGCGGCCGCGGACATCGGGAGCCGAGACCACCACGCGGCGGTCAAAGCGGCCCGGACGTTGAAGCGCCGGATCCAGCACGTCCGGACGGTTGGTCGCGGCGATCAGGATCACGCCTTCGTTGCTTTCGAAACCGTCCATCTCGACCAGCAGCTGGTTGAGGGTCTGCTCGCGCTCGTCGTGTCCGCCCCCCAGGCCTGCGCCACGATGGCGGCCCACGGCGTCGATTTCATCGATAAAGATGATGCATGGCGCGTGTTTCTTGCCCTGCTCGAACAGGTCGCGAACGCGCGAGGCGCCCACGCCGACGAACATCTCAACGAAATCCGAACCGGAAATCGAGAAGAACGGAACGCCCGCTTCGCCGGCAATGGCCTTGGCGAGCAAAGTCTTACCGGTACCCGGAGGGCCCATCAGCAACACGCCCTTGGGGATGCGACCGCCCAGGCGGGTAAACTTCTTGGGGTCCTTAAGGAACGCGATGATCTCCTCGAGCTCCTGCTTGGCTTCGTCCGCGCCGGCCACGTCCTTGAACGTGATCTTGTTGCTGGACTCAGACAGGAGGCGGGCCTTGCTCTTGCCAAAGGACATGGCCTTGCCGCCGCCGACCTGGATCTGGCGCATGAAGATGAAGAAGAACACGAACAAGAAGAGCATCGGGAACCAAGAGACGAGGATCTGCTGCCAGAAAGGCGTCTTCTCGGCGCGCTCGTAGTTGGGGATGATATTGTTCTTTTCGAGGATCTCGAAAACCTTGGCGTTCTCGGTGTCGCCCACGGTCTCGAACTGCTTGCGGCCGTCCGCCGCGGGCTCCTTTAGGGTGCCCACGATCTGATTATCGGCGCGGAACGTGACCTCGGCGATCTTGCCTTCCTTGACGGCGGTCACGAACTCACTGAACTTCATTTCTTTGCGCCGGCCGGTTCCCGGATCGAAAACCTTGAAAAGGCTCGCGAACAAAAGAATGAGCACGAGCCAGAGCGCGACGGTCTTATGTGATGGTTTCATTGAACTGGATCCAACCCTCTCCCACTCAAAATGGTAGCATACTTCGTTTTGGCAAGGCAATTGAGCGGCATTTTCGCCAACTTATATTGAGGCAATCTTCTGCGGGGGACGCCCGCGAGTTCAGGAGCACGCTTCATTTGAGCGGATTTTCCGGGATTTTCTCAAGGACCCAACGGCTTTGCGCCTGCGCCCCTTTTCCGATCTTTTCACTCCGAAGTCTCCACCCCTGAGGGAGATGGACCTCGCCGGACTGCTGTGTCTGAGACCTATGTGTGCCCTGTCCGAGTTGACGCCCTTTGATGAACTCAAAGTGCGCCCGCCTTCCGCGGATTCCGAGTTGACCCAAGAGGGTCTCGACCGCCTGCGTTACAACTGGTGTACTATCGGACGGAGTCTCCGCACGCTGAACTGCCAGGGCGAGCTCCACCAGATGCTCCACCGCCCGCGGAAAGAGCCGCTCGATCGACGGCATCAACTCTAGGCGCATCTGCGAACGGAGGAACCTCCCCTGCTCATTGGTCACGTCCTCGCGCCAAGCCTGTTCCTCTTCGCGCAGAAACTCTTTGAGCTCCCCTTTGCGAAACGGCAAAAGCGGTCGGACTTCGTGCTGCTCGATCGCGCGGATCCCACCCCCATGGGTTTGAGCCGCGCCCGTAAAGATACGCCAAAGAAGCGTCTCAGCCAGGTCGTCCGCCTGATGCGCGGTCAGCACGTGGCTTGCGCCGTATTTGGCCATGGCCTTTTTGAAAATACGCTTGCGGCTTCGGCGGGCGGCGTTTTCCCAGCTTTCGCCCTCGGGCACGCGCGGCTGCCGCACTTTATAGACGACGGCTTTGACCCCGTGCTGGCGCGCAAAGGCGCGCACGAAGCGGGCGTCGTCATCGGAGTCCTTGCCCCGCCACCCATGATTGACGTGAACGAGGATGATCTTTTTAGGGCTCACCACCTTGCGGCCGTATTTGATGAGGAGGTGCGCGAGCGCAATCGAGTCTGAGCCGCCGGAGACGGCGCAAAGGATATGCGAATCTTTAGTGGCCGGTAGGGGTAGCTCCAGGCCCTTTTGGCGCAAAAACCCAATGACCTTGCGAATGAGCCGCCCCCCCGTCCTTCCAGGCTTGGGGTAGTGTCGTCTCGGCTGCTGTGAGTTTTGAACAGAATGATGCTGCGAAGCCATGATGGAGTTCGAGAACTGTCCCTGTTTTTAATCTGAAACGCAAGGAGATGGGGTGGATTCTCGTCATTTGGCGTGCGAGTGGCGTGTGAGATGTTCTGAGGAAGTTACCCATGTGGGCCGCTTCCCTGGCGGCCATGACTTAGTGCATTAAACCGGGTGGAAACTGTTTGCGGTCATTACTGAAGAGATCGAGTGGAAGACTCTGGTTAAGAAGCTGGCTGATCGGCTGGTCGGGCGGGCAGAGTCCGGACTTGCGCTCGATCTGGCCTATCATCTGAGCGAACAGCACGAAGATGATCGGACCGTCTCACTCTCGAATCGCCCGAGGTGCTATCCCAGTTCGAAATCGCCTTTCAAAAAAAGATTTGCCCTCGCAACCAGATCAGGTTAATCAGTGGCCCTCGCCTAATTCGACTTTTTCTTTTGGTGTGGCTGGGTAGCTCAGATGGTTAGAGCGGCGGATTCATAACCCGCAGGTCGGCAGTTCGATCCTGCCCTCAGCCACCAATTATTTCAATAGCTTAGCGATCGACGCTAGGCCTTTTTTATTTTCGATGCATGACGGAAATATTAGAATCCGTTTGCCATTGAACTTGGCTCATGTGGGGACAAATTTCCCAACGGCCTGGTAACCCGCACTACTCGCGCATGTCAGATTTCGAGACTTCCTGACCAGGCTCGCAGGGACTGACCTTGCCCCCTAGAGCGCGGTGGCCGGGTGTCAGCGCCATTCTGAGCATTCGAGGAGCACCATTCCCCCCTCCTCCAGCAACTATGCGTCAGCTCTCTCATAACGAGGCGCGGCCGGAGAGGATTAGATTTCCTACCGCTGGTGCCGCGCTTGTTGGTGACTCATTTTATATGTGGACGTCTCGCTCTATTGGACTTGCCATGCACATGAAGGTTTCAGTCGCGCGAATTCCCTTTATGGTTTGCAGGCGCTTCATCAGAAAAAAGTAGTAGTCCTGCATGTCATGCGCATGGACTTTGAGAAAGAGCGCGTAGGTTCCAGTCGTGTAATGAGCTTCAACGACATTTGGAAGTTTCTTTAGCAGTTCGAGAACCTCCGGAATTTCTTGAGATCGATTGACATGGACACCTACGAAGGCAAGGACTCCATATCCAAGCGATCCTGGGTCAATAACCGTGCGGTGCTCGAGGATCACTTCATTCTCGCGCAGTCTGTCGTATCTTTGATGAATCGTACCTCCGGAGACTCCTAGTTCCCTCGCGATTTCGAGAAATGGTTTCCTTGCATCGCCTTGCAAATGACGCAAAATGTCGCGATCCAATTTGTCGATTTTGTATTTCTCTGTTTTCATAGGGGCGCTTAAATATCAGATTGTCATAAAAAGTTCTTATAAAATGCGAATTCGTCAGACTGAATAAATTTGCGGTGATGATTTTAATAAAAAATGGTCTCACTGGTTCATCAAAGGAGACCTTATGAAAATGTTGATTTTGTCTTTATTCCTTCTCGCAACTCAATCGGCTATGGCTTGGGATGCCACATTTCGTACTGAGCGGGGATGCCCTTTCCAAGCCGTGGTTTACTCCGAACAACAAAAAACGCCGTTACTTTGGAGCTTGATGGATAAAGCCCGTATTCAAGTTCTCTCTTACGGCGCCGCAGCTGGGGGCTATTCTACGTACAGAGGGGGAGAGCTTCCCTTGGGGGTTCCGGTTTTTCAAACTGATCGACGAATGCAATCGATCGAGCTGTTGCTAAGTGGGGAGCGGATTCGGTGCCAGCTTGAATCAATCTGACTTGAAAGGCCCGACTTCGATTTAGGAGTCGGGCCCATCCAATTGCATCCACTCGACAACCACTCCCTTTTAATGACAAAGTCGCTGATGGATAGCAGTTCGATATCTCTTCGAAGAGGTTTAAATGAAAAATTTCCCTGTTCTTGCAATTGCAGCCCTCCTTTCGTGTTCTGTCTATGCAGCTGATCAATCAGACCCCTTTTATTTGGCTATCACCGGACAGGTTTGTGAGCAGATTGGCAAATGTCAGAGATACAATGGCGCCGCCGGTAATTTTCAAGTCGGTCTAAAGAAGGATCAGGCTGGAAATTCAGGCGGAATGACGATTTCATACGAAATTGAGGGCGTAACAATTACTTGTGCCGGTCACGAAAAGATTTCCGCTTTTGAAGTGGCCTGACTACCGCCTCGA
>CAYXVB010000013.1:0-36257 GCA_964467785.1 uncultured Bacteriovoracaceae bacterium
GGGCGACGCTATTATTCACTCGAGGAAGTGGAGCGCGTGCGCATGCTCCATAGGCTGGTCGATCGAGGGCATTCGATCAGTTCAGTCGCCAACCTGACGGACCCCCAGCTCGCGGATCTCCTACTCAAACAAGTCGAAGAGAGTCCTCATATCTCCCACCGCGCCACCGAGGACGATCATCGTCCCGCTCCCAGCGGCCAGGTGAGTGAGAACATCGACCGACTGATCCGAGCGATCCACGAGTTCAAGATGGAGCTCATGGACGCCGAGCTGACGCGCGCTCGCTCCCTGTTCAGCTCGCGCCAGCTAATTCTCGAAGTGCTGACCCGGGTCATGCCGGAAGTAGGACAAAGGGTTGCTGGCGGACATTGGAGCATCGCGCAGGAACATGCGTTTTCTGCGATTCTTCGTGACCACTTGGGGCAGGTACTGCGCTCTCTTCTCGCGCCACAAGGCAATGATTACGCCACTGGGAAGAAGGAAGGGCACGGGGTGCTCTTTGCGACTCCAGAGGGCGACCTGCACGAATTCGGCATCCTGATGTCCGCGATCCTCGCATCCTCACGCCGGGGCATCAACGTCAAGTACATCGGCCCCAATCTGCCAGCTTCCGACCTGGTCCTCGCGGCGCGACGCCTGGAGACCAAGGTGATCCTCCTGGGCGCGACGGATTCACCGGACGCCCACCGAAAGATTACGCTTCGCACTTATATCGATCAGATCGATCGAAAGCTGGGACCCGACGTCGAAATCTGGGTTGGCGGAACTGAAACCGCGTATCTCTCGAATTACCGGACCGCTCACAAGCTGGTTCCGATCCACTCGCTGCTGGAGCTGGACAAACTTTTCCTGGAGTTAGCCGACTCAGTCCGGTGAGCCCTGCTTGTATCCTTTGACGATCGTCCCGGAAGTGAGCGTCACGTAGAACTCCTCGATAACGCGACGCTTGATCGCATCCTTGATGGCATCGCCGGAAAAACCGGCCAGGTCGAAATCCTTGAGCGTGGGCAACTGACCGGTCTTTGCCCGGTGATCCGACAGGAACTTCAAAAGCCGTTTCTCGGTGAAAGGATCGAGCATTGGACGATGTTACCAGATTCGTCTAAAATCGGATGCACATGATTACCTGGAACGTCAGCCCTGACATCCTTTCGCTCGGCCCCATCACGCTGCGTTGGTACGGACTACTCTTCGCCATCGCCTTCATCTTCGGCCTCCGGGCCGTGGAACGCACGTTCCTCAACGAAAAAGTCCCCCAAGAGCACGTCGATCGACTCTTCCTCTATGTGATCGTCGGCACAATCGCTGGCGCGCGACTGGGCCATTGCCTCTTTTACGAGCCCGAGATCTACCTGGCGGACCCGATCCGTATCCTCAAGGTCTGGGAGGGCGGTCTCGCCAGCCACGGCGCGGCGGTCGGCATTTTCACTGCGCTCTGGATCTACGCCAAACGCTACAAGATGAAGTGGCTTTGGATGGCGGACCGAGTGACACTCGCGGTCGCCTCCTCAGGTCTGTTCATCCGCCTCGGAAATCTTTTTAACTCCGAAATCCTCGGAAAACCCGGCGACGTGCCCTGGTCCTTCGTCTTTGTCCGGATCGATCAGATCCCGCGCCATCCCACGCAACTTTACGAAGCTTTGAGCTATTTCGGTATCTTCCTCTTTCTCCTCTGGTCCTATTGGAAACGAGGCAAAGGCAAGCAACCCGGCTACATGCTCGGGACTTTCTTGATTGGCGTCTTCGGCTTCCGCTTCGTCTGGGAATTCTTTAAGGAAAACCAGGTCTCGTTTGAAGCAAACTTGCCATTGAACATGGGGCAGCTGCTCAGCATTCCGCTGGTGCTTCTTGGAGTGTGGCTGACGATACGGTCTTCGCGGATTGCCTCGCGCGTCGCCTGATCCCTCTCATCGAAGTCCATTTAAAACGATCGCTACGTCCTAAAAACACATCGGCCCCGGACCCCGGATCTTTTGGATCCTGGGCGCCGGGGCCGATGCGTTTCTCTCTTACGGAGTGAACTCGCGACTCAGGTCAGCTTAACTCAGATCAGCGGAAGCGCCCGACCGAGTCCGTGCTCATCAGCAGGCCGAACGGCTGCTTGCCGCTCTTGCCAAAGGGCACGTTGTAACCACTCACCACGACCTTGTACTGACCGGCCGGTAGATTTTTAAGCTCCACCATCTCGGTGTTGTTGACGTGGTCGTTCTTGGTCACGACTTCGCCGTTGGGTCCGACGACCTTGAGGTCAAGGTCGTTGACCAGGGTTCTCTCGGCCGAAGGCGTCGCCGGAGCGTCCGTGTAACACAATGTCGCGCGGAGCGAGCCGCCCTGACGGATCGTCACCGCGAACGTGCGCTCTTCACCCTTGGCCAGGCCAGCGGTGTCATCGACCAATGCGGTCTCCGAACCCAGGCTCGTCGCGTAATCCATGTCCACGCGGCCGTAGCCTTCGTGCACGTTCGGACGCGGAGTCGGAAGTTCTTGGCCCGCACCAGTGCCGTACTGGCCAGGGAACAGGTCCTTGGCCGTATGGATCAACGTGGCTTTGAGGACCGCGGCGGACGGGTTGGCGATGCCGCGCTTCTTGACAAGGAACTCGCGCGCGACCGCGGCGGCGCCAGCGGTCAGCGGAGTCGCCATCGAGGTACCACCCGCATAGACGTAGCTGTCGTTGAAGACGCCCCAGAGCGTGTTCGCCTTCGGATTGCGCGAACGCGTGCTCAGGATGTTCGTTCCGGGAGCGACAATTTCAGGTTTCATGCGGCCGTCCTTGGTCGGACCGCGCGAGCTGAATGCCGCGATGCCGTTGGCATTGTTGGAGAGCAGGTCGTCCTTAAGGGGCGCAACGCCCCACTTCTTGGTTCCGTCACGGAGCTGGCCGAGCGGCTTTTGGATGCCACCGACCGCAAGCTCGTTTTCGGAGGCGCCTACCGTGAGGGTATTCTTGGCGGTCGACGGCGAGCTCACCGAGCCCGTATCGATGTGACCGTCGGCGTTGGCGTCCACGCCACTGTTGCCGGCGGCAAAGAGCACCAACATGTCCGGATGTGCCCACATGTAATCGTCCACCTTTGAGGCAAAGCTGTCGTATTCGCCGAGCGAAGTCGGGCTGCCCCAGGAGTTGGAGTGGATGCGCGCGCCCTGATCATAGGCGGTGCCGATGATCTTGTTGAAGTCGGAGCCCGGAGCCAGGTTGTCGAGGATGTCGCTCCACATGCCGAGCACCACGAGGCGCGAACCGAAAGCGCCGCCTCGAAGATGTCCGTCGGACTTGGCGCCGTTACCGAGCACGGAGCCAGCTACGTGCGTGCCATGGCCCATCGGATCGCCCCAGCTGGAGCTGCCCAGACCGATGGCGAAGCCCTTGTAGAACTGGCCCTGGAAGTCGGCGTGGAGATCGCTGTCCTTGCCCAAATCCAGACCGGTGTCAGCGACGCCGACCATTTGGCCCGCGCCGGTGAAGCCGCGCGACCAGGCGGCATCAAAGTTCATGATCTTGGTACCGGACTCGTAACCGGTGAACACATAGTCCCTCGTGCCCGGACCCTCGGAAGGAGCGGGCGTATCAAAGACAGCCTGGTAATCCCAGGTCACGAAGACGGGGGCCTTCTGGATCCACTCGACGCCTTCGACTTTCGCCATCTCAGAAGCGCGCGAGGCGGAAGTGTCGACGATCACATCCTTGCCGCTGACACCGCGGACGCGGACGCCTGACATGCCCTTGAGGGCGCCGGCCACGCGATAGGCGGTCATTTCATCGACAGCGGTGACAAGGATCGCTTCGATGCTGCTCGAGGTGAATGCGGCTTCCGAAAGCTCGGTGCTTACTTTCCACTCGGGGCGGAACGGGCTCGTCGCCGACACGCCGGGCACGACCGAGCGGGCCGTGTTCACGGCGGCGTCGGTGCCGCGGACGAGGTAGGCATCGTCCGGGATGTAGCGGAGGACCTCAAGTCCGAGCGACTCGAGCTGCGCCGTTGCCTCAGGCGCGATCCGATCCGAGAACTGGATCACGAAGGTTCGCTGCGCCCCGTTCACCGTGTTCGCGAAGAAGGACATGAAGCTCGTCGCGTTTGCGTTTTCGATGCGGACATCACCGGTGCGAAGCCGGAGCACGTCGCCCGCGAACGCGGCATTCAGGCTGAGCACGGCGGTCGCCGCGCTGGCCATACTCACAATCCGAACGGAAGAAAATCTCATCTCAGAACCCCCCCTTGGGTTTCCGTCATTAAACGACGCAAACCGAGCGGCGTAAAGAGGGGGAGAGCGTTTTTTAACTTATATGTTCTTAGATTAAAAACACCACGGCGCATCGACCTCATTCCACAAACGCGATGCGCGAAGGAAGAAAGAGGCAGATGCGCCGCGGCTCAGTTCAACCTCGTCTCAAGACTCAGGCGCTCTTGGCCTTGTGCTCCAAAAACGATTCTTTGACGTCATAGATCTTTGATTTCACTTTATTGATCAGATCCGCGCTGAATTCCTTGATGCCATGCTTTTCAAAAGCATGGCCCTTGAGATTGGTCAGCACCTCTTGATCATCGGCACCGGTGACTTTGTAATCGCAATCCTTATAGCCGACGTCTCGGCAGGCAAACTGCTTCATAGAATTTGACGCTCCTTATCGAGAGAGAGCGTTGCAAAGCATATACGCGATGCATTGAAGCGACGATCAGGCCATCGGCCGCTTGGGCTCCGGCTCTCGCGCATCAGCACCGGCTGAGCCAGGCGACCGGTTCAGCTCGAGCGCCCGGAAAATGCCCAACAGCACCAGCTCAGGCACGACTGCGTCGAAGGCGCCCGCTTTCTCAAAGAGTCGCGAAAATCCACCTGTGCCAATAATCACGGTTTCGCGGTCGCCGAAAACCTCGTGACGAATCCTTTGAGTCGCCCCCTGGAGAGCGAAGAGATTGCAGAAATAAAGTCCCGACTGGATGCTCTCCACCGTGGAACGGCCGACGATCTCCTGGGGTTCAACGATCTCCACGGAAGGCAACCGGGCCGTGCGCGATTCGAGCGCCTCCATCGAGATCTTAAGCCCCGGAAAGATTAGTCCCCCGAGGTATTCGCGCTCGGCGGTGACGATGTCATAGGTGGTCGCTGTGCCGAAGTCGACGACGATGGCGTTCTTGCCCGGATAAAGCGACGTAACCGCTATCGCATTAGCGATACGGTCCGCGCCCACCTCGCCGGGATGGCGGTACTTGATCTTGAGTCCAGTGCGGACTCCCGGCTGCAGCAGAAAAGGCTGAATGTCGAAGTACTTGATGCACGCACTTCCCAGCGAATGCACGATCTCAGGCACTACGGAGCAGATCGCGATCTCGCGAACAAGGGACGGATCCAGGTCGTTCTCCCGGAGCACTGAACGGAGGAAGATGCCGATCTCGTCGGAGGAATTGCCGTTCTTGGTGTTCTTGCGGAACTGAAAGCGAATCCGTTCTCCGTCGAAAACTCCACCGTGAATCTGACTGTTGCCGACATCCAGCACGAGAATCATGCTCTTTGCTCCTGTTTGAACTTAGCTTGCAGCAGCGCCGCCAAAGCGCCACCCAGCGCCTGCGGGTCGATGCACTCGGCAAGGACTCTCATTTCCTGGCCGTATATCGTGAATTTGGGCTGTCCCACGCGACGATCACCGATGTCGTTATGAACGACCCAGTCGGCGTCGGAGCCCGCGAACAGCCGCTCCACCGCGCGCAGACGATCTTTAGCCGATGGGGTATCCGTCAGCTTGAAGGCGACTACCGCTGGGACGTCGCCGGGCCTGGCGTCGCGCGCGTAGCTTTTGAGCCGCGCGACGATCTTGAAATTGGGCTTGAGCTTGAGCGTGATCTCCCCACGGGAATCGAGCTTGCCGGAGGCCACGACGTCAATACGTCGGTCACCGTCCCAGATCGAATCCACCGAGTAATCGGAGACGGCCGCGAGATGAATGATCGCATCGAAGGCCGTGCCGGAGAGCTCCTCGCGGAACGCCCGGTCCAGGGAATCAAAAGACGTGTAATCCACGATTCGCGCCGAGGCTCTGCGCGGCCTCATCGCGCCTTCCGCCAAGAGACAGGTCACCGCATCGCCGCGAGATGCGAAAAAATCCGCGAGTGCCGCGGCTGTGGCCCCCGTGCTGAAATTTGTGATGAACCGCACCCCGTCGATGGGCTCGCGAGTTCCGCCGCCTGAGATGAGGACCTTCATACGTCCATTTCCAACGCCTGGGCCACGCGCGCGTAGATCTCGTCGGGCTCAAGCATCCGACCGGGGCCGACATCGCCGCAGGCCTGGTGGCCGCTCGCCGTGGGCAGCACTTGCACTCCCCAGGAGCCGAGCTTTTCGAGCGCCGCCTGGGTCGCCGGATGGCGCATCATCTCTTGGTTCATCGCGGGCACGACCAGATAGGGCTTGCTCCGCAGATCGTAAGCCAGGAACAACGTCCCCACCGCGTCCTGAGCAAGACCGGCGGCGAGCCGGTTGATCGCATCCGCGCTCGCAGGGCACAGGATCGCGAGATCCGCCCATTTGGCCAGATGGATATGATCCATCATCCGGCCTGGCTGATAGACGTCCGTGAAAACGGGACGGCCAGTCAATCCCTCGAGCGTCGCTGCGCCGACAAACTGCAGGGCACCCTGAGTGCATGCGACCTGCACTTCGCAGCCCTCCTGCACGAGACGGGAAATCACCGAGCAGGCCTTGTACGCCGCGATCGATCCACTGAGCTGAAAAAGAATCCGGCGGGCTCTCATCTCCGATTCTCCGAGGGGCGTTCCGAGGCGGCGGGCACGTTGTCGATCAGCCGGATGCCGCCGATCTTGACGGCCCCGAGCCTGCGTCCCCAGCGCTCTTCGACATAATCCACTTCGAAGCCCGCGTCGCGCAGCCTCGCGCCGGCCATGTCGCAAGTCAGTCCCGAATCGGCAAGAATGCGCGAAAATTCCGGCGCGCGCGCTCGATCCTCGGGTGCAAGCCGGGTATTGCGCGAGCTCATGGCCAGGCCATCCTCTTCGCGCCGGGTAGCGCAAGCGACGATTCGGACCGGAAGGAAGAACGCGTCGACCATGCCTTTGACGAGTTGGAGCTGTTGATAGTCCTTCTCGCCAAAATAGGCGTTGGCGCACCCAGCGAGATTCAGCAGCTTCATCACGACAGTCAGCACGCCGTCGAAATGCCCCGGTCGGTGCGCGCCGCAAAGCACGAGACTCTGCTCGCTCTCGCTCACCTTGTAACGGTAGCCGTCGGGGTACAGCTCGCTAAATTCGGGATAGAGCAGGTAATCGGCGCCCGCCTTTGAGAGCGCGGCAAGGTCCGCTTCGAACGTGCGGGGATACTTTTCGAGGTCCTTGGGATCGTTGAACTGGGTCGGATTGACGAAGATGCTCGCCACGGTCACGTCATTCTCGGAAACGCTTCTTTCAATGAGCGACACGTGACCCGCATGGAGCGCGCCCATCGTGGGCACGAAGCCGACCTGCTTTCCCTCCGCCTTGAGTGCGTCGCGCACACGGATCCATTCTGCGAGGGTCCTCACCACCCGGGTTTCACCGCTCATAGATAAAGCTCGCTTTCGTTCGGAAACGTCGTCTCGAGGACTCCGCGGTGATAAGCGTTGAGCGCATCGCGCAGCCAGCCTTCGCCCTGCGCGAAGTGACGCACAAAACGGGGCTTAAAAGACGTATTCATTCCGAGCAGGTCCTGCAGGACCAGCACTTGGCCATCGCAGTCCGGGCCCGCGCCGATCCCGATCGTCGGAATCCTGACCGCGCGGGTGATCTCTTTGGCCACGGCCGCGGGCACGCACTCAAGCACGACCGAAAAGCAACCCAGCTGCTCGAGCAGACGCGCCTGATCGACCAGTTCCGCAGCGCTCTTTTCGTCACGACCCTGCACGCGGAAACCTCCAAGCCCGTGGATCGACTGAGGCGTGAGGCCGATGTGCGCCATGACGGGCACCCCGGAACGGACGATCTCGCGCACCGTCTCCTCATGGCCCCGCACGCCCTCGAGCTTGACCGCCTGGGCGCCGGCTTTCATCAGGCGATCCACGCACTCGAGCGCGGGTCCGATTCCCTTGCGGAAAGAGAGGAACGGCATGTCGGCGACCAGGAACTTGCGCTTGAGGCCGCGGGCGACCGCCGACGTGTGGAACTCCATCATCTCCGTGGTCGCTTGCACGGTCGATGGGTGCCCATGCATGACCATAGCGACGCTGTCGCCGACGAGGACGCAATCAACATCGGACTGCTCGACCACGCGGGCCATCGTGTAGTCGTAGCAGGTCACCATCGAGATCCTGCGCCCTTCGGCCTTCATGCGGCCAAAGTCAAAGACATTCATTGCCGGACCGACCGACGCTGGAACCTGGGATTTGCTGTACGTACTCATTGAAGCACCGCCTTTACGAAAGATTCGAAAACAATTTGAAACGGATCACCGGCCAACGCCGCCTGATTGCGGGCGAGAGTCTGGAAATCCTTGCGCTGGATGGGGCCTGTCAGCGCCCGCGCGGGATCTGTTTCGAGATTGCGCGCGATCTGCCGGAGATAAGGGAGCGCAGCCGAGCGCGGGACACCGAGCCTTGTTTCCAGCTCCTTGAACATTTTTTGCCAGAGCAGGACCGTGAAGTTGCCGCTCATCACGCAAAGGCTGTGGTATAGCGGCTTGAGCTCCGGATCGATCACATGATGCGGATTAGGCAGCTCGGGAAAAAGCTCCTCGAATCGCGCCCGGCCTCTCTCGGCAATGAACGGAATGGCTTCGTAGGTCGCGAGATCATAAAGCGACTCGCCAAAAGTCATGAGCGGATGGCAGCCGATTGCCGGTGGCGTTACCAGCGATCCGGAGAAATGCACGAGCTGGCGCCCCTCATAGGCGAGCCAGGGCCGCTGCTCGATAAAAGAAAAGATCGCGTCGTCGCGGATCAAAAGGAGGATGACGTCACCGGAATGATGATCAAGCGCCTTAAGTCGGAGCGATGACTCGTTTCCTTTTCGTCGAGACCACTGGCGGACCGGCAGGTTCCGCTGTGTCAGATAGTGATTAAAGTGGGTGGCCATGCGGCCATCGCCCACGATTAGATACTTCGGCATGATTAGGTACCCTTCCCGCGAGGGATCAGGTCTTGCGCGCAAATTAACGCAGGCGATCTCCCGTTGTCCATTCCCTGAACAGGCCATGCCCAATGTTTTTTCAGGCGATCCGCAAATTCCTTAAGAGTCAGGATTCTGTGTCGGGCCCGACACTGTGTGAATCCGCATATTGACGCAGCGTGTCGCGTTTGATTCAATTGAATACATGATCAAGAACACGCTGACCTCCAAAGAACGTCGTCGGAATGCCAGCAGAACCGCCGCCCCGGGGTTCGCCTCTCGCAAGGCCGAAAAGCGAGTCGAAGGCCTCACCCGCGCTGAGCTGGTCTTGAAGTACCAGCTCAAGGTCAGGCTGATCGCTTCGAAAATCGCGCAGAATCTCCCCCCTTCGGTGGAAGTGAACGACCTGATCAGCGTCGGCTACATCGGCCTGATGGACGCGGCCGACAAATTCGATGCGAAGAAAAACGTGAAATTCTCAACCTACGCCGAACACCGCATCCGCGGCGCGATCATCGACGAGCTCCGCAAACAAGATTGGATCCCCCATGAGGTGCGCGCCAAGCTCCGAAAGATCGAAAAGGCGGCCAGCGCCCTGGAGCGCGAAAAAGGCGAACGACCCCGCGAGGAGGAAATCTCCGCCCGCACCAAGATGAGTCAAAAGGAAATCCGCCAGGTCAAGGCCAACGCCGGCGCGCTCTCGCTCGTCAGCATGGAACACGTCGACGGTGAGACCATGGATGTCACCGATCCCGAGGCCAAATCTCCCTTCGACAAAGCGGCGAGCGCGGACACCAAGCGTTATCTGGTTGACGTGATGAAGGCATCGCTCTCGATCGAAGAGCAGCTCACGCTGACCTGCTATTACTTTCGAGCCCTGAGCCTCAAGCAGGTCGCCGAAGTCCTTGGCGTCAGCGAGTCCCGCGCCTGCCAACTGCACACCCAGGCGCTCTTCAAGCTCAAGAGAAGGCTTCACGCTTCGGGTGCCGGCAAAAAATCCTCGTCGCTGATCTCGATGCTCTTGGTCGCCTGATTCGGACACTGGTCCAATCCAGAGCCGCCCATCAGTTCGCCGGCAATTCCCTGGGAACGAGATAGTAGAGTCGCCCGCGATTTCGAACCACGCTCGCGTACAGCTTTGCCTCGTCGCCCCGGCCCCAGAAAAGATCGAGTCTGCCGCCACCTTTGATGGCGCCGCCGATGTCCTGATCGAGCACGAAGCGACCCGCAACCTCCGTGCGTGCCGGCACCAACGTCTCGGGCCTCGCGCGATCCGGATTTTCAAAGACCGGCTTTTCAAAACTCAAGAACGCGAGCGCCCCTTTAGGGAACCAGCGAGGATCAGTCGCGATCGTGCGGCCGTCATTGGCCTCGACGCCATGATAGGTGACCGCGCTCTCCTCGCTGACCCGGAAGAAGACGTAGCTCGGGTTGAGATTGAATACCTTTTGCATCTCCTCGCGCGGGAGCGACTTCACGTACGTCTCGATGGAGTGCATGCTCATCTTCTCGGGGGGGATCCGATCCTTGAGGAAACGGGAGAGATTTTCGTAAGGCTGCCCGTTTTTGTCGGCGTAATTGAGCCGAAGCTTTTTCCCCCCTTCGAGCTCGACGACGCCTGATCCCTGGACTTGCAAATTGAAGGCGTCAAACGGTTCGACCCAACAGATCTCCAGCTTCTTCCCTTTGAGCGCGCTTCGGCCGTCGATCTCCTCCCGCGAATAATAGGGCAGGACTTTTAAACCCTCGAGGCGACCGCGCAACTTGCGATCCTGGGCATACTTGGAGTCGAAGAGCGAGAGATCGAGCTGCACCAAATCGGCGGGCACCTTGTAAAGCGGCTGGCTGAATCGCGCGGTCGGCTTCGTGGATCCCTGAATCCAGGGCTCAAAATAGGAAGTGACGAAAACGTCGCCCCAACCCTTGTCGCCGTATACTTCGAGAAATTCGAACTCCCGCCGAACCGAGTCGAAGAATTCACTGCGATCCCGTTCCAGCAAGCTGGCAAAACGCCGCAGTCCCTCCAAATAGCGCCCCTTCGTGATCTTTCTCGCGCCGAATACCAAATCAGCGCCGGCAGGCGACTTCTCAAGGAAAGCGATTTCGCCATTGACCGCCTTGAGCAGCCCTTCGAGCGGAAGATCGTCGGAAAGCTCGGGCGCAGTCGTCGGGCGCATCGCCTTGTCGATCGACTGCAGCGGGGTGCGCGTACAGGCAAACGCGAGGACCAGCGAGAGGGCGACCAGACCGCGACGGATCAGCTTCATGTTCAGGATGATGGCATCAGCAGCTGGCGGAATCCAGCCCCCAGGCAGGAACTCATGATATGAGCCCAGAGATGACGATTCGATTCAACGACCTGGACAGCGGCCTTTGCGAGACACAGCTCAATCTACTGGCCCACGCCCAGTGCATCGAGCTCGACATCGGAAGCCGATGCGGTGGACACGGCATCTGCGGAGGGGATCGAATTCGAATTCCGGCGGACTCGGCGGACGCATTTTCCCCAATCACTGAGAAGGAACGCCAGCACCTAACCGCCGAGGAGCTCGACGCCGGCTGGAGACTGGGGTGCCAGTGCTGGCCAAACCGCAGAGATCTTGACGTTTATATTAACTGCGCCAAAACCAATACAACTATATATATCTAATTGTATTGAGTTTTTTTAGCGCATTTTTCACTTTAAACCATTATATTGCTATGCATTAACTTCAGAAGTAAAAGCGGGAAACCCTTTCAACCTCCCAAGGAGCGTCCCATGAACCGGTCCATGATGAATGCCCTCTCGATCATTGCCACCCTCTCGGCGCAACAAGCGCTGGCTGCCACTGTCGCCAACGACTGGAAAGCCCAGATCGCTGAAGACCCCCGCCAACTCACCTTGCAGGCGGATATGATCGCGGAAGGCGATATGACGGGCGACGGCATCAAGGATATAGCGGCTGTCGCGACCTATCAGAAGAGTGCGAACGACGAGTTGCCCACCCCCGTGCTCTTTGTGTTTCAAGGCACGCCGAGCGGAAGCTATCTCAAGTCCGTGGAGAGCGAAGGCGCGGTCTGCGCGGGCTGCGGCGGCGTCAATGGCGACACCTTTGTGGGAACCCCGAGCGTGAACGCAAAGGGTCAGCTCGTGCTCAACTACTGGGGCGGCAGCGCGGCCCGGTGGAACGTGAACATCAAGTTCCGATACAACGCTCTGACCCGCGAGTTTGATGCCATCGGCTACACCGAAGACGTCTACAACTCCGCCAACGACGATGGCCGCGTCGCGTCCTCCGACGTAGCCAGCGAGGATGCCAACCTGATCACCGGAAAGATGTTCCGCACTTACGGCAGCGGCCGCAAAGTGACTTGCAAAGTCAATCCCAAGTGGCGTGGCCTGACCCTTTCGGGCTTCAACTACGAGCGCAGCTACGAAAATTACGGAGAGCTAGCCGCGCGCAACTCCTGCCGGACTGTCAGGTAAATCCAGATCACTCCGCGGCCGCGAATCCCTCGCCCCGCGGATCGGGGGCGCCGCTCACGCGGCCATTATCCATCCGTTCGAGTGCGTGAACAGTGCCGAGCTTCTCGTACTCCTCGACCGCGTAACCCAGCTCTTTGAGCCTGTCACGCACCTCGAGGGGAAACCCGTGCCTCTCCATCCGGACCTGCTTTGGACGCCATTGCTGATGGATTCGCGGAGCGGAGACCGCGTCCATGATGGACATCCCGTACTCAAAACGGTTGGCGATCGTCTGAAAGGTCGCGGTTATGATGCGGGGGCCGCCGGCGGCTCCGACGACAAGCCGAATCCGCCCGGTCCCAGGATCGCGGAGAATCGTCGGGGTCATGGAGCTGAGAGGCCTCTTTCCGGCATGGATGGAGTTGGCTTCGCCGCCAACCAGCCCAAAGAGATTGGGTACTCCCGGCTGGACGCTGAAGTCGTCCATCTGGTTATTCATCACGATGCCAGTGCCCGGTGGAACGAATCCGGAACCGAAGTTGTCGTTCACGGTCAGGGTCATCGCGACGGCGCCGCCCTCGCCGTCAATCACTGAAAGATGAGTCGTGTGCTGCGGCTCGGGCCGCGCCTCGCCCGCCTTTTCAGGAAGACTCGAGGAACTTTTTCGGAAGGTCGTCCAACGTCCGTCTAGGTAGGCCGGGTCCAGGAGACCCGCCAGCGGCACGGAATAGAACGCGGGATCGCCGAGATGCTCGGCGCGGTCCGCAAACGCAAGCGCCATCGCATGAGCCTCGGCGTGAAGCGCCCCTGTCGAACCCAGGCCATCCTTGAGAAGGCCGGCCTTTCTCGCACGGTCCATGTAGCCAAGAAGCTGCAGCAGGGCCACTCCGCCAGACGAGGGTGGCGGCATCGTCAGGACTTCCTGGCCATGATACGTCCCCTTGAGGGGCGCGCCCTGTTCGGTGCGGAAGCCTAGGAGGTCCTTTTCGGTGATGAGTCCGCCTGCGTCCCGGACGCCTTTGGACAGCTTCCGTGCGACCCAGCCGGAATAAAAACCCTTGGTCCCCTGGGCGGTGATCTCGTCGAGAACTTTGGCTAGCTCCGGTTGCTTGAGCAGCGATCCCACTTCGCAGGGCCGATCCGCGTTGCCGCAACCAAAAATTCGTTTTGCCTCCGGGTTCATGGCATCCCAACGGTCCAGCGCCGCGCGCTCCGTGTGGGTGCTCATCCTAACCCCGTCGCGCGCCATGCTGATCGGCCTGGAGATCAGCTCTTTGCGGTTCTTTTTGCCGAAACGCTCCAGCGCAAAAAGCCAGCCCGAGACGTTGCCGGGCACGCCGGAGGCGAGCGCGCCATTTCGCGAAAGCTTGGTGTCGGCCTTGCCTTCCTTGACAAACATGTCGCGGGAGGCGCCCTCCGGCGCAAGCTCGCGGAAGTTCAGCGCCGTGCAATCTTGCGCGCGCCCCTGCTTCGGAGCCGGGCAGTAAACCATGAAACCGCCGCCTCCCAGCGCCGCGTAGTGCGGGCGCGTGACCGCCATCGCAAACGAAGTAGCCACAGCCGCATCGACGGCATTGCCTCCCTTGCGCAGGATCTCAGCGCCCCACTCAGCCGCCGACTGATCGTCCGCCACGACCATGCCCCGCATGCCGCCGCGGGGCATCTTGACGGACTCGCCATACGGCACGTCCATCGGGCCAGTGGCATGAAGAGAAGCCGGGAGCAGTCCGCAAAACAATGACAACCCGGAAAGGCCGACCATCAAAAAGGCGCGGTTGAGATTCATCGGCCGAGTATTCCACGACGGCGATCGGCTTGCCACTCTGAGACAGCAGGAATCAGCGATGCCGGGGCAAACGACGAAAGCCCGCGTCCGAAGCGACGCAGGCGATCTCTAAATTTCTTTAAGCGTGCTGGCTCAGGCCGCGGTCGGCTCGAAGCGCTGATTCAATTCGCTCAGAATTCTCCGCTCCTCCGGCTCGAGGCAGATGAACCGGAGAGCGAAGCCTTCAGGGTGAGTGGCGGTCCGGCTCGCGGCTCGCACTACTTCGGCATTGACGTGGACGACATGGAACTGATCGATCATCAGCCGCACCATGCAACGGGTACCGATCTTGATGTTTTGACGACAACGGTACTCGTCGTTGCTCCAGTCCACCTTTTCGAGGGAAATGAAAGCTCCGGTCGCCGAGATGTCATGCGTCTCCGCGCGAAATTCGCCTCCAAGGACCGGACGGACGACCGCCCGGATATGGAACGTCTTTCGGGGAGAAGTTCGGAGCCAGGATAATCGATAGAGCGCATCGCGAATGTGATTTCGCACCCTTTGCCAGTTCCAGGACCGTTTATCCGACTTCATACATCCTTCCCGTCTTTTAATGACTCTAAAGATATCTTAATTGTTAAGACGCTAGTTGTCAAGCCGCGGCACGGAAAAATAAAGCCAAAACGAGTCGGTAACCATTCGGAATGTAGCGACTTTTTAGAAAAATCAGCTAATTAGATTTAATTAACCCACGTCCGAGGAGGTCAAAGCAATTTTTCTCAAATCAAGTCGACTGAGATTCGGGACTGAGCGAGCGCTCGATGGACTCGATCGTCCGACGTATTTCTTTGATGTTGGCCGGCGCGACAAAGATCGTATCGTCACCTGCAAGAGTTCCGATAATCTCTTTGGAGAGAGCATAGTCGATGTGACGCGCGAGCAGCGATGCGGAACCCGGACTCGTCCGAATCGCGATGATCGCGCCATTAGTGCGGATGTCCAAGACATGATCCCGCAGTGCCGAAGCCGCCGCCACAGGAGCCGCGCTGTCGTCCGGCAACCGATAGACCGTTTGTCCGGACGGATCGATTGCCTTGATCGCGCCGATCTTTCGCAGATCGCGCGAGATCGTGCTTTGGGTAACGGCAAAATCCAATTTTTCCAATTTTTCACGCAGCTCGTCCTGCGTACTGAGAGAGCCTTCGTCGAGTAGCTTTCTCAGCGCGTCCAGTCTGGACTTCGCGTCTCGGTTGTTGGCGAAATTGGAGTTGGCCATCACGCGCATATTAACGGCCCGAAGCGCTCCCGACAAGTGTCCCCGAAAGCTTGAGTAGGAGCGCCTTCTGGACATGCAGCCGGTTTTCGCTCTGACGGAAAATCACGGAATTGGGGTGATCCGCAATCTCGCTGGTGATCTCCTTGCCACGAACCATCGGCATGCAGTGCATGATCAACGCCTCGCGGGCAGCAAGGGAGAGAAGCTCCGAATTGAGCTGATAGCCTGCAAATGCGGCCTCGCGGGACTTTTCCTCAGCCTCAAAACCCATGCTCGTCCACACGTCCGTATAGATGGCATCCACGCCGGCTACGGCTTCAGCCGGAGACCCGAAAGTGGTGATCGAGCCGCCCCCTTCGACTGCGCGCTTTTGCGCTCGCAGCATGATTTCGGATTTAGGCTGATACCCTTCCGGGCAGGCGTAGTGCAAATGCACCCCCAGTGCCGGCATGAGCAACGCCATGCTGTGGAGCATGTTGTTGCCGTCGCCGATATAGGCGAATTTCAACCCGTTGAGACTGCCCTTGAGCTGCTTGAGCGTGAGCAAGTCGGCCATGACCTGGCAGGGATGATGGTCGTCGGTCAACGCATTGATGACCGGAACTCGCGAAGCCGCCGCCATCCGCTCGATGATCGAGTCCGAATGGGTACGGACGACCACTGCATGGCAGAAACCGTTCATCACGCCCGCGACATCCTCGGGCTCCTCGTGCTTGCGCGAGGAACCGATACTCTCGATCGCGAAACCCCCCAGCTCATTGACGGCGACGCTGAAGCTCACGCGCGTGCGGAGCGATTGCTTGTCAAAAAGCATGACGACGGTCTTGCCTTCGAGATCCCGGCGAAGCTTGCCCGCATTGCGCTCGAGCCGAAGCGCCTCGGCCTGGTCGATGATCGTCGAAAGATCGCCGATCGCGAACTCTTCGCCCGTCAGGAAATGCTTCGTTTCAGCCATGGAATACCACCTCCGGACGGTGCTTGACGTTGGGGCGCCGATGGCGCCGGACACCGACGTTCACAACCGCCCCCGGGACGAACGCGCACCGCGTGCCGGGCTTTTTACTGAGGAATGCCGCCGCATGGGCCGCGTGAAGCACGCGCACCTCCGGAACTCCCGTGAAGAGCGCGTGCAGGACGGCGCGGGCCTTGGCCAGCATGCCGCCCTTGATGACGCCTTCGGCGATAAGCCGGTCGAAATCGGCGGGCGTGAGCTTTTTGAGAAGTTTCAGGTCGGCGCCGAGAACGCCCTTCTGATCGGTCAAGAAATACAACCCGCGGACCATGAGCGCGGCGGCCAGGCTCGCGGCGGCCCAATCGGCGTTGATATTGTACGCTTCGCCCTTGGAGCCCACGCCAATCGGCGCGATCACGGGCACGAAGCCAGCCTGGAGGTTCGCTTCGATCAGCGCGGTGTTCACCTCCGTAATCTTGCCGACAAGTCCAAGGCGCTTGTCGGAAACCACGCACCGGAGCATGCCGCCGTCCACGCCGGTCATGCCAGCCGCGGAAACCCCCGACTTCTCAAGTGCGCGGACGAGCGCGCCGTTGACGGAGCCGCCGAGCGTCCCCTCGATCGTCTCCATCATCTCGGGCGTGGTGATCCTCTGGCCTTCGTGAAAGGACCAGCGGATTCCTTTGCGCTCGAGCTCGCGATTGATCGAAGAGCCGCCGCCGTGGACGAGGATGACCTCGAAGCCGGACTTCCTCAGACGCGCGATCTCCCTGCAGACCGTGGAAACGCGTCTGGCGTCTTCGAGTGCTGCGCCACCGATCTTGATGAGTACGCGGCGGGGCGATGCCTTTGCGTTTTTTTTCACGAGTACTCCGTGTTGATCTCGACGTACTTCTTGGTGAGATCGCAGCCCCAGGCGGTCGCCGAATGCGGACCGGAAGCGAGCTCGATTTGGAACACGACAGTATCGCTCTTCATCAGCTGATGGACGGCGAGGCGGTCGAACTCCACGGGCTTGCCGGCATCGAACACGCGGGCGCCTTGGATGAAGAGGCTCATCTTGCGCAGGCACTCGGCGGGGACGCCTTCGGCGCCCAGGCGCGCCAGGACGCGGCCCCAATTCGGATCTTCGCCGTGAACGGCGGACTTGATGAGCGGGCTCACCGTGACGCCACGAGCGGCCTTTCGGGCCAGCTCGAGATTCGGCGAGCCGGTCAAGCGGACTTCGAGCATCTTAGTCGCGCCTTCGCCGTCGCGGGCGATGGCCTGGGCCAGAAGCTGCGAGACCTGGATGAGAGACTGCTTGAACAAGAAGTAGTCCTCGGCCGTGGCGAGCTTGACGCCGGTGGCGCCGTTGGCCAGCAGGAACACAGTATCATTGGTCGAGGTATCGCCATCGACGCTGATCATGTTGAAGGACGCATCCACCGCCTCGGTGAGGAGCGGCTTGGCGCTTTCGAGCGCGATCTCCGCGTCGGTCAAAAGGTAGCCGAGCATCGTGGCCATGTTGGGATGAATCATGCCGGAACCCTTGCAGATTCCAGTGATACGCACATTTCCGCCGCTGAGTTTGACGGTGGTGGTGACGGTCTTCGGGACGAGATCCGTCGTGAGGATGGCGAGCGCGAAGGGCTCGGCCGATTCGCCCGCGCGGGCGACGAGCTCCGACATGGCTGGGGCGATCTTCTCGATCTCGAGCTGCTTGCCGATCACGCCAGTAGAGGCGGTCAGCACCTGGTGCGGCAGACAGCCGGCCGAGCGTGCGGCGGCCGAAGCCATTTTCCAGTTGTTTTCCTTGCCCTCTTCGCCGGTGGCGGCGTTGGCCTGGCCGCTGTTGGTCACGATCGCGCGGATCGACGACGACGGAAGGAGGGATTTGGAGTAGAGGACCGGCGCGGCCTGGCACTCGTTCTTGGTGAACACCGCCGCAGCGACCGCGTTGGTCTCGCTCAGGATGATGCCGAGATCCGGACGGTACTTTCGCACGCCGCTGTTCACGCCTGCCGCCGTGAAGCCTTTGGGGAGGGGAGTTCTTGCGATGCCAGGACCGGGAGTCATAATACGCCTTCCAATTCGGTGAGTCCGGCAGCCGGGGCGAAGCCGGAGATGCGGTTGAAGTTTTCAACGGCCTGCGACGCAGCGCCCTTGAGAAGATTGTCGATGAGGGAATGGACGAAGAGCTTGTCGCCCTCCGCGCCGTAAACGATGTGAGTGCGTGCCGACCCGGCTACGCGCTTGAGCGAGAGAAGTCCGGCGCCCGGACGCTTTTCCTCGACCTCGGCGCGGCCCAGGCGGACCAGCGGATAGCCCTCGTAGGCTCGGGCGTATGCCTGGCCCACTTGTTCGAGCGTCACACCAGGGGCGAGGCGGGCATATACGCCCGCAATGATTCCGCGGCGGACCGGCAGAAGAGTGGTTGAGAAATGGAAATCGAGGGCCTTTGCGCCGCCGAGGAGTTCAGCCGCCTCGACGATCTCGGGCACGTGCTGGTGCTTGCCGATGCGGTACGCGAGGCACTCGCCGTCCACTTCCGTGAAGAGGAGATTTTCCGCAGCTTTTTTGCCAGCGCCGGTGGCGCCCGACTTGGCGTCGACGACGAGGGTGTCGACTTTGATCAGTTTTTCTCGCAGAAGTGGCAGGAGCGCCATGAGCGTGGCCGTCGCGTAGCAACCGGGGTTGGCGATCAGGCGCGCGGAGGCGATGTTCTCGGACCAGGGATTCAGGCCATAAACCGACTCGGCCTTGAGATCTTTGGCCGGATGCTCAAAGCGATACCACTTCGGATATGAGGTCAGGTCCTTGAGTCGAAAGCCACCGGAAAGGTCGATGACCTTGACGCCTTGGGCGAGGATCTTGCCGGCAAGCTCGATCGAAGCCTCGGCGGGTGTCGCCAGGAAAGCGACATCAGCGCCTTGAAGCGCTTCGTTCATCTGAGCCATTCCGAAAGAACGGACGCCGCGCCCTTCCGCTTCAGGAAGGTAGTCCTCGATCCGGAACCCCCCATCGGTGGCCAAACACGCGACCAAATTCGCGCCAGGATGCTTGAGCAGAATGCGCGCAAGGTCCAGGCCCGCGTAACCGCGCGCTCCGAAAATGACTGCTTTGCGCTTTTCAAAATGCTTTTGGCTCATTTGCGTTTGCTCAATTTAAGGCTTCATAGTTATGCAAGGTGCTGCATAAAAATGCATTTATCTCTCATTGTCAACGCTTTTCTCTTGCATGGAAGCAAAATTATGCATAACTAGCCTGCATATTTTGCGGCCGCACAGTTTCTCTCCGCTGGCCAAAAGGTGGGTCCGGACAGCCGGGCCATTCAATCCGAAGGAGTTTCCATGAAGCAGGTTGTTCTGGTCTATTCGGGCGGTCTCGACACGACCGTCTGCGTCCCGATGATGAAGGAAGAGTATGGCTACGATAAGGTCGTGACGGTCACGATCGACGTGGGCCAACCCAAGGAAGATATCGACCAGGCCGCAGAAAAGGCCCGCGCCCTCGGCACTGAACACTACACCGTAGACGCCAAGGACGAATTCGCCCGTGATTATTGCTTCGCGGCTGTTCGCGCCAACGCCCTCTATCAGGGCTATCCACTCAGCACCTCCATCGCGCGCCCCCTGATCGGCGCCAAAGCCGCTGAAGTCGCCCAGAAGATCGGCGCCAAGGCCTTCGCCCACGGCTGCACCGGCAAGGGCAACGACCAGTTCCGCATCGAATTCGCGATCCGCGCCATGATGCCCGAGGCCGAGATCCACGCCCCAGTCCGTGAGCGCAACATGACTCGCAAGTGGGAGATCGAATACGCACTCGCGCGCAACCTTCCGATCCAGCAGAGCATCGAGAAGATCTGGTCGATCGACGAGAACCTCTGGGGTCGTTCGATCGAAGGTGGCCGCCTCGAGGACCCGGACTTCGCTCCGCCGGAAGAGATCTTCCGCTGGACCAAGGGTGTCGAAACCTCGTTGAACAAGCCCACGGAAGTCACGATCGGATTCGAAAACGGCGCCCCCGTCTCGATCAACGGCGAAAAAATGGGCCCCGCCGCCCTCATCATGAAAATGAACCAGATCGCCGGCGACAACGGCGTCGGCCGCATCGACATCATGGAAGACCGCATGCTCGGCCTCAAGGTCCGCGAAAACTACGAGTGCCCAGGCTCCACGGCGCTCCTCATCGCCCACAAGGCGCTCGAAGCCCTCTGCCTCACCCGCGATGAGATCCGCTTCAAGGCTCTCGTCGATCAGGAATGGGCCAAGCTCGCCTACGAGGGCCTCTGGTGGGATCCGTACAAGGATGATCTCGAAGCCTTCATCAATGCCACGCAGAAGCGCGTCGAGGGCTCCGTCTCCATGCGCCTCTTCAAGGGCAGCTGCCAGGTCTTCCGCCGCTCGAGCCCCTGGGCCCTCTATAACGAAGCGCTCGCGAGCTTTGACGACGCGACGGCCTTTGACCAGCGGGAAAGCGCGGGCATGGTCCGCAACTTCGGCCTGCAGTCGCGCATGTACATGGCGCTCCAGGCTGCTCACAAAGCGCGCAAGTAACGGGGGTCCGGGATGTCCAAACTCTGGGGTGGCCGTTTTGAAGTCGGTACCGATCGCGAGGTGGAGGCCTACACGGCTTCGATCGGCGTGGATGCGCGTCTCTGGGACGCCGACATCCGCGGCAGCATCGCGCACGCGCGCATGCTGGGCGACGCCGGCATCCTCCCCAAAGAAGACAGCCTGAAGATCATCGGCGGCCTCGAGGCGGTGCACAAGCGCATCGCCTCGGGGTCAGTCGAGTTCAACCCCAATGCCGAGGACGTCCACTCCGAGATCGAACTGCTGCTCGGCGAGGAGATCGGCGCCCTGGCCGGCAAGCTCCACACGGCCCGATCCCGGAATGATCAGGTGGCCACCGACACGCGCCTTTATTTCAAGGACGCGGTCGCCAAGATCGATGCCCATCTCGTCGAGCTTCAGAATTGGATCGTCGCTACCTCCGAAAAGCATCTCGAAACGATCCTTCCCGGCCTCACTCACATGCAGCATGCGCAGCCGGTGAGCCTCGCTCACCACTTGATGGCCTACTTCTGGATGTTTCAACGGGATCGCGAACGCCTCGCCGACTGCGTCCGACGCGCGGATGTCCTGCCGCTCGGTTCCGCCGCGCTCGCCGGCACTTCGTTTCCATTGGATCGCAAGCAAGTTGCCCGTGATCTCGGCTTTGCCCGCATCTCCGAAAACTCGCTGGATGCGGTCTCGGACCGCGACTTCATCGTGGAGTTTTTATCGGCGGGCGCTACGATCATGATGCACCTCTCTCGCTGGGCCGATGAGAACGTGCTCTGGTCGATGCCCGAGATCGGCTTTGTCGAGCTCTCCGACGCCGTCACGACTGGAAGCTCGATCATGCCGCAGAAGAAGAATCCTGACGTCGCCGAGCTGATCCGTGGCCGCGTGGGTCGCTTGAATGGCGCACTCATGGGAATGCTGACGACCTTAAAGGCACTGCCGTTGTCATACAACCGCGACCTGCAGGAAGACAAAGTCCATCTCTTCGAAGGCATCGATACGGTCACTTCGTCGGTGCGTCTCATGTACGTGATGGTCAAGGACGCTCAGTACCGCACCGACCGCATGGCCGCCTCGCTGCGCGGGGACTTCTCCAACGCCACCGACCTCGCTGACGAGCTCGTCCGCAGGGGCCTGCCGTTCCGCCAGGCGCACGAGGTCACTGGTCTCATGGTCCGTCACTGCATCGAGAACAAGCAGGGCCTCGAGGACATGTCGCTCGCGGAGTTGCAGCGCTTTAGTCCGCTTTTTGAGGCCAATGCTCTTGAAGTCGTCAAGCACGTCGCCGTGATGCGGGCGCGGACTTCGGAAGGCGGCACGGGCCCGGGTCCGGTGGCCGCTCAGATCGCGCTTGCGAAGGGTTGCCTTCGGAAGGCTTCCATGAACAGTTCTTTGGGATAGGCGACCGCAAGAAGCGCGTGAACTATTCACATGGCGCGCGTTTCCCAAAAGATCAAATGACTCCTTGAAACGCGGTTCGGACGTCAATCCCGGTTTTCGAAAGATCTCCGCGAATCTGGCTTCCTGTTCCGGACTCAGGCTCCAAGTTTATGGTTCTCGAACAATTGGGCGCAATTCTTTGTCGGTCTGAAGGCCCCACATAGTTACATCGTGGGTGTCGACCAATATTTTTCATTAAATACAAATGTTTGCGACGGATTTTCAAAAAGGCGCGATGCTTCGCCCAATCGGATGAATTTTCATAGCCGTCGAAACATGCTAGGAGTTGCCTCTCTATGGAAAATGGCCTGCTCGCAGGATTCGTTCACTGGGCGGTCTCCGCCCTTGCCCTGATGCTGACCGCCTACCTGGTCCGGGGATTCAAGATCAAGAGCTTCGGTTCGGCCCTCGTCGCCGCCGCCGTGATCGGGCTAGCTAACATCGTGATCTGGCCGATACTGATCTTTCTCACGCTCCCCATCAACATCCTGACCTTGGGACTGTTCACGTTTGTCGTGAACGGGATGGTGCTCAAGATTTGTGCGGCTATGCTGCCCGGGTTCAAGATCGAAACCTGGGGTGCGGCGATCTTCGGATCCATTGTCCTGGCAATCGTGGGCGCGGGCTTGCATTACCTCATCGTCTGACCTCTATGCTGCCCGGCAGAGTACGCCCCGTTTGGCTTGCACTCACCAAAAGTCTCACGGCTTCCTTTTTGACGCGCCGTGCATCAAAAAGGAAGCGGATACCTTTTTTGCTCTGCCTTTTGTGCGTCAACGCACATGCGACAGAAGCGATCTGCCCGGCGCTTCAAATCGCGGGACCGCTCGAACCACCCCTGTCGGAGGCCGAAAAACGCCTCGTCTGCGGAGACTCCGAGCCCGCGCCCGGTGGGTCCACCGCTTGGAGCCTGATCCCGCCCGCGCAGGCGAGATATCATTTGCGCGCCTTCCTGCAGACCCGTGGCTACCTGCATCCTTCGTTCGTGGAACGGGAATACGGCAACATCCTGGTCCCCGGCGAGCGGAGCCGAGTGTCACGCCTCGACGCGCGCGGCGCGCCTGCGGAGCTACGTCTCGAACGAAAACGCAAGGTCGTGGGCGAGATCCTGACCCCTGATCTCCTGAGCGCCACCGAGAAATGGGCTTTTCAGAGGCTACAGGCTGTAGGCTTTCCCTGTCCTGAAGTCAAAGCGACCGCCGATCCTGATACCACCGCCATCACGTTGGACGTCGGCACAGGGCAAAAGAGGACTTTCGGCGGCGTGCTCAATGAAGACGTGGCCGGAATGGAGCAGGGGATTTTGAGGCGCTATGATGCGTTTGCTCCGTCCTGGGACTTCGATGGCGATGCGCTCAACTTGAGCGAAAACCGCATCGTCTCCCAAGGACTGGTCCAGAATCTCCATTATGAAGTGCTTTGCGATCCGAAAAAAATGCCGTCAGACGGCACAATTTCGGTGCGCGAGCAAATCATCGCGGGACCGCCGCGGCTCGTGAGCGTGGGATTCGGGCTCAATACCGAAGGCGCGGTCGTGATCCGGGGCAACTGGAGCAATAATCGGCTCGGCCCCAAAGCGTCACAGCTGAGCCTTTCCGTTTACGGCTCCTCGCGCGAGCAGAGGGCCGACCTGCTCGGCCGTTATTATTTTCTCCCGGGCGCGGCGCGCTTCCACCTCCGCCCGTTGCTGCAGTACGATCACCGCAACGAGGTCTATTTCGAGACTCTGACTTTCCGCTCCCATTTTACGCCTTCGACATCGTTGGAGCGACCCAAGTGGGGCGCCGTCTTCAACTTCGGTCCGACACTCGAGCTCATCCGGACGCTACGTGGACCTGGTGTCGGAGACTCACACTTTACGTCCCTCCTGGGCGAAGCGCTCTATCGAACCCATGATTTTGAGTACTATGCTTCTAACCCCAAATCGGGACTAAGCCTCTCCGGTCGCGCCGCACTCAGCACGCAGGAGGTCATTTCCACGACCTCCGCGCAGCGTCTCGGGCTCTTTTCCGAAAGCCTTTGGAATTGGCGCGATCTGGATCCAGCGCTCTGGATATTCGGGATCCGAGGCGGAGCACAGACCACTTTGACGCCACAAAGGACCGGCAGCGGCACCCTCCTGCCCGCGGAGTTTCTGTATTTTCTAGGCGGTTCCGCCAACCTTAGAGGTTACGGCCGCCAGGAGCTCCCCGATTCGGATGGAGCGCTCACTGTCGCCTATCTCAATCTCGAAGCCCGGCTGGCCAACGAATTTCCTTACGGGCTCGAACCCATCGTTTTCTGGGATCTCGGCTGGACCGGCAAGGACCCTTTGAGCCTCCAATTTCCGGCCTATCACTCGCCGGGCATCGGCTTGCGCTGGAGTTCGCCAATCGGTGTTTTCCGCACCACTTTGGCGCGCGGCCTGACCTCGACCTCGGCGGTCACCGCGCATTGGCAGTTCTTTCTCAGCTACGGGGAGGAATTTTAAATGAAGCGCTTCCTACTCGCGTTCCTGAAGTCTTTGGCGATCCTGGTCGGACTGCTGTTGATCGTCGCCATCGCGGCCCTTTTCGCGGCTCTGTATCGACCGCAGTGGATCATTAACGACAAGACCGCGCTTTTGGCGGCCAGCTACGCCAAAAATCACGGCGTGGCGATCGAATGGAACACGCTTCACGCCTCAGTGGAATCGCCGAGCCTGCTCATTAAAGGGGTCACTGTCGAAATCGGGGGTTTTTGCTGGCGCGACGAAGAGGGGGCGATTCGCGTTTGCACCGATCAAGCGCGAGTTTCAGCGACGGCGGACTTCACTGCCCTCCCTCCGCGCGTCCAGGTCATCGGCCCCATCCGGATCGCTGAGGCGAGCGTCGATTTCGACGCACGAAGGCAAAGCCAAACCAAGACTCCTGAAAAGTCCGAAAAGAAGAACGAGAGCGCCCTTCGACTGCCTGCCCCCTTGGTTGGCGCGCGGCTCAAGTCCGTGAATATCCGGGTCGAACAGTTGCGGCTCCGACTCGCTGATCGCACGCTCAAGGGGTCTCTGACGCTCGATGCGGACGGAGATCGTGGCGTGCTGGCTGTTCAAGGTCGCGCGGGATCCGTTAAGATGGACGCAAGCCTGCAGCTCTCGCACGTTCAGAACGAAACCCGTGGCCTGATCCGCGCCCGATTGGACGGCCTTGTCCCCGAAGTCCGCCATCTTTCCACCCGAGAGTGCCGACTCAGATTGCGTCGCACCGGCGACACATCTGCGCTCAACCTGGACTGCCCGATCGTGGCTTCCGTGCCTGTGCCCCCCCGGGAATTCACCCGCTTCAAGATTCCGACCCAGGCAGGTCTGCGGCTCACGGCCGATCTGCTCTTTGATTCCTGGCCGCCTTCATCGGATGCAAAGGTCAAGGGCACCGTCGGCGCCGAACTTGCTCCGGTACTTGCCCCGTTGTTCCGCGGATCGGGCGAGATCCGCTCTACGGTTGCCGGAGTGCCGGATCGCTTTCCCGAAGGATGGAGGCTGAATACTGACATCGCGCTGCAGGTGGACGTGCCCAGCTTTTCGAAAGCAGTCGCGGAACTACGTTCGACTCCCTGGGCCGTGCCCGCGCCTTTTCACGTGCTCAAAGGCGGGATCAACCTCGCGGCGCGCGGCAAAATCGAGGGCCTGAGCGGAGCAATACCCCTTTCACTTACGACGGACCTCGCATCAAAAGACCAGCGCCTCAAAATCGATGCCTCAGGACAGGTCCGTCTTCCGCAATCACCGGAGGAGCCGGTGGACGTCCAAATGGACGTCGTGCTCAGCGATGTACGCCTCGTGCTTCCGAGGCTCGACCTGGCCAAGCCGCCGACCCTTTTTCCGGACTCGCGGATCCGGACGTCGCGCGCCAAAGAAGCCCCAAAAGGCGCGGGCATCCACACCGTGTTCACGTTACGCACGCTGCAGGCGAATCCCGTGCGACTGGTGTCGAATTTGGCTGCCCAACCCGTGCCCGTGGCGCTCGACTTCCGCTCGGAATCTGGAAAACCGCTCCAGGGACGCGTCAAGATCCAGGATTTTCCCTTACAGCTCTTTCGCCGGGACGCCCGGGTCGATCATTTCGACCTCACCTTGGCGGAGCCCTCGGAACGCAGCCCGATCAACGGCAAGATCGAATTCAAATACACGGATTACACCCTTCAACTCCTGCTTCTGGGTACGACCGGAAAACCCCAGCTCCTTTTCCAAAGCGATCCGCCGCTCCCGCAGGAGCAGTTGATGTCCGTCCTCCTTTTCGGAGAACCGCTCGAAACTCTCGATCCGGATCGCCTGAGCTCGGTCGGCAACGCGCAGGCGGCGCTGGCGGACGGGGCGCTCAATCTCGCCTCGATTTACGCGCTGGCCTCCACCCCCATCCAGAGCATCGGCTACGATCCGCAAAAAGGGATCGCGACGATGAAAGTCCGGTTGGCGGAAGGGACTTCGCTGAACGTCGGAGCAAGCTCGAGCGAAGTGCAGGAAATCGGCGTCCGCAAGCGGATCGGCCCTAACTGGACGGTAACTACCCAGGTGGAAAACTCCGCGGCGAGCTCGGAGCGCTCTGTCTCCGCGTTCCTCGAGTGGGCCCTGCGGTATTGAGTGAAGTTATCCACAAAATATATCCACAGCTGAGGATAAATCCTGACTCAGGCCGTTTCGGCCGTTTTCAGACGAGTTTGCCAGTTAGAGCAAAACGCTTGAGGCGCTCTTCTTTTGTGGCAAACCGTCCCTGAAGCCAGGCTCCGAGAGCGTTTTCATCGGCAGGCAGCGACTCCACCGAAAAGCGCTCGACGTGCAGGTGCACGCGCAGACAGTCGCCTCGGAAGAAGCCCCAAATCGAAGGCGCCATGCCTTCAAACGCGAGGGTGAGGTCGTAAACAGCCTGGGCTTGGGCGCCAAGGCCCTGGACTGCGGCGGAAAATCCTTTAGTCCGCGGCAGCATGACGTGCCGGTAGACGGGGAGGCCTCTTTTTTCCGCATAATTTTGGCTGCGTTTGAGCTTTTGCGGAGTGAGACGCGTGCCCTCCGGAAAGATCATCAACCAAAAAGGAAGCCTGTTTTCAGTGATCCGGGCAAAAGTCGCGCGGATGTTGGCCTCGTCGTCCGCCCACGTGCGCCGTAGAAAGACCGTGTCGAGAAAGCTCAGGCCCCAGCCGATGCCCGGCAATTTGCGAAGCGGCGCCTTGGCCATCCATTTAAGGTTTTCGAGCATGCCTTGCCTGCGCGCGAAATCGAGCTGGATCAGGATGTCCGGCATGCATTGATGGTTTGAGAAAACCACGGCGTTCTCCCGCTGCGGGATGGAATCGCCCGAGTAGGCGACTTCCACGCCGATCGCCTTCCATAGGGTGACCGCCATGCCCCACCAGGAGGCGGCAAGCGCCCTGTTGCAGGCGCGAAAAGAGGTCATCGAAAACGGGCGGAGGACAATCGTCAGCATTTGGAGCCCGTTGAGAACGAGGATGGCGGCTCCCAGGCACATCAGGCAAAGAGCGGACTGAACAGAAGCGGCGAGTTTCATCGACTTCAGATGTAACCGTCCGCCGGGCCCTTTGGCAACTTGTGGAATCTTTGGCCGAGTGTGTTAAGGTGAAGTCTAATAATGAGTATTCAAGACCAACAAGACGCACAGACCCCTTCCGAAACCAAAGCCTCCGCGCCGGAGGCCGCTCCCGCACCCGAACGCCGCTGGGACACCCTGGGCCTCTCCGATGAGGCGCTCCGGCTGATCGAAAAGGCCGGTTTCAAGCAACCGACCCCGGTACAGACCGAGGCGATCCCGATCGCCCTTTCCGGCGAGGACCTGATCGCTTCCGCCCAGACGGGCACGGGCAAAACGGCCACCTTCGTCCTGCCGATGGCCGAGCGCTTTGCCGGCAAGGAAGGCACCTACGGCCTGGTCCTCTGCCCGACGCGCGAGATCGCGCAGCAGACCCAGCAGACGCTCGAGCTCTTTGCCGCTCCCCGCGGCCTTCGCTCGGTCGTCCTGATCGGCGGGATCGATATGAAAATCGATGCTGCCGCGCTGGCCACTTATCCGCAGATCATCGTCGCGACGCCTGGCCGTCTCTGCGACCATTTGGACCGCGGCAATGTCTGGCTCGACTTCATCCAGGTCGTCGTGCTCGACGAAGCCGACCGCATGCTGGACATGGGCTTTTCCGACCAGATCAACCGGATCATGGAGGACGTGCCCAAGGACCGGCAGACGCTGCTGTTTTCGGCGACGATCCCCCCGATGGTCGAGAAACTGGCCAACAAGATCCTTCACGAACCCAAGCGCGTGGCCATCGGCCGCACGAGCTCGACCGCCACGACGGTCGATCAGCGCTTCAAGTTCATGAAGGAAGAAGACAAGCCGCGCATGCTTCGCCGCGCCCTGCAAGACGAGAAGGGCAGCATCATCGTATTTACCCGCTCC
Organism: uncultured Bacteriovoracaceae bacterium; assembly: GCA_964467785.1. Classification (GTDB taxonomy): domain Bacteria; phylum Bdellovibrionota; class UBA1018; order UBA1018; family UBA1018; genus CAYXVB01. The sequence goes on from CAYXVB010000013.1 coordinate 28,931, forward strand.
AAGGACGGCGCAACCCGCGTGTGGCGCTCGCTCCACAGCGCGGGCGTCTATGACGCCACTTACATCCACTCCGACCGCCTCCAGTCCCATCGCGAGCAGGCTTTGGCCGAATTCAAGGAAGGCAAATACCGCATCCTGATCGCCACCGACGTCGCGGGCCGCGGCATCCATGTCGATGACGTCGCACATGTCATCAATTACGACCTGCCGATGGAAGCGGAGGACTACGTCCACCGCATCGGCCGCACGGGCCGGGCCGGACAGACCGGAAAGGCGACCACTTTCATCACGCCGCGCGACCGGATGACGGTCCGTCAGATCGAGAAATTAACGGGACTCAAGATCGGCACTTATGACGATCACGCAAGCGAGCGCGACAGCGGACGAGAGGGTGGCCGTGATGGAGGCCGCCGAGACGGCGGTCACCGCGGCGGACGCGACAACCGCGGTCCGCGCGTCGAGCACGGCCAGCAAGAGCGCGCGCAATCGGGCGCTGTCGCGGCGGGAACGATTTCGGAAGGACAAGTCACTGCTCCTTCTCAAGCTCAAGGCGAGAGCGCTCAGCTCCCTCGCGAAGGCGGCGAAAACAATCGTCGGCGCCGGCGTCGTGGACGCGGTGGTCAGGGCGGAGGCTCGGGCGAGAACCGGGGACCCCGCCATGGCGCGCCTGCGCAGGGTGGCGACCGTCCCGCATTTCCGATTGACGACACTCCCGTCGGTTTGCAGCAGGGCGCGCTAAGCGCGACCAGCCCGCTGCGAGCCGAAGATCGGCCGATGTCTGATGACGGCAATGAAGGCGGCGAAGGTCGCGGCCCGGGCAACGGCGGAGGCGGAAAGCGCCGTCGTCGCGGGCGTCGCGGTGGACGCGGGCGCCGTGGAAACGGTGGCGGCGCTGGGGGCGGCGACAACGGTGGGGGTTCGCCTACCACTCCCACGGGGGCGGAAAGCTGAGCCAGAGCTGCTGAGGCTCGTTCTCGTTGAGAAGCCCGCTGACCGAGATGCCAATCAATCGCGCCGGGCGAGCGCCGGCTTCGGTGTCTTCAAGCAACAGTTTTGAAGCCACGCGGACAATGGTTTCGGGCTCGTCGGTGTGTCGATAAAGCGTCTTGCTTCGCGTGATCGTCTTGAAGTCCGAGTATCGCAGCTTGAGCGTGATGGTGCGTCCCGGGCGCCCCATCTTGCGCAGATCGCGGGCAATGTCTTCGGCCAGATCCTGAAGCGTGCCCATCAGCGAATCGAGATCCGTGACGTCGCGGTCAAATGTCGTCTCGGAGCCCGAGCTCTTGGACTCGCGTTCGTTCTCGACCGGGCGTGGATCATGACCGTGAGACAGCCCGTGAAGAAACCGACCGAAGCTCCCAAGCGCGCGCTCGAGGTCCTCGACCTTGAACTTACGGATATCAGCGGCGGTCCAGAGCCCCATGTCGTGAAGCTTGGTCGCCGTGACCGGGCCCACGCCCCAAAGCCTTTCGACCGGCAGCTTTTCGACAAACTCCGCGACCTTTTGCGGCGGCACCACGACAAGCCCGTCGGGCTTTCGCAGATCGCTTGCGACCTTGGCGATGAACTTATTGGGCCCCACGCCGGCGGAAGCGCTGAGGCCCAGCTCGTTTTTGATCCGGGCCTTGATGTGCTCGGCGACCTTGCGCGCGAGCGGCTCGCCCAGCAAGTTCTCGGTCACGTCGAGATACGCCTCGTCGAGAGAAAGCGGCTCCACCCAGGGCGTGACGGATTCAAAGATCGCGCGGATCCGCTTGCTGACGTCGACGTATTTGGCGATGTCGGGCCGGACAAAGATGGCGTTTGGACAAAGTTTATAAGCACGACCACTGCTCATCGCGGAACGGATGCCGAATTTACGGGCTTCGTACGAAGCGGAAGCGACCACGCCACGGCCCCCCGGCTTGCCGCCGACCACCACCGGGCGTCCGCGAAGCTCGGGCCGGTCACGCTGCTCGACCGAGGCGTAGAACGCGTCCATGTCGACGTGGATGATCTTGCGGCCGGGCTGGTCCGGGGGCGGAGACGACATTTCCGTTATCTAGTGGGTTTCGGAGAAAGTGACCACGAAAATGCCCATCACGCGACGGGTTTCCTGACGGGTTCAATCCGTTATCTAATTCTCCATTTGCGCTCACCGCTGCGCTCGAAAGCTTGCCCGAAAAAGACCGCCGTGCTTACCTCTGAGCAGGAGCCACGACGACATGAAGCCCCTTGCCGCCGATCGGATCACCGCCTTGCACAACTGGGTCAAAGCCAACTTCTCAGACGAAGACCCGAGCCACGATTTCGCCCATGTGATGCGCGTTCATGCTTGGGCGGTGCGCCTGGGGCGCGAGCTCAATGCAGATCTTTCGCTTCTTGAGCCGGCGGCGTATCTTCACGACGTAGTCTCGGTACCGAAGAATCACCCCGACCGCGCACGCGCGGCGGAAATGGCCGCCGAAAAAGCGCGTAGCGTCCTCGTGGATTTCGGATGGGATGAGACGTCCATCCGGGCGATCACCTTGGCCATCAGCGAACACAGCTTTTCGGCCGGAAAAGCTCCGACGAGCCTTGAGTCGGCGATTCTTCAAGACGCGGACCGGCTCGACGCCATCGGCTCGATCGGCATCGCGCGCGTGTTTGCCTGCGGGACCCGGATGGGCGCGGCGTTTTACGACCCCGTGGATCCCTTCTCGGAAAACCGACCACTCGACGACAAGAAGTTTTCCCTCGATCACTTTTACGTCAAGCTGCTCAAGCTCCCCGAGCGGATGAACACCGACCCGGCCAGGCGCGAGGCGCAAAGGCGCTTGGAAACCATGGAGCGGTTCCTCGCCCAGCTCGAGCGCGAGATGTTCGCGGGCACGTTCACTCGAATCTAAGGGCTTCGATCGTCTCGATGCGCGCGGCCTTGCGCGCGGGCCAGACTCCGAAGAGCACTCCCGTGGCGGCTGACACGAAAAATGCCGGGACCACGATCCAAAGCGGCGCACGAGTGTCGAATTTCGGGGCGATGAAATAGATCAGATAGGTCAGCGACACCGACCCGAGCAGACCGATCATCCCTCCGAACACGGAGAGACAGACCGCCTCGACAATGAATTGCTTGAGGATGTCCACTTGTCTAGCCCCGACCGCGCGCCGGATGCCGATCTCCTTGGTGCGCTCGGTGACGGACACGAGCATGATGTTCATGATTCCGATCCCGCCCACGACCATCGAGATCATGGCGATGCCGCCCAGCACGTAGGTCAGCATGCCGAGGATCGTGTTCATCGTCTGCAGCATGGACAGCTGCGTAAGCACCGTAAAGTCCTCCTCGCCGTTGTGGCGCGCCCTAATGATCTCAGTGATCTCGGCCACCGCGTCATCCAGCCCGACCTTGGACTTGGCCCGGGCGCGGATTCCCATGATCTTGTCCTCGTTGAAGAGTTTCATCGCCGCTCGCACGGGAACAAAGACCATATCGTCCATGTTGAGGCCGAGGCTCTGCCCCGCCTTGGCGGTGACGCCGATCACGCGGTAGTCGCTCTCATTGATCTTGATCAGCTTTCCGACCGCCTCCGCCTCGTCGAAGAGGTCTCGCGCCACATTGGCGCCGAGCACCGCCACCCTGCGACCCACGTCGGACTCGGAGGTAAAGAACTCACCGTTGCGGATCTTGAGGTTGATGATTCGCGGAAACTTGTCGTTGGAGCCCAGGACCATCGAGTTGCTCGAGCGGTCCAGGTACTTGATCTGCCCAGTGCCGAAAACGATCCCCGTCACGGCCTCGACGCTCAGGGCCTGGCGCTCCACGGCTTCGACATCCGCTTCGGTCAGTTTTTCCTTGGCCCCGCCCACCGGAGGACCGAAGGTCCGCTTATCCGATTTACCCGGCTGGATCATGATCATGTTGGTGCCGAGGCCTTCGAACTCGCTCGTGATGTAATTTCGAGCACCGTTCCCGATCGAGACCAGGAGCACCACGGCGCCCACACCGATGATCATGCCCAGCATGGTCAGGCCGGTCCGCAGCTTGTTGGCAAAAAAAGACTCAAACGAAAGCAGCAGGATCTCACTGAGAGGCATGGCCGGCTCCGTCGGATTTCCATTGCGCCTTGCCGTCGCGGATCTGCACCACTTTGGGGGCGCGCTCGGCGATCGTCGGGTCGTGCGTGACCATGATCAAAGTCACCCCTTCGCGATTAAGCTCCTCGAAAAGCGCGAGAATCTCGCGACCTACCCGCGAATCCAGGTTTCCAGTCGGCTCGTCGGCAAAGAGGATCTTGGGCCGATTGACGATCGCACGCGCGATGGCGACGCGCTGGCGCTGGCCGCCGGACAGCTCGTTGGGCTTGTGATCGACCCGGTCGGAGAGACCGACCCGCCGCAGGGCATCGAGCGCCAGCTCTCGAATCTTAGCCTTGGAGTATCCCTTGTCATAACTGGCTGAGTAGACCAGCGGCATCTCGACATTGCGCAATGCCGAAGCGCGCGGCAGAAGATTGAAGGTCTGAAATACGAAGCCGATCTTTTGGTTCCGAAGTTCCGCGCGTTCGCTATCACTCAGGCTCTGGACCGGCCGTCCCTCCAGGACGTATTCGCCAGCGCTCGGGCTGTCGAGAAGTCCGAGGATATTCATGAGCGTGGACTTACCGGAGCCCGAGGGCCCGATAATGGAGACGAAATCGCCCTGCTCGATCGAAAGACTGACTTCGCTCAGCGCATTAATGATCTCATCGCCCATCTTGAACGTCTTGGCGATATCGCGCAGCTCGATCAGGGCCATGGACTAGTCTCGACTTCCGCCCTCATCCCGTCCTTGAGCTCCACGTCATCGGGCGGAAACACCACCACGTCGCCTTTGGAGAGGCCTTCGAGAATCTCCATGCGCGCGTAATTGCCAGTGCCAGTCTTGACAGAGGTACGGACCAGCTTGCCGTCGGCGCCATACTTGTAAACGTAACGCTGCCCGGATTTTCCGGTCACCACGCGCGCGGGCACCGCGAGGACATTTTCCTTGGCCTCGGTGATGATCTCGATGTCCACTGATGCGCCGACCGGAATCATCTTCTCGGGCTGTTCGATGAGTTTGAGCTCGATTTCGGAAGTTCGGTCCCTTTCCTTGGCCGTACTGACGAACGGCACGACTTTGCGCACCTCGGCGGCCATCCAGCCGCCTCCAATGGCTTGGATCTTGACTCGGGCTGGAGTGCCTACTTTGACGCGGGATAGGTCGATCTCATCGATGTCGCCCCGGATGATCCGTGGAAGGCTGTCCACGATCCGGAGCGCCGCCTTGCCACTCGTCGAGGCGGCTTGCGGTGTTTCTCCGATCTCGAGATTCATCTCCGTGACGATACCGTCAAAGGGTGCGCGAACGACGGACTTGTCCAGGTTGGCGCGGGCCACGTCGATTCCGCGTCGGGCATCGTCAAGGCCGGCCCGGGACACCAGTCCGTTGTCGAAGAGCTCTTGGGCCCGCTTGAGCTCGCGCTGCGCATTGGCGAAGGTAGACTTGAGATCCGTGTTCTCGAGCTCAGCCAGGATATCGCCCTTCTTCACCGGGTCGCCCGCCTTGACATTGATCCTGGACACACGGCCCGCGCCCGCGAAGGCAAGCACCGCCGCCTGCTCCGCGGACACAGTCCCGGCGGTCGTCGTCGTCACCGAGGACTCCACGCGAGTGGGCGCGGCTTGGACACCCTTGAGCTTGACCTTTGGACCGCAGGCGGAACATAGGACCAGAAGCAATGCCATGGTCAGCAGAGCCGAAAAGCGCATCCGATTGTTATTCATGTTCCGCTTTCACTCCGGCCTCCAGGCCTAGGTTCCACGCCAGCTTGCGAGCCAGAACCGAGAGATCCACCTTGGTTTTGGCGAGATTAATCTTGGATTCGATCAGGTCATTTTGGCTGCCCAACAGCTCGACGATAGTCGCCTTGCCCAGCTGGTAACTTTTGAAGGAGAGACGGACGATCTCCTCGTTCTGCTCGAGATTGACCTTCTGCGCTTCGAGCGTGGAAAGAAGGGACCGGATCCGGATCCGGTCATTCTCGACCTCGTTGCGCAGGCGGAGCACATCCCGCTCCGCCTTGAGCTCCGCCTGATTCCCGGAGTTCCGCGATTCGGCCAACGTGCTGTAAAAACTCCCCCCTTGGAAGATCGGGATCGTGAGGTAAGCCCCAAAGCTGTAAGACACGTTATCCGAGGTGAAGGAATTGCTCCAATCAGGGGTCTGCTTGTTGAGCGAAGCCCTGAGCGAAAGCGCGGGGTACTCCGCGGCATTCAGGCTTTTTGCCCGGGAAAGCGACGTCTGCTGCTCGGAGCGCGCCGCGGCGTAGTTGGGACTGCGCTCGGCGACGAGTTGATCGATGCTGTCAGGCTTCAGCTTCTCGTCGACGTAAGGCTGGATCGCCTCAAGCACCCGGTCGGAGCGGGTAAAGTCGTCGATGGCGGCAACCAGCGCCTTTTCATCCGAGATCAGCGCGTTGATACCGGCGTCCTCGAGGTCTTTGAGCGTCAGACCACTGTATTCCAAGAGACTGTTGAGGTCTGTGGAACGTTGCTGATGATGCACGATATTTCGGGACTCGAGTGACAACAAATTGGCCTGCGCCCTGAGCACATCGACCTTGGTTTTCTGACCGAGCTCGAATCGGAGACGGGCCTCCTGGAGATTCTTACGGGCCAGCTCGACGGAGTTCCCGACGGTGATCTCCCGATAAACACCGAGGAGATAGTTACCCAGCGCCTGCCTGAGGCGCCAGTCCATCCCGGACACCTGAACCTTGAGCCGGTGTGAAGCAAGCTGCTTCTCAGCGATAGCCTGTTCGACTCCGAGCTGGACCGAGCGCTGGAACAGCGGAAGACTGCCATCCAGGGACCAGCGCGATAGCGAGGTCGCGGTCGGTGTAAACATCGAAGAGAATGAGCCCAGTGAGCCGCTGGTCAGGATCGAGTAATCTTGGCTTCGCGTCTGCGAGAGCGTCAGGCTCACGGACGGCATCCAACGGGTCCAGGCCGTGTAGCGGGCTGCCCCAGCCTGTTCATCCGCGGCTTGCGCGATGCGAAGGTCGTAGGACCTTTCCTGAGCGAGCTTCCGGAGCCGCGCGAAGAATTCGTCTGTGGGAACCGACGACTGCGGCGCGGAGGCCAGGGCACTCGACAGCGAGGCGCACTGGATCAGGCCGATGATCACATGAGAACGGAGGCTGAAATAGGGGCGATGCGGCGACCCTGAAGCCATAGTCTCCAGTCTAGCTGCGCACGCAGGCTCGGTGAACTAGAAAAACAAAGCCTGAACGAAGGACAAGATTCCAATGGCTCCAAAGCACAGGCTCAAGTACCAGAACTTCCG
>CAYXVB010000014.1:0-1610 GCA_964467785.1 uncultured Bacteriovoracaceae bacterium
TCCGACGCGGAAAATCTTCCAGCATCATCGTCGTCGCGGAAGGCCCCAAACCGGGCCTCGCGACGAGAATCGCAGTGGACCTCAAAAAACGTGGCTACGCACCGAAGATCTGTATCCTTGGGCACACCCAGCGCGGCGGCACGCCCACTGCGCATGACCGGGTTCTGGCCTCGGTGCTGGGGGCCTCCGCGGTCTCATACTTGCTCCACGGCAAGTCCTCCGCCATGGTCGGAGTGCAGGATGGCAAGGTCGTACTCGTTCCGTTCAAGGACGTGATCGGAAAGAAGAAAACCACGGATCGCAGGCTTTTGGAGCTTTCCAAGATACTGGCGATCTGATTTTTAAACTTATTTTGGAAATATTCACCGCCCGTGATAGTACCCCGAGCCTGGAGGTCCTGCATGACCTGCACTCGCCTGCTTCACTTGGCTTTTGGGATAACCGGATGGCTCATCCTGTCCACTTCGATCCCCGCATGGGGCGACATTGGAGGCAATGCCCTCCGACTGTCCGCGCGTGAGGGACGAGTCCTGCGAGTTCAGGCGTTGCTCAAATCCGGCGTGGACGCCAATGCAAGCGGCGAATTCGGGGAGACGGCGCTATTCGAGGCGGCCCGATTCGGCCATGGGCAAGTGGCGAAGCTGCTGCTCGAGAGTGGCGCCGAAATCAATGCCCGTAACTCGCGAGACGAGACCGCGCTGATCGGGGCCGCCCGTAACTGCTCACCCACGATCGTCGACGAGCTCCTCAACCGGGGCGCCGACGCCAATTGGGTGAATTTCGAGGGCCGCACGGCACTGATTGAAGCCGCAATGGGCGGATGCGCCGGAGCCGTGCGCTTGTTACTGCGGGTCCCCGGCATCCGAACCCTCCACCAGGACAACAGCGGTCGCACCGCGCTGGATTACGCCAATGAAGGTGGCGCCGCCGACTTAGAAGGCCCCTTCATTGATACGGCGCGAATGCTGAAACCTGCGGCACCTTCTCCGCTCCCCCGTCTGCCTTGAGCGAACGGAAGCAGGATTCGAGACTCAGGCTTCGACCTTCTGCGCATGCGCATGGGCATGCTTCTCGCTAGCGGCCTCGATCTTGTGCGCCGGTACGCCGCCCCAAGTTTCGCCTGCGGGCACGTGAGTCTTGGGCAGGAGCACCGAGTTGGGCAGGATTCGGGCGTTTTCGCCGATCTCGGTTCCAGCCATGATGGTGGCCTTGAGGCCAATCGTGGCGCCTTTGCCGATCTTGACGGGAGCGATGATCAGGTAGCCGCCCACGCCGTAGTGACCGACGATCGTCGCTGAGCCGCCGATCGTGGCCTTGTCCCCGACCTCGATCATCGAGGGATCGGAAATGTGCGAGGTGTTGATCAAAGCGCCTTTGCCAAGCTTCATCCCCATCGCCTTGTAGAACCAGTTCACGAACGGCCCCGGCATGACCATTTCGATGAATGTATAGCGAACGAGATAGGTGAGCCCGTTATGGAGATACCATTTCACGGCGGGCCACGAGTAATAGGGGCCACGCCAGGGCTTCATTCCGCGTCCAACGAAAAAATTGAGCGTCGGGATGATCACCATCAGGGAGAATCCGTACAGAAAATAGCCCACGCCCAC
>CAYXVB010000014.1:1710-2993 GCA_964467785.1 uncultured Bacteriovoracaceae bacterium
CGCAGTATGACAGACCAAGCTCGATCGGAAAACCCAGATCTCAATGATTTGAAAGTCAGCCGATCGGACCGATGATCCGCAATTCGAACGGAGCGCGCTCCATTTGCCATAGAAACAGGGTACCGCCATTGCAAAGCGAACGGCACATGCGCCGACTCACTCCATTTCTCACGCCACTCCTCTTTCGCTGCTCCGGCTGCGACCGCCCGCTTTCACTGGGACCTTTCTTTCCACTCTGCTCGCTTTGCGCGAACGCACTTCGGCCCGGACCGCGGCTGTGCCCGTGTTGCGGACAGGCGTCGGAGAGTTGCGCGCCTGCGGACTGCTCGCGGCCGTGGTCGGCGTCGAGCGCCATCACAGGATTTCATGCGGCATTTCTCGGAGTGGGACAGGGTTACGAAATTCTCAAGCGCTGGAAGATCCGCCCAGGCCAGCTCCTGGACGAAAGGATTCGCAGCCGAATCCCCCAATCGATCCTCGAAGAATTTTCCCGCTCGCCAGTGGATGCGATCGTCCCGGTGCCGCCGCGATTTCATCGTGCCTGGGAAATGCGCGGGGGCGCGGCACCTCGGATCGCCGCCTGGATGGGCCACTTACTCGATGTGCCCGTGGTCGAAGGACTCAGCACCCTGCCCTGCTCGCGAAACGAAGCTCGCCAGGCTGAGCTCGGGCTCGAAAAGCGACTCACGCAAGCCATCCGCTTCGGAGCTCGAAAGGAGATCCTTCAGGCACTCTCCCGACAGGCAAGACTGCTGGTCGTGGACGATTTCATGACCAGCGGGAGCACTGTACGCGCGGCGGCGCAGACTTTAGTTCGCGAAGGGTTCGGCCCGGTCCGAGTTTTCTGCCTCGCGCTCCGTCCCGCCCTGTTCGGCGCCGGGCTCACTGGAGGACGATTCGACCGGTACCAAGGTCTCGGGCGCGACGAGCTTGCCAAAATGGGAAGCCACCTGATGGAGAGCGGCTGAGGCGCCGTAGCCGTCGGTGACAAAGAACAGTCCGTGCATGCTCTTGATCGGCTCCGGAGCGCGCGGCGACTCACCGTCCGTGAAAAGCACGGACTCCTCGAAGCGGACCTGCTCGGAGGCCACCGTCTGCATGAATTCCAGCTTGCCCTCAGGGAGCCAAGTCTCACCGGAGAACATCTTGTCGAGCGTGGCCTTAAGACGACGAAGGCGTTTAGCGACGAGGTGGTTGTCCTCTCCCTCCTCATGGGTCATGCACACGGTCCAAAAACTCTTACGGCCATCGGGCGCGAAGTAGCCCCAGACATGCCGTTCCTG
>CAYXVB010000014.1:3093-15855 GCA_964467785.1 uncultured Bacteriovoracaceae bacterium
TCCAAAAACTCTTACGGCCATCGGGCGCGAAGTAGCCCCAGACATGCCGTTCCTGCGCCTCGCCTGCCTCGCGATTGAGAGCGCCGAAAAAACCCTCCTGAAGGCCGGCGCCGACGGCGGGCTCATGTGCAAAAATCGTCTGCAGCACGCCAACAGGATGGCGCTTGCGCAGGAACGCGATTCCCTTGGGCAGGCCTTCGATCGAATGCGCGTCGCTCCAACGGTCCGCATAGATCACGTCTTGCGTTCGGATCTCTTCGCCGTTACCCAGCTTGACGGAGGTCACGTGACGGTGATCGGCATGGATTGCGACGACCGGGACTCCCTCCAAGCGACGGAGTCGGCGGGCATGGCTGGCGTCCTCGGCGAGAATGCGATCCCGGATCTGGCGCTCCAATTCGTTCACGTCGAGCGCGAATCGCGTCTCGAAGTTCGGTGCCAACGTACGCTCCGCCGGAGCAAGCTCCTCCTCGCGGACGGAAAGTCGGTTCTCGGGCGTGGCCGCTTTGCTCCAGGCCGGCTTGCGAAAGCCTTTGCTGCCGCTGCGATACTCTCGGAGATAAGCACCAGCTTGAGCGGCACCTGCATCCACGCCAAACGCGCTGGCGAGCTGCGACCAGGCGAGATCCCCCTTCCAATCGTCTCCGGCATCGAGCGTCGGAAGCGGAGCCGCCATGCGGGCCCCCGTGCCGGCAACCCAAACCACTTCGCGGCCTGACTCCAGCGCGAAGCCAACGGCACCCAGCGCCGACCAACCGTCGCCGATGATGACAAAAGGTTCACTCATTTCGCATTCTCTCCTTCAATCAGCTTTCGATGCAGCGCTTGCACGGCTTCGTCCAAACGATTTGCCGGAACGGCCACGGTCAGCGCCAGGGCCGAAGCTGAGCCCATCGTAACCGAGATTCCGCTGCTGGCAAGGGTTTCCATGATCTCACCGAGCGCGGCTCCGTCCTGGCTGAAACGGTCCCCGACCACCGAGACCGGAGCCAATCCGACTTCCAGCTCGTAAGTGCGGACAAATCCCTGATAGGCCAAGTCCTGCAAGAGCGCGCGCCACTCGTTTTCCGCGTCGCGCTCGACGTAAAATGCCATCCGGGAGTCGGCAAAGAAAGGGGCAACCATCGAAAGGTGCGCCTTTTTCGCCCGATCCCAGATCGCGGTCACCACCGTAGCGCGCTCCAGCTCCACTCGCAGGAGCATCCGCCCCTTGTCGGAAGTGACACCGGCGACTCGAAACTCTTCCATCGGACCCATGTTGTTGCGTTCCATGACCCAGGTTCCTTCGTCTTGATTCAAGCTGTTGAGCACCCGAAGCGGGACAGCAAACTGCTTGGCGAGCTCCACGCTCCGGGGATGCAGGACTCCGGCGCCGCGGGTCGCCAGCTCCACCATCAGATCGTGGGGCATTTTTCGATGGAGGCGCGCCTGAGGGACGATGCGAGGATCGGCAGAGTACACCCCGTTGACGTCCGTATAAATCTCGCATGCGGCCGCACCAAGAGCGGCCGATAGCGCCACCGCGGTGGTATCCGAGCCGCCCCGACCGAGAGTGGTGATCTCCTTGGTCTCGCTCACGCCCTGAAAACCCGCCACAATGGCGACATGGTCAGTTGCGATGGCTTGTCTCACGCGATCGCCCAGGATTTTTTTGATGCGCGCCCGGCGATGGGCGGTATCCGTGATGATGCCGGTCTGCGAACCCGTAAAGGAAAGCGCCGGGACTCCTCGTTCGTGAAGTGCCATGCTCAATAACGCCATCGAGATGCGCTCACCGGCGGTCAGTAACATGTCCATCTCACGATGCTGGGGCTCCCGCGCCACCTGGTGCGCGAGCGCGATCAGCTCATCCGTCGTATGCCCCATTGCCGAGACGACGACCACGAGGTCATTGCCCGCTTTGCGGGCCTGCGTGATCCGATCCGCCACCGCGCGGATTCGCTCGGGGGTGCCGACCGAAGTGCCACCGTATTTCTGGACAATCAGCCGGGAGCTCCGGCTTGGCTGGGAATCCATGAGCGGGAATTTAGCTTAAGAACGGTTTGAGGGAAACCCGGGAATCGCCATGCACGCAATGTCTGAGAATTTCACCCACGAAGTCGGGCCGCGCATACAATCGGAGTGACGCAGCACAAAATGATCGAGCTTCAGATGCGATCTCGCAAATGAGCTCGCGGTCAAGTGTCCTTCAAAGGGCGTCGATACGACTTAGTCGTGGCAGCGGACTCACGACGCTGTTTGGAAGTAATGCGATACCGGCGGCTGCGGGATTTCACGCGACGCTTGGAGGGCGGATCGCGAAGGTCAAGCGCAGCCAATGAACGTGAGCGGTCATTGGGTATTGGCAGAAGCACCTGGATGCCGCTACGCAGCGGGCGCTTGGAGGACACACCGTTCAGGTCGCTGATTGGATCGACATTGATACCAAAATGGCGAGCAACATGCTGAAGCGTCTCGCCCTTGCGGACCTTATAGGTCATGAACTGCACCTGTCGCGGAAAGGCCTGGTGATTGTAAGTCTCGAGAAACTTGTCCTTGAGCGTCGCCGGCAACTTGAGACGGAACGACGCCAGCGTGGGCGGCGTGCACCAGCGGAGCAATTCGGGATTGAGCGACTTCACGGTCTGATACGATAGACCGGCCGCGCGGGCCACCTTGAGAAGATCGGCCGGACTGCGAACATCGAACTCAACCAGATCTTGTCCACCGACCTGACCGTCCTTGGTAAGATGCGGCGTCGGCACAGGTTTGGCGAGCGGGCCCGCGGTCGTGCTGTCGGAAACCTCCTTCACGAGAAGGGTCCCCGGCGTCGTCTTGAGGCCCTCGGCCACGGCTTCATCTTCATCGTCACTATCGGGGAGATCGCCATTGGCGATCGCGGCACGAAGCTCCTTCTGCGCGATCGACTCAGCCGTCTCACCAGCGGCCAGCTGCTCTTCGGGCTTATCGGTCTGGATCACTTTCACGACAGTGCCGTCGCCGGCGACGACTTCGTCATTGTGTTTCTCATGGCGCGAGGGCTCAAAGCCGAATAGCTCGCGGTTCTTTGCGACCAGCGCGGCGGCAATGATCTTCGGTACGTAGTCCCGGGTCTCGGGACGGAGAAACTTCTGGCGCGTGATCGTCCAGAAATCTTTGGTGCCGTAGCGCTGGATGGCTCGCCCGATCTTGGCCTCGCCCGCGTTGTAGGCGGCGGCCGCAAGCTCCCAGCTGCCGAACATCGCATAGAGATCCTTAAGATATTCGACCGCGGCGAGCGTGGATTTCCGGATATCGCGACGCTCGTCGACCCACCAGTTCACCATCAGGCCGTAACGCTTGCCCGTCGCCGAAATGAACTGCCAGGGCCCCACGGCTTTGGCGTGGGAGCGCGCGAAGTTATTGAAGCCGCTCTCGATCATTGCGAGATAAACCAGGTCTTCGGGCATGTTGTTCTGCTTGAGCAACGGCACGATATAAGGAATGAAATACTCCGAGCGCTCGAGGTATTTCACAAAATGCTTGCGACCCCGCCCAGTGAAGTAATCCACCCAATAGTTCACCCGCGAATTGACGGTGATCGGGTAATCGAAGGACGTGTTCTTGAGCTTAACGCCCTGGACGATGAGCTCATTATACTGGGTCATCGACGGCTTGGGCGTATTGGTCTGGATGACCTCGGTCACGGACTTGGGAGCCGAGGCCTCTTTATCGACGTTTTCGCTGGTTGGACGGACCGTGGCGCAACCGGCGAAAAACACGGATGCAACCATCGCTAACCCTGCGAACTGAGAAGCCTTCCTGACTTTCTCTGCCTTCATGCTGTCTCCCTTAAAACCAAAATCATCCCCGGGACTCGATAAACTCTAAGTCTACGTCACCCGATAGGCCGAGTCAAACCACTCACACCAAGGGGTGGGGCTATTCATCAGCCAGGACGGGCTCGATTTCAAGCCTACCAGAAACGGCGGGAGAGCTGAGCTTTTTCTTGAGATTTCGCGGTATTGAATCTGACTGAGGAACTACGGTACCTGAGGCGATACCGCGCTGGACCCCCTCTCGGATCGGTGCGGACTCCATCTCTTGCTCCTCAAACTGAAAATTGGCGATCCGGGAGAGTTCGGACCAATTCTGGGCATATCGTCCGATCTCGCCATGGAAAATCCTCTGCGCGAGATAGGCTTCCTCTTTGGCGTTATTTTGGAAATCGCTTCTTTGGCCAGTCCGCAAAGTCCCCATCTGGGCAAATTCCTCGATCTCGCCATTCAAAACGAAGTGAGGATCCAGTTCCGCTACGGTCATTTTGGAGGCGCCGCCGACTTCGAGCTGCGCACCCAGCACCGGGGGACGAATGCCGACCGCGAAGGCGATTTTCTGATTCTCCGAATCTCGGCGTAATTCGTATTTGAAATATCCCTTGAAGACTCCGCTCTCGCTGGGCACCTGCCCCTCGGGGGCCTCCAGCAGGGCTCTGAGGTATTTGGCGGCCTGAAGCCTCATGTATTCGGGCCGGGGTGGTGGCAGCGGAAAACTGGCTTTGATGACGTAATCATCATCAATGGTCACCTGATCCACGGATTTACCGGCGACCTCGGAAAAAGCACTGATCAGCAGACGATCCGTAGTCGCCTCGGAGACTCGGATCTCATAAATTGAGCTGATCGCCTTGGGAATACTGGCCCCGGTTCGTGAGAGGATCTTGGTGAAATGGCCGTACACGCTCCGGTAGTAGTGTTGATAGGAGACGATCTTGTCGAGCGTCTCCAAAAGTTCGCGCTGCTGTACCATCGTGCGGACGGGCGATCCGATACCGGCTTCCAATGTCGACAAGGACTGACGATTCGCAGCGCTCCAGTTTTCAGCCGGTGAGCGGGATTGAGCCCGCCGCAGTTCGATGTGAGCGGACCAAATCCCCAACCCGCTCAACATTCCGATACAAACTGCGATGAAAGCATACCGCTGCAACATGCGTGAAAACTAGAGCTGCAATAAGGATGCCCAATACTAAAGTATTATTAACATAAAATTATCTAATCTTTTCAGCGATTCACCCCTCTAATAGGTCAAACTGTTTAGAAAAAGTTGACAACGCCCTCGACACTGTCGAGGACCTAGACAACAAATGAGTGTGGAGATTTTGGCGACAAGGCTGAACTTTTCAATTCGACTGGGGTCAATCCGATTCAAATTTACAATCGCACCGTCAAAAAATAGATACTTTTTACTTGTTTTTAAGACCCAATCAACCGACTCCCCTACTCCACAAAAAGCAACTCATTAAACTCGCTAATCATTTTACTTTGGTCCGAGAATTGCTCTAGCCGGGAGCCTGACTCGGTGCTAAAAGGGCGCGAGTTTGGGGATCAGTCAATTTATCAACAATAATCGACAGAGAGTGGGGCTGTAAGAAATGAAAATGAACTCGTCGCTTCTGAGTCGCGTGGGATTACTCAGCACAAGCGCCATCCTGCTGTGCGGAATCCAAGCAGCATATGGTTTTGAGTCCGATTCCATCATCAGCGTACC
The DNA here is from genome assembly GCA_964467785.1 of uncultured Bacteriovoracaceae bacterium. Taxonomy (GTDB): domain Bacteria; phylum Bdellovibrionota; class UBA1018; order UBA1018; family UBA1018; genus CAYXVB01. The sequence goes on from CAYXVB010000014.1 coordinate 8,599, forward strand.
TGAAGCCGGCACCTTCTTCGGCGGCTGGAAAAACAAGCAAAACGACGCCCTTTCTCGCACTCGCGACGCGCTGAACACGCTGCGCGCTAATTCCGAGCTCAGTACTTTCTTTGAAAACCGCAACGGAAATGCTCTAGCTCTGGAAAATATTGTCTCCGGCGATCTCGTTGAAACCACCAAGGTCCGCCACTATTACAATGGCGTGGAAGTCATTGGCTCCATGGCTTTCCATCATCGGGGACGCTTTGGAACCTCGGTGCGTAATGCGATCCGTCATTTCAGCCTCGACGCTACTCCCGTACTCAGCATGGAAGAAGCCGTGAGCATTGCTCGCGGCACCACTGGCGATCGCCCACTTCTCTCTCAGCCGACACTCAAGATCCTTCCCATGGACGAAGGTGCCGCCCGGCTGGTTTATTGGGTCGAACTCAACGCCAACGGGCTGGACGAGGCTCGCGACGTCATTATCGACGCCAAGTCGGGCGAAGTGCTTGCAGATCTCTCCAAGCACATCGAACTTGCGCCGATCCAGATCTTCGACGCTTCCAAACAGGGTGTCGAGCTGACCCTCGTTCCGACCCCCAATGGCAGAAGCGTGCAAGGCTGCAAGCTCGCGGACCTGGCCACTGGCAAGGTCCAGAATCTCACCGCGAAAGAATGTGAAGCATTTACTGGCCAGGGCTACTGCCAAGTCGTTCTCGATGGGTCTCCGGTCTTAGAGAATCCGACATCCTGCAAGCTGGTCGCAACCAACGGCGTCCCTTCCATTGGGACCGATGCAAGCGGCCGCCGCGCCAATGACAACTCGCTGAAGGTTCTGAATTACTTCCAAAGCCGCCTCGGTCGCAATAGCTATGACGGCCGCGGCTCCACACTGATCAGCGTGGTCCATGGCGGCAAAAACTACCAGAACGCCCACTGGGACATTCAGAACAACCAGATGGTCTATGGCGACGGTGACGGCAAAGAACTGGGTGACTTCACCCTTTCTCTCGATGTCGCGGGCCATGAAATGGCACATGGCGTGACCGCCCACTCGGCCAAGCTACTCGGCATGGGTGAATCGGGCGCGCTCAATGAAGCCTACTCCGACTTCTTCGGCGTGATGATCGCCGGCGCAAAGGACTGGGCGATTGGCCGCACGCTGTTCTTGAATCCCGCCCAGGCCAAGGGGGTTCGTAACCTCCAGGACCCGCATCAGTTAACCTTCAATAAGCGAAGCAATGCCGGCAAGATCGTGACCTTACCTTATCCGGCTTCAATGATGGAAAAGGTTCCTTCGCCCGCCAAATGCGATCGCACCAATGACAATTGTTGGGTGCACGTCAACGCCACCATCCCGGGCCATGCTTCGTATCTCGTGTTCCAGGCCGTCGGACAGGAAAAGGCAGAAAAGCTTTACTACGCCACCCTGACCCAAGCCCTCACGGACAAGGACACGATCGCAAGTGCCGCGCTTGCCACCAAGAAGATGTGCCGTCAGATGTTCGACGGACTCACATGCAACAAGGTCGACGGCGCCTTCAAACAAGTCGGTCTGTAATCGACCAAAGTCCGCACCCGGAAAAGCACGAAACCCCCGCCCGATCTCCGGATCCGGCGGGGGTTTTATTTTTGGCTCATTGCAGCCTAAACCTGACTCTAGGACCTATTACAGCTGGAAGAGATCCTCGGCACTCTCATGGCGCAGTTCGCGGATCACGATTGGCGGTCTCTCTTCATCCTACTTCTTCCGCCGCTTTCGCGGCGAGACATCAATGCACGTTCGCGGCGTCGAACTTCTTGATCGTCTCGACAACCTGCTTCTCGAGGACATCGTCGCTCTCGAAGACGTCGTCGATGTGCGATGAGCGCATCATATATCCCGCTACGCTCTTGGCGACATCCTTCATCGGCTTCTGAAAATAGAGGCCATTGAGCTCGTCGTCTCCAAAGGTGCCTTTAATGACTGCTTTGGCCGCCTTGTAGCGATCGCTGTCGGAATACTCGCTCCCTTCAAGCTCTTCGGCCTTGGCGCCGATCCGGGCCAGGGTCTTGTCTCGAAGATCTTCCTCAGTGAGGATGTAGGGCCCGATCAAGCCGTAAACCTCATCTTGCACCACCTGGCGCAAGCGGGAAGGAAACGTAATGGCCTTATCGTTTTCGAGCCGGGTAATAATGCTTTTGCAAAGCAAACGAACGGTATCGCGGCTGGTGTGCACTGGTCAGGGCCTCCTGAGACGAGTCTAGCCTAAGATTTAGGCCGCCTCACTTTGTTTTTGATTTTTCGGAATAAAAGATCGGTGGCTTCAAGGGTATCCGTGATCTTGAAGAGGCGCGAAAGGAGCAGAACCACGATCCCGCCTTCAAAAACCACGAGCCCCACCTTGAGCGCGCGCCCGAACGGAAGAAGTGTACGGCAATTTTCGAAGAAGAATGAGTCCGGAAGGGCGCGATTAAGCGCCTGATGGGAAAGCAAGCAGATCACTCCCATCAGCGCGGCCACCGCCAAATGTAGGGCAAATGAGGTCAGCAACGGTCGGATCGGAAAATCCCCTCCCGCTGATTTTAGAATCCTTCGCACCGCCTGCAGGAGAAAGCCCCAATTGATCAAGGCACCGACCGAGGTTCCCAGGGCGAGCCCCCAGTAACCGAACGGACGCACCATCAAGAGATTGAGGGTCAACGTTGAGGCCACGCTGATCACGCTGGAGATCACGGCGACCCGAGTCTGACCGAAAGCATAACAGGCGGGCACTAGCACTTTCACGGCGGAGTATGCAGTCAAACCGATCGCATACATGGCCAGCGCAATGGAAGTGCGCTGAGTGTCGTCGGGAGTGAAGCGCCCGTATTGGAATATCAATTCGATGATCGGGTACCCGAGAAAGGCCAGACCCGCCGAGGCGGGAAGATTGATGGCGAAGACCTGGCGCAGACTGTGCGCGAGAGTGCGCTGCACGCCGGCAATGTCTTTTTCGACCCAGAGGCGCGACACCTGAGGCAGCGTGGCCGAAGCAAGCGAGACCCCGAAGAGTCCAATAGGAAACTGCATCAGGCGAAAGGAGTAATTGAGCCAGGAGACCGCGCCTGGCATCTGCGAGGTGGCCAAAATCGTATTGACCAGAATGCTGACCTGGGTGGCGGCGAGTCCCACCGTGCCGGGAACCATCATCCAAAGCATCCGTTTGAGCGCGGGGTCCCGGTGCCAGACCGGATCGCCAGCCTCGCGCCGATACCAGCGGTAACCGGCACGGTAAAGCGCGGGGAGCTGGCAAAAAGCCTGCACAGCGCCGCCGATTAGGACGCCGAAGGCCATGCCTTCGATCGGCTGAATCTCCCACTCCTGGCCGTGCTTGAAAAGAACCGTAGCCGCAAGCACCCCCACGGCGACCGAAGCGACATTAAAAAGCGCCGACGAGAATGCAGGGAGAAAGAAAACCCCGCATGCGTTGAGAATCCCCATGAACGCGGCGGCGAGTGCCACGAGCGGGAAAAACGGGAACATCACGCGGGTCATCGAGACGGTAAGCTCGAACTTGCCCGGCACCTGCTTGAAGGCGCCGGCATAGAGCGTGACCAGCTCGGGCGCAAAGAGCACGCCAAGCGCGGCGATCAGGCTGACGGTGACGAAAAGCACTCGGAAAACGAGTCCTGCCACCCGCCAGGCGCGGCGGTCGCCCTCCTCGATCCGGGCGCGGGTGAAAGTCGGCACGAGCGAAGCGCTCATCGCCCCCTCGGCGAAAAGGTCGCGCAGCAGGTTGGGGATCCGGAAGGCGACGTTGAATGCGTCGGTCGCGTTTCCAGCTCCGAAAAGGAACGCGAAAGCCTGCTCGCGCACGAGCCCCATGATGCGGCTCATGAAGGTGGCGGCGCCGATCGCTCCCGCGGCGCGTAGGACCTGATGCCCCTGCACGGATTGCGGCTTAGGCAGTGCTGACTCCCCGGAGGAGCTCACGCCTTGCTACCAAAAGCTTTGGCGATCCATTTATCGATACCTTCGTCGATCTTGGAGCGGAACGGAGCGGCGAGCAGACTGAGCTTACCGTCCACTTCGATGCAGTTGTCCTTGCAGGTCAGCGTAGCCGAAAACATCGAGGACTCGATGCGGAGCTTCTTGCCCGAGGGATCGCGCTTAACGTCGGCCTTGCCCATCTGGGCTTTTTCGAGGAAATGCTCAATCTGCGCGTCAACCTTGTCGTAGAGCTCCTGAGAACTACGGCCGGGAACCGGGACCTGACGCGAATAGCTCGGCATAGGATTTTCTCTCCTGAGTGTGCTTGTTTCGACGATACTAACCCGGATACCCGCGGAGCGGCAAACTCCGAAGCGTGGTGAATCCGCATTGTCCCAGCAACCCAGTCGAACCTGTCAGACGTGCCGGGAGCCCGGAGCATCGTGCACAATCTCCAGCTCGGCCATCGCCTCGCCGGAAGTGACCCGATCTTCAGCGGCAGATACCCAGCGGACTACGCGCGCATCCACCGGTATGGCATGCGGAACCAGCGTGCCGAGGGACTCGACGATCGCCAGGGGCTCGTGCGCCGGCACGAGCGTCCCCTCGCGGAAAAGGAGAGAATGCACCCGACCACTTACCAGCGCGTGCAGGCGCGGCGGGGCCTTGGGCGCGGCGGCGCGCTTGGAGGCGTCGACCCGGCGGACCTGAAGAGTCCACTCGCCGAGACGCACAAGCCAGGCGGACGGCCGCAGTGGATAAGCACAGACTCGCGCCGTGCGTCCGCTCTTGAGCTCGATGGAACCGCTGATTCCGGGAAGGCCACCGTAGTCCCGCTGCACGGGACCGTCGGTCCAGTGCAGCATCCCGGCTGGGAGCGGCTTACACCACTGATCCCCTACTGCCCAGCGGAAGCTGGGAACGCCGCCACCCCGGATGATGTCCTGCAACTCGCCAGAATCGCTGATGCTTTCGCAAACCGACGCGAAAAACGGCAGCCAATCGGCCGAAGGCCTTAGCTGCGGCAGGAACTCCTCGTCGATGAATCCGGCATGGAAAATTCCTTCGCTCACCCAAGGATGCGTGAGTACTTCGCCCAGGAAACGCTGATTGGTCTCGAGAGATCCCGCCACCCAGGTCTCCTCGAGCACGCCTCGCGCCACTCGCATGGCTTGGGCCCGATCCTGCGCACCGGCCCAGAGAACTCCCAGCCGGCCGCGTCCGACCGCGGGCACGTCGTCGCCGGGCTTCACGCTCAACTGAAGCTCCGCCTCGGCGTTGGGCAGGCCCCAATGGCGCCGATCGCTCACCTCGACGATGCGACCTGGGCGCGGCAACTGAAGTACCGGATCCTCGGCATAGATCCGAAGAGCGATCCCATGCGACCATTGCTTGCGCGGTTGCACGCGAGGCAGCTCGCGTGGAGGAACGTGTCCGCCCGCGTAGGCGGCGATCTGCCAGGCCAACGCCTCCGTGCCGGCGACGCGCTCCCAGAGATGAAAAGACGAGGTGAGGCGCGCGGAGCCGCCCACGAGCCAGACATGGGTGCCGTCCACCAGAAACTCCAGGCTGCCCACCCCGACATAGCCCATGTTCTCTGCGAAATGGCGCACCCACTCGACCAACTTGATTTCGGCGACGGGATCCACGTTCTGCGGCGGACAGAACTCGACCAGCCTGCGATTGCGGCTTTGCAGCGAGGTGTCCACCCGCGGGAATACGACGGTCCGCCCGTCGTGGAGGCGGACAAAGGGGACTTCGAGCTTGCGGCCCCCCTCGATGTAGCGCTCGGCAAAGATGATCACCTCGCCGGTGTTGCGCCGGAGCTGCTCAAGCCACAGCGGCAATCGGGCCTGGATCTGCTCGGGGTCATAGGCCACGAAATGATCGGAGCCCGAGACGTTGCGCGAGGATTTGAGCACGAACGGCATTCGCTGCCCGCCCGAATGGACGAGCGCCTCGACCTCGCGCAGGCTGTAGATCGGATCCGGATGGCTCAGAAGATTCGGGATCCCAAGCCTCTCGGACTCGAGCAAGAGACTCAATCGGTTACCGAAAAGCGTGAGAACGCGCGGACTCGGCGCAAAGACATTGAGACCGAGCTCCTGACAGAGAGTGCCCAGCTCGGGGCGCTCCGACCAGAAGCTGAATCCCGGGTGCAGAGCGAGCGACTCCCCTCCGCTCACGGATTTTTCGGCCTCGAGCCGGGCGCGCAGCCGCGCCACCGCCTCGGCCGGATCCGCCGGCAGGCCGGAGTCGATCGGACATTCGACCGGATCGAACCCGTGTCGACGGAACCCCTCGACCAGGAATGGATAAATATCTCGGTCCCATCCATCGGTCGACGGGTATGTAAGGAGCAGAACTCGACCCATAAATTCTAGATTTAACTCAGCCTCTGGACAAAGACCATGGGGTTTGGTCTAGTGCCGTGATTGCGGCAGTAGAGGATTTATGCGGGTTCCCGAGAATTTGGCAACAGCTTTTGGCGCTCCCTTTGAGGATCGATTGGTTCGATTCCTCCTGGAAACCGGCCGTCTACCCGACGCCGAGTCGATCCACTCCCACCGGTTCCTTGCCAGGTCGGTCGTTCCCCATATTCGTAAGCTATCCGGCATGTTCAATCGACTGGAAGCCCGCCCCGGGTCGCAGGGCAGGATCGCCGCCACTCAAGAAAAAGGACTGGATCCTTATTGGAAGGAAAGCTCCAATCCGGAAAACTTTCGGCTCGCCTACTTCCTTTACTTCATGCCCTCGAACCTTTATCGCGTCGCTTCAGTCTGGGCCGAGCTGGCCCGACTGGGATTCCGTTGGCCGCACGCAGGCTTTCGCGGCATCGAGTTCGGCGCGGGCCCGGCCTCTGGCGCGACCGGAATCGCCGCCGGCGAACGCCACTCCCCCGTGGGTCTGCCCAAATCGGGTAGCTGGGCGTTGATCGAGCAGGACAAGGCGATGCTCCAGCTGGGCCAGGGCTGGGCGGAAAACTACTTTGATTACTGCGGAGTGGGAGACTGGGGCATCCGCCCATTCCACCGCAAGCTCGACCTCGCGCAGGGATTCCTCCCCCGCAGCGCCCCCACCTTCCACCTTTGGCTGATGAGCTATTTCCTCAACGAATATTCCCAGACTCCAGCCGAAATCGCCCGCGCGCTGCTCAGCGCTTGGGAACGCCATCTCGAAGAGGACGGCATCGCGATCCTGGTCGAGCCGGCGCTGCGCATGCAGTCCCGCAAGCTGCTTGAAGTCCGCCGAGAACTGCTTGCGCTGGCGGAGAAGAAGAAAATCGACTGGCTTCAGGTCCTTCTGCCCTGTCTCGGCCACCA